>DASQAW010000506.1:0-22097 GCA_035635495.1 Burkholderiales bacterium
CTTCAGGCCGAGCGTGTGCGCGAGCGAGACGATCATCGCCACGATGTTGCGCGGGTAGCCGGCGTCCTGCATGCGCACGACGAAGCTGCGGTCGATCTTCAGCATGTCGACCGGCAGCCGCGCGAGGTAGCTGAGCGAGCAGTAGCCGGTGCCGAAATCGTCGACCGACACTTCCACGCCGGCGCGGCGCAGCGTCTGCAGCTTGCGCGTGCTCGCCTCGATGTCGTCGACCAGCACGCTCTCGGTGATCTCGAGATCGAGCATCGGCTTCGCCTCGCCCATCTCGGCGAGCGCCTCGAGCACCGAGTCGACGAAGTCGTGCTGGCGCAGCTGGATCGCGGAGACGTTGACCGCGATGCGCGGCACGGCGATGCCGAGGGACTGCCAGTGGCGGATGTCCGCCGCCGCCTGGCGCAGCGCCCAGCGGCCGGCGGCGAGGATCATGCCGGTCTCCTCCAAGAGGCCGACGAACCTCGAGGGCGGCACCGAGCCGAGCTCCGGGTCGGTCCAGCGGATGAGCGCCTCGAGGCCGGCGATCGCGCCGGTCTTGACTTCGATCTTCGGCTGGTAGTGCAGCGCGAGCCGCCCTTCCTCCAGCGCGCGGCGCAGCCGGTTTTCCATGGCGAGCGCCTCGGCGACGCGCGCGTTCATCTCCGGGGCGTAGAAGAGGTAGCGCTGGTTCGCCTGCTTGGCCTTGTTGAGCGCGGTCTCCGCGTTCGCGCAGAGCGATTCGGTCGATGCGCCGTCGGCCGGGAACACCCCGATGCCCGCCTTCAGCGCGACGCGCAGCTCGACGCCGTCGATCGGGATCGGGCGCGCGAAGGCCTGCTCCAGCCGGTCGATCAGCCAGTGCGTCGTGTCGCCGGGCCGGTCGAAGGGCGCCACCGCGATGGCGAAGTGGTCGGCGCCGATGCGCGCCACCGTGTCCTGCTCGCGCGCCGCCTGCCGCAGCCGCTCGGCGATCGTGCGCAGGAGGTCGTCGCCCGCCTTGCGGCCGAAGGTCTCGTTCACCATGCGGAAGCGCTCGACGTCGAGGAACACCGCCGCCGCGAAGCGCTTCTCGCGCCGCGCCGCGTTCAGCGCCTGCGTCATCCGGTCGGTGAACAGGCTCCGGTTCGGCAGGTCGGTGAGCGAGTCGTGGTAGGCGAGATAGTCCATCTGCGCCTTCTGCTCGAGGTGGTGCAGGGCGAAGGAGATGTCGCCCGCCAGCTCGTGCAGGAGGCGCATCTCCTCCTCGTCGAAGAAGTCGCGCACCCGCGCATAGAGCAGCAGCACCCCGGCGGGCTCGTCGTTGACGATCAGCGGCAGCGCGACGAACGAGCCGCTCTCGGCGTCGTTCCACACCATCGCCTGCGCGCCGATGTTCAGGCGCTCGAGCTCGCGCTCGGGGTTGCCTTCGCCGGCGCGCGCGGCGAGCGCGAGGCGCCGGCTGCCGTCGGCGAGGCCGACGGCGGCGAGGCGGAAGCCGCCCTTGTCGACCGCGATGCGGCACGCCTCGTCGAGCAGCGCCTGGCGGTCGTAGGCGCGCACGATGAGCGCGTTGATCGCCGAGAGCGTGGCGAGCGTGCGGTTCATCCGCTCGATTCGCTGCTGCTGCGCCTCGAGCGCGCCGGTCTTCTCAAGCAGCTGGTCGACCATCAGCCGCAGGTGCTCGCGGTCGAGGTCGCCGCCGGCGGGCGAAGGCGCCGCCGGCCGCGCGCCGAGCACCTCGTCGACGGCGCGCAGGATCGCGTCGTTGTCGGCGGGCTTGAGCAGGACGCGCGCGACGCCGAGGGCCTGCGCCAATTGTTGCGCGTCCTGGCTGCCGAAATAGGCGGTATAGAACATCACGCTCGCCGCGGCGGTCTGCGGCTCGAGCTTCAGCCGCCGTGTGAGCTCGTAGCCGTCCATGCCCGGCATCAGCACGTCGGAGATGACCAGCTCGGGGGTATGGTCGCGCGCGAGCTTCAGCGCCTGGCTGCCGTCGGCCGCGGCGAGGACGTAATGGCCGGCGGTCTCGAGGAGGGCCGCCAGCGCCTCGCGGTTGGCGCGGTGGTCGTCGGCAATGAGAATCTTTGCCACGCCTATCGGACTCCAGGCCGGCACGAATGTTCCGACCCAGTAAAATCTACACATGGGAGAACGCACGGGAGAGAGCTCGGCATACCGCAGTTTTCGCGAGTTTTATCCGTTTTATCTATCGCAGCATGCGAACCGCACGTGCCGAAGGCTGCACTTCGTGGGGACTACGCTCGGGCTTGCGGCACTATTGCACGCATTTTCCACCCTCAACTTCTGGTGGATCCTGGCCGGCCTCGCCGCCGGCTACCTGTTCGCCTGGGCGGGGCATTTCATCTTCGAAAAGAACCGGCCGGCGACCTTCACTTACCCGTGGTACAGCTTCCTCGGGGATTGGGTGATGTGGCGTGACATGCTGACCGGCAGGATCCGCTTCTGATGACCGAGCACCAGTACAGCGTCAGCCAGCTGCTCCACTCGGACGTCGCCTGGCTCACGCTCTTCGCGTTTGCGCTCGCGATCCTGCTGCTGCAGTTCCGGCCGCAGGAACGTACGGTTTATCTCAACACGCTGTGGCTCTTCCTCATCGGCGTGTTCGGGCAGGCGGCCGCGATCGCGCTCGACGCGATGGCGCCGAGCGCCGCCAGCGTCGTGCAGACGCTCTTCCGCATCGTCGCCGCGATCGCCTTCATCCGGCTCGCCGGCTTCGCCGTGTTCCGGCTCCTGCTACCCCTGGTCGGCCGCGAATGGCCGCGGATCGTGGAAGACGTGGTGATCCTAATCGCCTACATCTTCTACGGCTTCGTCCAGCTGCGCGGCGCCGGCGTCGACCTGTCCAGCATCGTCACCACCTCGGCGATCCTAACCGCGGTGATCGCCTTCGCCATGCAGGATACGCTCGGCAACCTGCTCGGCGGCCTCGCCATTCAGATCGACAACACGGTGCAGGTCGGCGACTGGGTGTCGATCGACGGCCTGCAGGGCCAGGTGCGCGACATCCGCTGGCGCTCGACGCTGATCGAGACGCGCAACTGGGAAACGGTGGTCATCCCGAACAGCCAGATCATGAAGGGCCGCGTGCAGATCCTCGGCAAGCGCGAAGGCCGGCCGCTGCAGTGGCGGCGCAGCCTCAGCTTCATGGTGGATCCGAGCGTGCCGCCGGCGCGCGTCATCGCCATGATCAACGAGGAGATGCGCGACGTGCCGATCGCCCACGTGGCGCGCGAGCCCGCGCCGACCACGGTGCTGCACGGCTTCGTGCACGGGAACCTGGAGTACCAGATCCGCTACTGGCTCAGCGATCTCATGGAAGACGAGATGACCGACTCGATGGTGCGCGTGCACCTCTTCGCCTCGCTGCAGCGCGCGGGCATCCGCGTCGCGGAGGAGCAGCGCACGGTGCACGCCGTGTCGCGCGATGAGGCGCACGCCGACGCGGTGCGCAAGCGCGAGATCGGCCGGCGCCTCGAGATGCTGCGGGGCGTCGACCTCTTCTCGATGCTGTCGGAAGAAGAGATGAACGAGCTTGCCGATCGGCTGCAATACGCGCCGTTCGCGCGCGGCGACGTCGTCACCAAGCAGGGCAACGTCGCCCACTGGCTCTACATCATCATGTTCGGCGAGGCCGAGGTGCGCTACGAACCCGAGCACGGCCAGCCGCAGCACATCAGCACGTTAAGGGCGGGGCAGTTCTTCGGCGAGATGGCGCTCCTCACCGGCGACACGCGCAGCGCCACGGTGGTGGCGAAGACCGACGTCGAGTGCTACCGCCTCGAAGGCAAGGCGTTCCAGGGGCTGCTGCTCAAGCGCCCCGAGATCGCCGAGGGCATGGCGCGCGTCATCAGCTCGCGCCGGCCCGACCTCGAACGAGTGCGCGAAGCCTTCGCCACCCAGCCAGGCCCGGCAACCGTGGAGCAGTTCGACCTGCTGGGACGGATCCGCCGCTTCTTCGGTCTGCGTCGCTAATCGGCGTAAACGCCGCTCTTGCGGATGATCGGCGTCCATTTGTCGATCTCCGCCTTGAGCAACGTGCGCAGCGAATCGGGCGTCGCCTTGGCGAGGGTCACCGGCTCCGCCCCGAGCTCCGCGAGACGCGAGCGGAACGCCGGGTCCTGCACCGCCGCCTGCAGCGCCGGCACCAGCCTGTCGAGCGCGGCCTTCGGCGTCCCGCGCGGCGCATAGAGACCGTTCCAGACCACGAGGTCGAAGCCCTTCAGCCCCTGCTCGTCGAGCGTCGGCACGTCGGGCAGCGACGGCAGCCGCGAAGCCGTGGTCACGCCATAGACACGAACGTTTCCCGATTTGATCTGCGGCACGGTGTTGGTGGTCTGGTCGCACATGAAATCCACCTGGCCGCCGACGAGGTCGTTCATCGCCGGGCCGGTGCCCTTGTACGGCACCTGCGTGAATTGCGCGTCGATGCTGGTCATGAAGAGCAGCCCGCAGAGATAGGACGCCGAGCCGATGCCGGCCTGGGCATAGGTCACCTTGTCGCGGTTGGACTTGATGTACGCCAGAAATTCGGGAAACGCAGCCGCCTGCGTGCCCTTCTTCGCGATCAGCGTCATCGGCACGTCGGCGACCTGCCCGATGTAATCGAAGTCATTCAGCGTGTCGTAGGGCAGCTTGCGGTAGAGCGCCGGCGCGGTCGACATGCCGATGTGATAGAGCAGCAGCGTGTAGCCGTCGGGCCTCGCCTTCGCCGCCTTGTTGATGCCGATGATGCCGCCGGCGCCGCCCGCGTTCTCGATCACGAACTGGTTCTTGAGCGCGTTGCCCATCGCGGACGCCAGCACGCGCGTCAGCGTGTCGGTCGGCCCGCCGGCCGCGGCCGGCACGACGATGACGATCGGCTTGCTCGGATAGTCCTGCGCGAACGCAGCACCCGCCGCACTACCTGCAATGGCCGCCAGGATGGCGGCGAATGAGCGAAGCATGGCTTTGATCCTCCTCTATTTCGCGCCGGCGATGTAGGCGTCGACTTCGTGCTCGAGGAGCTCGAGCGGCACGGTGCCGGTGCCGAGCACCACGCGGTGGAACTCCTTCGGCGAGTAGCGCGCGCCGAGCTCGCGGCGCGCGCGCTCGCGCAGCTCGACGATCCTGAGCTGGCCGAGCATGTACGAGCAGGCCTGGCCCGGCATCACGACGTAGCGCTCGACCTCGCTCGGGTGGATGCCGTAGGCGATCGCCTGCTCGCGCGTCCAGCGCTTGGCGTGCAGGCCGGTGTCGACCACCAGGCGGCGCGCGCGGAACAGCGCCGCCGCGAGTTGACCCAGCAGCCCCTCGGGGTCGCCCTCGTACCAGCCGGCCTCTGCGGCGAGCCGCTCTGCGTACAGCGCCCAGCCTTCACCGTAGGCGGAGACGAAACCAAACGCCCGCAGTTGCCGGAAGCCCGGCAGCGCCTTGTTCTCCATCTCGAGCGCGATCTGGTAGTGATGTCCCGGCACGGTTTCGTGGTAGACGAGCGTGCGCAGCCCGTAGCGCGTGAGGTATGACGGTCGCAGCGGGATCTGGAACGTGCCGGGCCGCGAGCCGTCGGGCGCCGGGAAGCTGTAGCTCGCCGCCGCCGAGGCCCAGCGGAACTGCGGATAGGGCCGCGCGATCACCGGCGCCTTCGGCGTCTCGGCGAATAGCACCGCCGAGCGCTTCTCCGCGTCGCGCAGGATGCGCTCGATGTCGGCCATGATCGCCGCGCGTCCCTGGTCGTTGTCGGGATACGCAAGCTCGCGCTCCAGCGCCGCCGTGCGATCCTCCAGCGTGCCGTTTGTGCGCCCGAGGCGCTGCAGCACTTTTTCCATCTCCGCCTGGATGCGAGCCACCTCGCGCAGGCCGATGGCGTGGATCTCGTCCGGGCTGAGCGCCGTGGTGGTGTAGCGCCGCAGGTCGTGGGCATAGACACTGGCGCCGCCCTCGAAGCGCCACAAGCCGGCATCGTCGGTCGCCCCCGGCAGCAGCGATTCGAGCAGCGCGATGGCTTTCTTCCACGCCGGATAAACCTCGCCGGCGACGACCTGCTCGGCCTGCGCCCTCAGCGCCTTGCGCTCATCGGGAGCGAGGCTCGCGATGCCGGCCATGCGCTCGGCGAAGACGGCGACGAAGGGATTCTGCGCCGGCGGCGAGCCGACGAACTGCTGCATCTGCGCGAGCGTCGAGCGCAGGATGAAGCGCGGCGGGATCATGCGCTTCGCCCCGAGGCGCTCGGCTTCCGCGATCGCCTCGTGCATCCGCATGGCCACCTGGCCGAGCCGCGCCACGTAGTTGCGCGCATCATCCGGCGTCACCATCGGATGCTGCACGGTCAGCGTGTTCGCGAGCGAGACGTTCGGGCCGTTGAACTGGTCGAGCGGGAAGCGGTAGTCCTCGTACGCCCGCCCCTCGACGAGGCGGGAGAGCTGCCACTGCATGAGCTCGGCCGACACGCGCTCGTCATGCGACAGGCGCGCGGGGTCGAACCTGCCGAGCTCCGCGAGGCCCTTCTTCGCCAGCTCGACGCGCGCGTGGCGCCACGCGCGCGTTTCCGGCGTGAGCTGCCGCTCGAGCGCCGCCTGCAGCTTAGGGTCGCTCTCCCGGAAGTAGCGCGTCGCGGCCGCCTGGTTGGGGTTGCCGCGCATCCACTCGTCGGTGAAGCCGTGAAAGAAATCCGCGAGCAAGCGCTCCGCTGCGACCGCAGGCGCAGCGGCAAGCGCCAGGAGAACGATCAGGCTACGCAGCGAGGAATTGCTCTTCCGAGAGCGCCATCACGCCCGGCGCGCCCTTCACCACCGTGTCGCGCAGCGCCGGCGCCTGCACCAGCACCTGGTCGCCGTAGAAGCGCGCCGTGGCTATCTTCGCTTCCAGGAACGAACGATCGCCCGAAGCCAGCTTCTTCTCGGCCGCCAGAACGGCGCGCGCCATCTGCCAGCCGCCGGCGACGATGCCCATCAGCTTGAGGAACGGCACCGCCCCGGCGAACGTGGCGCGCGGGTCCTTGCTCTCGACGATGAAGTTGACCGCGTCGCCCACCGCCTGCACGCCCTGCGCGAGCTGCGCGCGCAGCGCCTTGATGTCCGGGTTTTGCGAGCGGCCCAGCTCGGCGTCCAGCGATTTGAGCGACGCCAGCCAGGCCTTGGCGGTGGCACCCGCCTCGCGCTGGATCTTGCGCCCGACCAGGTCCATCGCCTGGATGCCGGTGGTGCCTTCGTAGATGGTGGTGATGCGCGCGTCGCGCAGGTACTGCGCCGCGCCGGTCTCCTCGACGAAGCCCATGCCGCCGTGCACCTGCACGCCGAGCGACGCGACCTCGATGCCGGTCTCGGTCGACCAGCCCTTCACCACCGGGATCATCAGGTCGACGAACGCCTGGTGCTGCTTCCGCGCTTCGGCGTTGGGATGCTTGTGCGCGTGGTCCATCGCCGCCGCGGTGGTATACGCCAGCGCGCGCATCGCCTCGGCCTGCGACTTCATCAGCATGAGCATCCGCCGCACGTCCGGATGCCGGATGATCGGCACTGCCTTGCCGCCCTGGACGAGATCGCGGCCCTGCACGCGCTCCTTGGCAAACGCAAGCGCGCGCTGGAAGGCCCGCTCGGCAATCGCCACGCCTTCAAGTCCGACGGCGAAGCGCGCGGCGTTCATCATGATGAACATGTACTCGAGGCCGCGGTTCTCCTCGCCGACGAGGTCGCCGACCGCCTTGTCGTACACCATCACCGCGGTGGGGCTCGCGTGGATGCCGAGCTTGTGCTCGATCGAGGCGCACTTGGCCGAGTTGCGCTTGCCCGGCGTGCCGTCGGCGTTCGGCACGAGCTTCGGCACGACGAAGAGCGAGATGCCCTTCACGCCCTCGGGCGCCTCGGGCGTGCGGGCGAGCACGAGGTGCACGATGTTCTCCGCCATGTCGTGCTCGCCGTAGGTGATGAAGATCTTCTGGCCCGAGATCAGGTAGTGGTCGCCCTGGCGCTCGGCTTTCGTGCGCACGAGCGACAGGTCCGAGCCGGCCTGGGGCTCGGTCAGGTTCATGGTGCCGGTCCAGCTGCCCTCGACCATCTTCGGCAGGTAGCGGCGCTTGAGCTCCTCCGACCCGCGAAGCAGGAGCGCCTCGATCGCACCTTGCGTCAGCAGCGGGCAGAGCGAGAAGCTCATGTTCGAGCTCTTCCACATCTCCTGGACCGGGGTCGAGACGAGCCGCGGCAGACTCTGCCCGCCCCACTCGGCCTCGAACGGCAGCGCGTTCCACCCGCCCTCGCAGAACTGCTTGTAGGCCTCGCGGAAACCCTTGGGCGTCCGCACCGCGCCGTCGATCCATTTCGACCCTTCTTGGTCTCCTGAATAGTTAATCGGATCAAGGACTCCAGAAGCAAACTTCGAGGCTTCCTCGAGGATCGCGTCGACCGTGTCCGGGCTTGCATCCTGGTAGCCCGGCAGCTTGGCGATGTCGCCCAGGCCGGCAAGCTCGTTCAGCACGAACCGCATGTCCTTCAGGGGTGCCTGGTAGGCGCTCATTTTTTAAGCTCCTCGACCACGGTCGGGACCAGCTGGAAGAGGTCGCCGACCAGCCCGTAATCGGCGACCTGGAAGATCGGCGCTTCCTCGTCCTTGTTGATGGCGACGATGACCCGGCTGTCCTTCATCCCCGCCAGGTGCTGTATCGCGCCCGAGATGCCCACCGCGATGTACAGGTCCGGCGCCACGATCTTGCCGGTCTGCCCGACCTGCCAGTCGTTGGGGACGAAGCCGGCGTCGACGGCCGCGCGCGAAGCGCCCATGGCCGCGCCCAGCTTGTCGGCGAGCGGCTCGAGCACCTTGGTGAAATTCTCCCCCGAGCCCATGCCGCGGCCGCCCGAGACGATGATCTTCGCCGCGGTGAGCTCCGGGCGCTCCGACTTGGACACCTCGCGCCCGACGAATGAGGACAGGCCTGGATCGGCCGGCGGCGCGACGTTCTCGATGCTTGCGCTGCCGCCCGTGGCCGGTACCGCGTCGAAGGCGGTCGTGCGCACGGTGAGGACCTTGATCGGATCCTTCGACTTCACGGTGGCCAGCGCATTGCCGGCATAGATCGGCCGCACGAAGGTGTCCGGCGATTCGACGCCGCTGATGTCGGAAATCTGTTGCACGTCGAGCAGCGCGGCGGCGCGCGGCATCACGTTCTTGCCGTTCGACGTGGCGGGCGCAAGGATGTGCGAGTAACTCTTCGCCAGCGACACGACCAATGCCGCCACGCTCTCGGCGAGGAACTCGCCCAGGTGCGGCGCGTCCGCATGCAGCACCTTGGCCACGCCCGCGATCTGCGATGCGGCCTTCGCCGCCTCGCCGGCCTGGTGCCCGGCGACCAGCACGTGGATGTCGCCGCCGATCTTCTTCGCAGCGGCGACGGCGTTCAGCGTTGCCTTGCGGATGGATTTGTTGTCGTGCTCGGCCAGAACGAGGGACGCCATCAGATCACTTTCGCGTCGTTGCGCAGCTTGTCGACGAGCGCCTTGGCGTCGGCAACCTTGACGCCCGCCTTGCGCTTGGCCGGCTCGACCACCTTGAGCGTCTGCAGGCGCGGCGAGACATCGACACCCAACGCATCGGGCTTGAGCGTCTCCAGGGTCTTCTTCTTCGCCTTCATGATGTTCGGCAGCGTGACGTAGCGCGGCTCGTTCAGGCGCAGGTCGGTGGTGATCACCGCGGGCAGCTTGATGGATAAGGTCTCGAGGCCGCCGTCGACTTCGCGCGTCACCTTGGCGCCTGGCGGCGCGAGCTCGATCTTGGAGGCGAATGTAGCCTGCGGCCAGCCGAGGAGCGCGGCGAGCATCTGCCCCGTCTGGTTCGAATCGTCGTCGATCGCCTGCTTGCCCAGGATCACGAGCTGCGGCGACTCCTTCCGGGCGATCGCCTGCAGCAGCTTGGCCACGGCGAGCGGCTGCAGCTCCTCGTTCGTCTCGACCAGGATGGCGCGGTCGGCGCCGATGGCGAGCGCGGTGCGCAGCGTCTCCTGGCAGGCCTGCGGCCCGCAGGAAACGGCCACGATCTCGGTGGCGGCTCCGGCTTCCTTGAGGCGCACCGCCGCTTCGACGGCGATCTCGTCGAACGGGTTCATCGACATCTTCACGTTCGCGGTCTCGACGCCGGTGTGGTCGGCCTTGACGCGCACCTTGACGTTGAAATCGACGACCCGCTTGACCGCGACGAGGATCTTCATGGGTGCCGAAAATTATAGCCCGCGCCTCGTGACGCTCAGTCGTCCGAGCGACTCTCCACCAGCGCGTCGAGCGCGACGGCGCCGGTTTCAAACACCATCACCGGATTGACGTCGACCGAGGCCACCCTGCCGTCCCACGCGAGGAGCGCCTCGCCGAGCCTGACCGCCATGCGCGCCAGCGCGCCCACGTCGCGCGCCAGTTGGCCGCGCAGCGGGCCGAGGAGCGGCGCGACGCGCAGCTCGGCGATCTTGGCGAGCACCTCGTCCTCGCCGAACGGCGGCACGAGCAGCCGGAAGTCCTTCAGCGCCTCCAGGTAGATGCCGCCGTCGCCGACGAGCACCAGCGGCCCGAACGACGGATCGATCCGAGCGCCCAGCGCCAGCTCGCGCCCGCCCCGCGCGCGGCGCGCGACGATCACGCCCTCGAAGCGCGCCCCGAGCGCGAGGCAGCGCTCGCGCTGCCGCCTGAATTCGGCGATTGGATCGGGGACACCGATCGCCACCAGCCCGTGGTCGCTCTTGTGCGGCAGGTCGCGCGAGCATGCCTTCATCACTACTTCACCGAGCTGGCTCACCGCCGACTGGACATCCTGCTCGTCGCGACACAGCCGGTGCTCGATCACCGGCAGCCCGGCCCGCGCCAGCAAGGCGAGGCTCTTGGCCTCGTTAAGGAACCGGGTCGGCCCGCGTATAGCGATGGACGCGAGCGGCGGCGCGGGCCGTCGCAGCAACGCCGCGTGATCGGCCACCTGCGCGAGCGCATCCATCGCTTCGCCTTCGGCTGCGAACGTGGCGACGCCCGCCGCGGCGAAGGGCTCGCGAACCGCCGGTTGCGGCGCGGCGAGCGCGCTGGGTATGCCGTAGCGGCGCTGGAAGGCAGCCAGATCCTGGGCGAAGCGCGGCACGTCATAGCCGGTGCCGGCGACCGGCAGCGCGAGTACAAGCACGTCGCACTGCGCAGCCTCGCCAACGATCGGCAATACGCCGCCGAAAAGGCCGGAATTGCCGAGCAGCGCTCCGGTGACGTCGATGGGGTTATCGACGGCGGCGAATGCCGGCAGGACCGCTTTCAGCTTCTCCGCCGGCACCGCGGCCAGCGGAATGCCGCGGCTCTCGGCATGGTCGGCGGCCATCACGCAGCTCGCGCCGGAGTTGCTCAGGAATACGAGCCGCTTGCCGCGCGGGCGTTGACCGCTGACGTAGAGCTGGGCGGCCGACACCAGCGCCTGTGGATCGCCGGCGCGCCAGATGCCATGGCGCTCGAAGAAGGCATCCACCACGCGGTCCTCGCTCGCGAGGGCGCCCGTATGCGAGCTCGCGGCTTTCCGGCCGCTCGCCGTGCGGCCGGCCTTCAGCGCGACGATGGGGACATCGCGGCGGCGTGCCTCGGCAGCGGCAGCGGCGAGCGTCGGCGGGTCCTTGATAGCCTCCATATACAAGAGCACCAGGCGCACGCCTTCGTCGGCGACGACCGCGGCGGCCAGGTCGGCAACCGTCACGTCCGCTTCGTTGCCCGTCGCGTGCACATGGCGGGCGCTCAGCCCCTTGTCACGCAGCAGCGTATAGATCGCCTGCGAGTTCGCGCCGCTCTGGCTCACGATCGCCACCGGCCCGTCGCGCGCCTCGAGCTCGTTGAAGATGGTGGAGAAGTTCGCCACCATCCCCGTGGCGAAGTTGGCCAGGCCCTGGCAGTTCGGGCCGATGAGCCGCATGCCAGCCCTGTGCGCGGCGTCCACCATCTGCTTTTGTTTGGCAAGGCCATCCGCGCCGGTCTCGCCGAAGCCCGAAGTCATCACCACCGCGACCTTCACGCCGCGCGCCGCGCAAGCCTCGACGGCGGTGACGGCATCCTCGCCGGCAACGGCGACGATCGCCAGCTCCGGCGCCTCGGGCGTGTCGCCGATGCCGGCGAAGGCGCGCAGGCCCTGCACCGTCGTGCGCCCGGGATTGATCGGATAGATCGCGCCGCGATAACCGTAGCGCTGCAGATAGAGGAGCGGGCGCCCGCCGACCTTGTGCGGATTGTCGGAGGCGCCGACGATGGCCACCGAGGCGGGGTTGAGCGCGGAGCCGAGCATCGCGACGGGCATAATACGGCCATGAGCGATCTCTCCCAGCTGCAGATTCCGTCGATGCGCGAGCGCGTGTCGCGCGAGGAATGGGCGACGCGCGTCGATCTCGCGGCGTGCTACAGGCTCATCCACCACTACGGCATGGATGACATGGTCTACAACCACGTCTCGGCCCAGGTGCCCGGCGAGGAAGGCCACTTCCTGATCAACGCCTACGGCATGACCTACGACGAGATCAGCGCGTCGAGCCTGGTGAAGATCGACTTCGACGGCAAGATCGTGCAGGACTCGGGCACCGGCTACGGCATCAACCACGCCGGCTTCGTCATCCATAGCGCCGTGCACCGCGGCCGTCCGGACGTGGCCTGCGTCATTCATACCCACACGCCCGCCGGGATGGCGGTGTCGGCGATGAAGTGCGGCCTCCTGCCGCTGACGCAGAACGCGATGTTCTTCTCCGGCGTCGGCTACCACGACTACGAGGGACCGGCGGTCGACCTCGACGAGCAGAAGCGCCTGGTCACCGACCTGGGCGAGCACGTGGCGATGGTTCTGCGCAACCACGGCCTCCTCGCGGTGGGCGCGACGATTCCGGAAGCGTTCATCACGATCTACTGGCTCGAGCGCGCCTGCCAGGCGCAGGTGTTCGCCATGCAGGCCGAGTGCCGGCAGCCCGTGCCCGACACGGTGGCGAAGACGAACGAGCGCTACAAGCCCGGCCAGCGGCGCCGCATCGGTGAGCTCGAATGGGCGGGCCTGCTGCGGCTCCTCGAGCGGCGCTACCCCGGATTCAGGGACTGATGCTCGAGGGCAAGGTGGTGCTCGTCACCGGCGCCGGTGGCGGCATCGGCCGCGACTTCGCGCTGGCGATGGCGGCTGCCGGCGCCAGGGTGCTGGTGAATGACCTCGGCACCTCGGTCAAGGGCGAAGGCGCGAGCGGCGGACCGGCGCAGAAGGTGGTGGACGAGATCCGGGCGGCCGGCGGCACCGCCGCGGCCAGCACCGACAGCGTGGCGGACTGGACGTCCGCGAACCGCATCGTGCAGGCGGCGCTCGACCACTTCGGCCGCATCGATGCGGTGCTGAACAACGCCGGCATCCTGCGCGACCGCGATCGACGTGCACCTGAACGGCTCGTTCTACGTGGCGCGCGCGGCGGCGCCGCACTTCAAGACGCAGGAGTCGGGCGCGTACGTGCACATGACGTCCACCTCCGGGCTGGTCGGCAACCTCGGCCAGGCCAACTACTCGGCGGCAAAGCTCGGCATCGTCGGACTGTCCAAGTCCATCGCGCTGGACATGGCCAAGTACCACGTGCGTTCCAATTGCATCGCGCCCTTCGCCTGGAGCCGCATGATCGGCTCGATCCCGACCGAGACGCCCGAGCAGCAGGCGCGCGTGGAGAAGCTGAAGAGCATGGAGACGGCGAAGATCGCGCCGCTCGCGGTGGTCCTCGTCTCCGACGCGGCGCGCGACGTCAGCGGCCAGATCTTCGGCGTGCGCGCGAACGAGCTCTTTCTCTTCTCGCAGAACCGGCCGCTGCGCTCGGTGCACCGGGATGGCGGCTGGACGCCCGAGACGGTGGCGGCGCACGCGATGCCCGCGCTGCGCGCGGGGTTCTATCCGCTGGAGCGCTCGCAGGACGTGTTTAGCTGGGACCCGCTTTAGCGGCCGCTTTACGCTGCCTGGGCGAGCTTCTGGTTTGAGTAGACCAGGCGCTCGATCAGCACGCGCATGCAGGCCTTGTTGAAGGCCGCCTGGCAGGCATCGGACGCCGCGCGCATGGCATCGGCCTTGACCTCCATCACCGTGATGGGGCCGCGCGTCGTCACCGTGGTGGTGCGGCGCTGGGCCTGGTCGGCGAAATAGAGCAGCTCGCCGAAGCAGCGGCCGGCTTTCACGGCCGCCAGTGATTTGCCGTTCAGCGCGACGTCGACCTCGCCCTCGGCGAGGAAGTAGAAGGTATCGCCCGCCTCGCCTTCGCGGATCAGCGTGGTCTGCGCGCCGATCGGTTTCCAGTGGCCGATGCGGATGAGCTCCCACAATGCGACGTCGTTGAAGTCGGCGAAGAACGGGAAGTCGCGCAGCTTGGTGAACTTCTCGGAATCCGAGACCGTGGTGCCGGCGAGCCGCAGGCTGGCGAAGGCCTGGCCGAGGTCCTTGCCGAACTCGAGCCACGAGGGATAGCGCGCCGCGGGGTCTTTCTCCATCGCCTTCATCACCACGGCGTCGAGCAGGCCCGGCAGGTCGGCGCGCAGCTGCGCCGGACGCGGCGGCTCGGTGTGGACGATGGCGTAGGTGAGCGCGGCCTGCGTCGCGGCGGCAAAAGGCAGCCGCCCGGTGAGGAGGCGATACATGGTGACGCCGAGCGAGTAGATGTCGGTCTGGTGCGTGACCGTCTCCATCCGGATCTGCTCGGGCGACATGTAGGCCGGCGAGCCGATGCCGGTGATCTGCGTGGTGTCGAGCAGCTTCTGCTGGAAGGAGGCGCCGAAGTCGCTCACTTTCGTCTCGCCGCTCTGCGAGAGCAGGATGTTGCCCGGCTTGATGTCGCGGTGGATGATGCCGTGGCGGCAGGCGTACTCGAGCGCGCGGATGCACTTGAAGACGATCTCGACGACTTTCCCCAGCGGCAGCAGCCGCGCGGGCTGGGCGTAGGCGTCGAGCGTGCTGCCCGGCACGTATTCCATCACCAGGTAGCTGCGGTCGGGCTCGACCAGCGCGTCGTAGATGTCGACGATGTGCGGGTGGTTCAGCTTGCCGGCGAGCGCCGCCTCGGCGACGAACGCCTTGTGCAGCATGCGCTCTTCGTGCGCGTCGGCCTTCTTGTCGAAGAGGAACACCTTGATCGCCACGTCGCGGTTGGCGAACGGGTCGCGCGCGAGGTAGACCTTGCTGGTCGCGCCCCTGCCGAGCTCGCGTACGACCGGATATTTGCCGATGGTCTCGGGTGTCATCGACGTGCGAAGGCCGCGATCTGCTGCAGGAGCTCGGCCTCCTCATAGGGCTTGCCGAGGTAGGCGTTCACGCCGAGCTCGGAGGCGCGGCTGCGGTGCTTCGGCGCGGTGCGCGAGGAGATGACGATGATCGGGATCTCCATCGTGCGCGGGTCGCCGCGCACGTTGCGCGTAAGGTCGAAGCCGTCCATGCGCGGCATCTCGATGTCGATCAGCATGACCGCCGGCCGCTCCCTCTTCAGCTGCTCGAGCGCGTCGACACCGTCGCGCGCCGTGATGACGCGGTAGCCTTCGCGTTCCAGCAGCCGGCTGGTGATCTTGCGCACCGTGATGGAGTCGTCCACCACCATCACGACCGGGGCCGCAACGGGCGCGACCACCGTGGCGTCGCTGGTGGTCCTGGCCGCGGCGGACATCGCGCTGCGTTCGCGGTTCGCCAGGTGCACGGGATTCAGGATCAGCACGATGGCTCCGTCCGCGGTGACGGTCGCGCCGGTGACGCCGGCGATGCGCGCGAGCTGCGGCCCGATGTGCTTCACGACCATCTCGCGGTTGCCGAAGAGCTCGTCGACGTGCACGGCGACGCGCTCGTTGGCGCTGCGCACCAGCAGCAGCGAGTTGTAGTCCTGTACGTCGGTTGCGCCGCGCTGGCCGAGGAGCTGGCGCAGGTAGTGGAGCGGGTAGTCGCGCCCCTGGAACTCGACGCTGCCCTTCTCATAAAGCGCGACGAGCGAGTCGGCCTTGATGCGCAGCACCTGCTCCACCGCCGCCGACGGGATCGCGGCGGTCAGCGCGCCGGCGCGCACCATCACCGCGTGCGTCACCGCGAGGGTGAGCGGCAGGTAGATGGTGAAGGTCGTGCCGCCGCCGCGGGTGCTCGCCACTTCGATGCGCCCGCTGACCGCGTTGATCTCGGTGCGCACCACGTCCATGCCGATACCGCGGCCGGCGAGCTCGGTGACAGTCCGGGCCGTCGACAGGCCGGAAAGGAAGACCAGCTGGTGCTGCTCCGCCTCGGAAAGCGCCACGTCGGCGCCGATCAGCCCCTTCTCGATCGCCTTGGCGCGCAGGCGCTCGACGTCCAGGCCGCCGCCGTCGTCCTTCACCACCAGCACGATCTCGTTGGCTTCCTGCCGCAGCACGATGGCGATGCGCCCGGTCTCGGGCTTGCCGGCGGCGGCGCGCGCCGCGGGCGCCTCGATGCCATGCGCCAGCGCGTTCCGCAGCAGGTGCTCGAGCGGCGCGGCGATGCGCTCGAGCACGCTGCGGTCGAGCTCGACCTGGCTGCCGTCGATGTCGAGCTCGGCCTTCTTGCCGACGTCACGTGCGGTCTGCCGCACGATGCGGTGCAGGCGCTCGCTCAGGTTGGCAAAGGGCAGCGCGCGCATCCGCATCAGGTCCTGCTGCAGCTCGCGGCCGAGGCGCGCCTGGAGGAGCAGCGCCGCATCGGTCTCGCCGATGTTCTTGGCGAGCGCCTGCTGGATCGAGAGCGCGTCGTTCAGGCCCTCGGCCATCATGCGCGTCAGCTCCTGCAGCCGCGTGTAGCGGTCGAATTCCAGCGGGTCGAAGTCCCGGTCTTTCTCGTGCAGCACCGAGCTGCGCGATTGCATCTGGCTGTCGGCCTGGACCTCGACTTCGCGCAGCTGGGTGCGCAGCCGCGCGATGCCCTCGCTCAGCTCGCCGAGCGCCTGCTTCACCTGGCGCAGCTCCGCCTCGATGCGCGAGCGCGCGATCGCCACCTCGCCCGACTCGGCGATCAGGTCGTCGAGCCGCTCGGCGTTGACCCGCAGCATCGCCGCCGGCGCGCCGGCGGCCGGCGCTGCGGCACCCGTCACGGTTGGCTCCGGCTGCTGGCGCATCTTCTCGAGGTCGCCCGAGAGGCGGTCCATCTGGGCCTGCAGCTCCTCGAACACGGCGTGCGACAGGTCGCCCGCCTCGAGCGCGAACTCGATGCGGCTTTCCATCAGGTGCGTGAGCTCGCCGAGGCGGATCGCGCCCGCCATGCGCGCGCTGCCTTTCAGCGTATGCAGCGCGCGCTTCACGCTGTCGGCAAGCTTGGCGTCGCCGGGATTCGCCCTCCAGTCGCGCAGGTCGCCGGCGATCTGCGGCACCAGCTCCTGCGCTTCCTCGAGGAAGACCGGCAGGAGCTCGGCGTCGATGTCGTCGCGCGTCACGCGCTTGTTTCTGGGCTTGTGCGGCGGCTGCACGCGCGCGGCGAGCGCCTGCAGCGCGGCCACCAGATCAACCGCCACCGGCAGCGCCTGGCGGCTGCCCGCGGCGCCGACCATTTCCTTCAGCTGGGCCACGGCGCGGGCGATCAAGGAGGTGTCGGCGTCCTCCACGGTGTGCCCCGCCTGGGGCATCCAGTGCTCCAGGGAGCCGGCGAGCTCCGCGATCGGCTCGAAGCCGGCCGTACGCGAGCTGCTCGCGAGCGTGTGCGCCGCGCGCATGAATTCATCCGGAGCCGAAGTCCCCGGGTTCGCGCACCAGCGCACGCATTGCGCTTCGAGCGTGGCGACGTGCGCGCGGGCTTCCTTGAGGTAGATCTCGAAGACATCGGGTTTCAGCCGCTGGGCGAGGCCGGTGATGACCACGGTGTCCTCGAACTGCGGTGTCTCGCCGGCCTGCAGCTTCGCCGTCCATCCGGCGATCTGCTGCGCCGCTGCGCCGGCGAGCTCGAAAAGCTCCGGCGTGGCCGGGCGCTTCTCCTCCAGCCAGCGGTTCAGCGCCTGCTCGACCTCCCAGGCGACCTCGGCGAGCTGGGTGAGGCCGACCATTCGCCCGCTGCCCTTCAGCGTGTGGAAGCCGCGCCGGATGCTGATCAGCGCCTCCGGGTCGTCCGGTTGCGCTTTGCAGACCGCGAGCGCATCGTCTATTGCCTTCAGCACCTCGACCGCTTCCTCCAGGAATATGGGGAGCAGCTCGTTCGATTGCGCCGCCAGCGCAGCCTTGGCCTCGGTGGCGGGAGCGGGCGCCGCGCGCTTGGCGAAGCGCCCGAGGAAGGTCTCGATCGCGGACTCGCGCGGCTCGCGGCCTTCGAGGCAGGGCGTGATGAAAAGCCCGATGCTGCTCAGGCCCTCCGCGAGCCAATCCATATCCGCGCTGCCCCGCGCGAGCGAGGCGAGCATGGCCTGGCAGCACTCGATGACCTCGACGGCGCGATCCCAGCGCAGCACCGACAGCGCCCCGCGGATCTGCCGCAGCTGCGGCGCAAGCGCCTGCACGATCTTCTCCGAGCCCTGGCCGCGCGCGTAGCTGTCCAGCACCTGCTCGACCTGCAGCAGGTTGGCGAGGATTTCGCGGGCCACCTGCGCGCGCAGCTGGATCGCGCCCAGTTCCTGGAGCAGCTCCTGGCGTAACCCGGCCGGCGGCGAGGCGCTCGGCTTGCCCTGCGCGGCGTCGAGCACCCACTTGGAGAGGAGCTCGAGCTGCTCGTCGAGATCGGCCGGCGCCTTGCCGAAGGTGGCGAGGATGCTGTCGGCAATCAGGAAGGCTGCCGCCATCTCGACCAGCATCGCGTCGCTGTCCGCCGGGTGCACCTCCGGCAGGTGCTCCGCCGCCTGTCCCAGGGTCTCGAGCAGCAGGTCGAAGTGCGCGCTCTGCAGCGGGGCGGCCTTGTCCTTCAGCGTGCGCACGCGCTCGGCGAACGTCGCGCGGGCCCTCGGCTCGCCGGCCATGTACTGGCGCCAGAATTTGCGCAGCTTGCGCACCTTCTCGCGCACCTCGGCGAGAACGGGCTCCAGCGTGCGGGCGTCCGGCTGGGCGGGCGCGCTGATGGGCAGCAGGATGTCCAGGTGGTAAAGCAGCTTGATGTCGCGGATGCGCTGCGTGAGCGGCGGCGAGCCCGCCACCGCGTAGATCAGCTCGCGGAGCAGCGCTTCGTTGTCCGGCTGGTTACCGGTCGCGAGCTCGCGGATATGGATGTCGATCTTGGTCCACAGCCGGCGTGCATGCGCGAGCGCGTTGGCCTCTGTGACGTCGAGCAGCGCGTCGACCACGCCGCCGGCGACCCACCAGAAGGCGCGCCGCTCGGGGAGGAGATGCGCCACCGAATGCAGCTCCTCCAGCGTCTCGCGCATCTCTTCGAGCGCATGGGGCTGCTTGCGCAGCCAGCCCAGGATGCCGCGCTGCCAGCGCGTGCGTTGCGCCTGCAGGAATGAGGCGAGCTCGCCGTTGTCCAGGCTCTTCGGGCTGGAGTGCGATGGCGCGGGCGGCGTGAGATTGGGGAAGAAGAGCTCGATCTCCGAGCTGTCCTCGCGCCCCTGCAGCTCGGCGAGCTCGCGGTATGCCGGATAGAGGCGCACCGCGGCGTCGGGCAGGCCGCTCGCCACCTCGTCGACGTACTGCTTGAGCTGCACCACCGCGCGGTCGACGACCGCGGCCTGCTCGCCGGAGAGCTCGGGCCCGCCGAAGCTCTTCTCCAGCGCCTCGCAAAAGCGCGTCGCGCCGCTCAGACCCACCATGTTGAGCGCCCCGCTCACCTGGTGCAGGTGCTCGGGACAGGCCGCGAGCAATCCCGCGGCAAGCTCGCTGCGCACGCGCTCGAGCGCCTGGTCGACCTCCGCGGTGATCCACGACAGGATGGTGGTGTCGGGCATTCCTTAGCCCAGCTTGAAGCCGGCCACCGAGCTCCTCAGCCCATCGGCCAGTTGCGTGAGGCGCACCGCCGAGGCGGCGGTCTTCTTCGTGCCTTCGGTGGTGAGCTGGGTGACGCCGAGGATGATCTTCATCTTGCCGGCTACCTGGTCGGCCGAGGTCGCCTGCGCCCGGGTGGCGTTGGAGATCGCGCCGATCAGCTCGGCCAGGCGGTTCGAAATCTTCTCGATCTCGCGCAGCGCCTGGTCCGCCTCGTCCGCGGTGCGGGTGCCTTCGACCACGCCGCGCGTGCTGCGCTCCATGGCGTCGACTGCATCCTGCGTGTCGTGCTGAATGCTCTTGACGATCGAGCCGATGTGCTTGGTCGCCTCGGCCGAGCGCTCGGCGAGGCGCTGCACCTCCTCCGCCACCACCGTGAAGCCGCGTCCCGCCTCGCCGGCGGAAGCCGCCTGGATCGCGGCGTTCAGCGCGAGCACGTTGGTCTGCTCGGTGATGTCGGAGATGAGCTGCACGATCTCGCCGATCTCCTGCGAGCTCTCGCCCAGCCGCTTGATGCGCTTCGAGGTCTCCTGGATCTGGTCGCGGATGTCGTTCATGCCGCGGATCGCGTTCTGCACCGCCTGAGCGCCCTTCGAGGCGGCGTTGAGCGAGGTCTCCGCCACCTTCGCCGAGTCGTCGGCGTTGGTGGAGACCCGGTTCATCGACTGCGCCATCTGCGCCACCGACTGTCCCGTGCCCTGGATCTCGGTGGCCTGCTTCTGCGCGGCGTGCAGGAGCTGCGTCGACACCTGCTGCGCTTCCTGGGTCGCCACCGTCACCTGCTGCGCGGCGGTGTTGATGCCGGCCACCAGGCGGCGCAGCTCGTCGATGGTGTAGTTGATCGAGTCGGCGATCGCGCCGGTCATGTGCTCGGTGACCTTGGCGCGCACCGTGAGGTCGCCGCTCGCCAGGTTGCCGATCTCGTCCAGCAGGCGAAGAATCGCCGCCTCGTTGGCGCGGTTTTGCTGCTCGCTCTGCTCCGCGCGGTTGCGGCCGTCGTCGACGAACGCCTTGCCGATCAGGAGCAGCACGGCGAGCGCGAGCAACGAGGCGAGGCCCATGGCGATGAAGTTGAACTTGCGCGCGGCGATCAAGCCGTCGTAGCCGGTCGCTAGGTCCTCGGCGGCGCCGAGCAGCGCCTCGCTGTCGTTGAAGATGTCGCGCGTGGCGCGCTTGGCATTGACCAGGCGCTGCATGTTGCCGAGGATCTGGCTCACGCCGACCTGGTATTGCTTGAAGCCGGACTCGAGCTCGCCGAGCTTGCCGCGCAGCTCCTCGTCGCCCACCCGCGCTATGCGCAGCGCCTCGTTACCCTGCAGCAGGCCGCCGAGCAGGTCGCGGAAGGTGTTGGTGTCCTTGCCGAGCAGGAATGCGACCTCGGAGTCGACCACGTCGCCCGCGAGCATCGCGTTCGCGTTCTTCGCCATGCGCTGGGTCAGCATGACCAGGTGCGCGGTGAGCGCGTTCTGCCGCGCGCTGCCGCCGGACTGCACGCTCAGCGCGGCGATCTCGTCCGCCAGCTCGAGCAGCGCCGGGTTGTTGTCATTGATCGTGCGCACCGCCGCGCCGAGAGCGAGAAGGTTCTTCTCTTCGGCGATCACCAGGCCCGCGTTGCGTTCGGTCTTGCGCCATTGCGTCTCGAGCACGCCGAGCTGCGGCCGCACCTTTTCGGGACTGGGCGGCAGCGTCACGCCGCTCGCCACGCCGCCCGCCCCGAGCAGATTCACCACCGCGGCGAACTCGTCGCGGCTCTCGCGCAGCTGCTTGAAGGCGGCCGCGTTACCCTGCGAAGCCTGCTGGGCGGCCTTGGCCAGGCGCTGCGACAGCATGCGTATCTTGCCGACCGCGGCGACGTAGAGCGTGTTGAACGTGGCCTCGCGCGCGTCGTAGGTCACGACGCCGGCGTCGATCAGGATCAGGAGCGCAAGCAGCGCGGCGAGAAACGCCTTCCGGCCGCGTAACCGCCTGGCGAGGCGCGCGCGCCATCCGAGCTCGGCGTGTCCGCCGCTTGCTTCGACCGTGTATCGGAGTCTGTCCATGGATATCCCCTAGCGCAGGAACTTGCCGTTGCGCCCGATGATCGTCAGGTCGACGAACTTCGAGCCGGCGTGGTTTTTCGGCGAATAGCTGACGTAGAACCCGCCGAGATCCACGTCCTGCATCTTCTCGAGCGCGTCGACCAGCCCTTCGCGCGTCGGGCTCTTGCCGGCGCGCTTCAGGGCTTCCACCATCACCTTCGCGGTGAGGAAGCCTTCCATCGCGCTGAAGTTG
>DASQAW010000507.1:0-8708 GCA_035635495.1 Burkholderiales bacterium
GTTGACGTACAGCTCGAGGATCTGCTCCTTCGTGAGGCTGTGCTCGATCTTGAAGGCGAGCAGCGCCTCGTAGAGCTTGCGGGTCAGCGTCTTCTCCGAGGAGAGGAAGAAGTTGCGCGCCACCTGCATGGTGATCGTGCTGGCGCCCTGGCGGCGGCCGCCCGCCACCAGGTTGGCATAGGCGGCGCGCAGCACGCCGATGTAGTCGATGCCCGGGTGCTGGTAGAAGCGCTCGTCCTCGGCGGCGATGATCGCGTGCTTGAGCTGCGGCGGCACGTCGGCGATGGCGACGACCGCCCGCCGTTCCTCGCCGAACTCGCCGATCAGGGTGCCCTCGGCGCTGTAAATGCGCAGCGGGATCTTGGGCTGATAGGCGGTCAGCGCGCCGAGCTCGGGCAGGCTCGGATAGGCGAGCACCACCACCAATCCGAGCACCAGGACGGCCCCCGCGGCGAGCCCAGCCGCGGCCGCCAGCGGAAAGCCGAGAAAACGAAGCCACATCGGGAAGTTAGACCGTCAAAGCCGCGCTATTTCATGCGCTGAAACGATCGTCGCATGATACCGCGTCCCCCCAACGGGACAAGTTAACTAGACACCCGGAGGGGTTGTTGCTAGGATTTCACCCAAATTCTACGTATCGTGGCTAAGCTGCGATACCCAAAGGGGAAAACAACGAATGCAATTCGACTTGTTTACGCCCAAGGCGCCCCCGCTCTTCGGCCTCGACATCAGCTCGTCGTCGGTCAAGATGCTCGAGATCGTCGACGCCGGCAGAGGAAATTATCGCGTCGAGCGCTACGCGATCGAGCCGCTCGCGCGCGACGCGGTGGTCGACGGCAACATCAACAACCTCGAAGCGGTGACCGACGCAGTGCGCCGCGCGCACAAGCGTCTGGGCACGCGCACCAAGCACGTCGCGATGGCGGTGCCGACCGGCGCGGTGATCACGAAGAAGATCGTCGTTCCCGCGAGCCTGCGCGAAGAGGAGCTTGAGATCCAGGTCGAGAGCGAGGCGAACCAGTACATCCCGTTCGCGCTCGAGGAAGTGAACCTCGACTTCCAGGTGCTCGGTCCTTCGCCCGCGAGCCCCGAGGAGCAGGAAGTGCTGATCGCGGCGACACGCAAGGAGAAAGTCGAAGACCGCGTGGCGGTGGCCGACTCCGCCGGCCTGAAGGCGCTGGTGATGGACGTGGAGTCGTTTGCGCAGCAAACCGCGCTCTCGCTCGTCGTCCAGGCGCTGCCCAACGGCGGCAAGGACCAGAACATCGCCGTGGTCGACGTCGGCGCCAATGTCATGCAGGTCACCGTGCTGAGGAACGAGCAGTCGATCTATGCGCGCGAGCAGGCCTTCGGCGGCAATCAGCTGACGCAGGAAATCGTGACGCGCTACGGCATGAGCCCGGAAGAAGCCGAGAACGCCAAGCGCTCGGGCGGGCTGCCCGACGATTTCGAGGCCGAGGTGCTGCGTCCCTTCATGGAGAACCTCTCGGGCGAGATCCAGCGCGCGCTGCAGTTCTTCTTCACCTCGACGCAGTACCACACGGTCGAGCACATCCTGCTCGCCGGCGGCTCGGCGGTGATCCCGGGCCTGGACGAGGTGGTCAATACGCGCGCCCAGGTGCCCACCAGCGTGGCCAACCCCTTCGCGCAGATGCAGACCTCGCCGCGCGTGCAGCTGAAGCGCCTGATCGTCGATGCGCCGTCGCTGATCGTCGCCTGCGGCCTCGCCATGCGCAGGTTCGACCCGCAATGAGCACCGCCCGCGTCAACCTACTGCCGCACCGCTCCGAGCGGCGCAAGCGCGCGAAGCAGCACTTCACCGTCGTCTCGGCCTTGACCGCGGTGGTCGGCCTGCTGATCGTTCTGCTGGTGCACGGCTACTTCGCCGAGCGCATCGGCGCCCAGGAGGGCCGCAACCAGTTCCTGAAGAGCGAGATCGCCAAGCTCGAGACCGAGATCGCCGAGATCAACAAGCTGAAGGAGGAGATCCGCGCACTGCTCGCGAGGAAGCAGGTCATCGAGACGCTGCAGGCCGACCGCGCGCAGACCGTGCACCTGCTCGACGAGCTGGTGAAGCAGATGCCCGAGGGCGTGTTCCTCAAGTCGCTCTCGCAGAAGGGCATGCGTATCCAGCTGACCGGCTACGCACAGTCGAACGCCCGGGTCTCGACGCTGATGCGCAACATCGAGTCCTCGCGCTGGCTCGCCGCGCCCGAACTGGTCGAAGTGAAGGCCGCGCCGCTCGAGAAGCGCCGCGTCTCGGAATTCAACCTTTTCTTGTCGCTCAAGCGCGAGCAGGCGCCTGAGGCGCCCAAGCCGGCCGCGGCGCCGGCGAAGAAAGGCTAGTCCAATGGCGGTCGTCAACTTCAATGCCCTTGTCGACGAGTTCAAGCGGACCAACTGGAAGGATCCCGGCACCTGGTACGCGGCGCCCAAGATCGTGGTCTGGCTCGGCATCCTGATCGCCATCCCGGTGGCCGGCTACTTCATCGATACCAGCACGCAGATCGAGGACCTCGACAAGCTGCGCACCGAGGAGACGCGTCTCAAGGAGCAGTACCTCGACAAGAAGAAGCAGGCGATCAATCTCGACCTGCACCGGCAGCAGCTGCGCGAAATCGACACGCAGTTCGGCGCGCTTCTGCGGCAGCTGCCGAACCGCTCGCAGATGGACGCGCTGCTGGTGGACATCAACCAGGCGGGCCTCGGCCGCGGGCTGCAGTTCGACCTGTTCCGCCCGGCGCCCTCGGAGATCACGCGCGAGTTCTACGCCGAGCGGCCGATCACCGTGCGGGTGACCGGCAGCTACCACGACATGGGCGCCTTCGCGAGCGATGTCGGCCAGCTGCCGCGCATCGTCACGCTGAACGACGTCACCATCACCGCGGACAAAGGCACCCTCGCCATGGACGCGACGGCCCGCACCTTCCGCTATCTGGACGACGAGGAAGTCGCGGCGCAGCGCAAGGGCGCTAAAGGCGCCGCCAAGAAATGAAGCGCGCCGACGCCCTCGCCCTCGTGCTCGCGGCGCTGCTCGCCGGCTGCGGCGCCGAGGAGCACGGCGACCTCAAGCAGGAGCTCGCGCAGCTGACCAAGGATTTCCGCGGCCAGGTGCCGCCGCTGCCGCAGGTGAGGCCCTACGAGCCGGTGCCGTACACGGCCGAGAGCCAGGTCGACCCGTTCCGCCCCGAGCGCATCGAGGTGGCGCAGGCCGGGACGCGCACCTCGGACGCCAAGAGCAAGATCGCGGAGCACGAGAAGCGGGTAAAGGAGCCGCTCGAGGCCTTCCCGCTCGAGTCGATCTCCATGATGGGCACCATTACGCAGGACAAGGAGACCTTCGCGCTGGTGAAGGCCGGCCCCAACCTTTACCGCGTGAGGAAGGGCAATTACATGGGGCAGAACTTCGGCGTGATCACCTCGATCGACGAGGGCTCGATCAAGCTGAGGGAGCTGGTGCAGGACGGCACCGGCGAGTGGGTCGAGCGGGCCAGCGCGCTCCAACTGGTGGAGGCACCACAAAAATGAAAACCAAAACGCTTCTCTACGCGTTCTCGCTGTGGCTCGCGGCCTTCGGCCTCGCGCTGGCGCAGCAGAACAGCATCGAGTCCTTCGAGGTCACCCAGGTCGGCGGCAAGACCGTGGTGCGCCTCACCACCAAGGAGCCGCTGCGCAGCGTGCCGCCGAACTTCGCGGTGGCGAACCCCGCGCGCATCGCCTTCGACTTTCCGAACACCGTCAACGCGCTCGGCCGCTCCACGCAGGACATCGGCCAGGGCGAGCTGCGCAGCATGAACGTCGTGCAGGGCACCGATCGCACGCGCGTGGTGCTCAATCTGCGTCGCTCGGTGCCGCACGAGGCCACCATCGATGGCCGCGACGTGCTGATCACGCTGGCCGAGCCGCAGCAGGCGCAGCCCGTGCCGGGCGGCCAGGTGGCGAGCTTCGCCGAGGGCCGCGGCGACACCAAGCATACGATCCGCGACGTCGACTTCCGGCGCGGCCGGGCCGGCGAGGGCCGGGTGATCGTCGACCTGTCGGACAGCACCACCGGCATCGATATCCGCACGCAGGGGCAGAACCTGGTGGTGGAATTCCTGAAGACCTCGCTGCCGGATGCGCTGCGCAAGCGCCTCGACGTAGTCGACTTCGGCACGCCGATCAACACCGTGAGCACCTTCCAGCAGGGCGAGAACGTGCGCATGGTGATCGAGCCGAAGGGCCAGTGGGAGCACAACGCCTACCAGTCCGACACGCAGTTCGTGCTCGAGGTGAAGCCGGTCTCCGCGGATCCGTCGCGCGCCGCGGTGCGCGGCCGCTACACCGGAGAGAAGCTGTCGCTCAATTTCCAGAACGTGGAAGTGCGCGCGGTGCTGAACGTCATCGCCGACTTCACCGACCTCAACATCATCACCAGCGACACGGTCTCGGGCAACATCACGCTGCGCCTGAAGGACGTGCCCTGGGACCAGGCGCTGGAGATCATCCTGCAGACGCGCGGGCTCGACAGCCGCCGCAGCGGCAACGTCATCTGGATCGCGCCGCGCGACGAGCTGGCGACGCGCGAGAAGCTGCAGCTCGAGGCGCAGCAGCAGATCTCGGACCTCGAGCAGACGCGCACCGAGTCCTTCCAGATGAGCTACCAGAAGGCCGCGGACGTGCAGAAGCTCCTGTCCGATCCGACGCAGCGCATCCTCTCCAAGCGCGGCAGCGCCGTGGTCGACGCGCGCACCAACACGCTGTTCGTGCAGGACACGCCGAGCCGCCTCGAGGAGGTGAGGCGGCTGCTCGCCAAGATCGACGTGGCGGTGCGCCAGGTGATGATCGAGGCGCGCATCGTCGAAGCCAACGAGACCTTCAGCCGCAACCTCGGCGTCAAGCTCGGTTACCTCGACAACAAGGGATTGCAAGGCGGCTCGCCCGGCTTTCCCCTCCCCGGCGGCAACAAGGCTCTCGTCAGCGGCAACTACCTCGGTTCGGGCGAGCAGACGCGGCAGGCGGCCATCACCGGCGGCAGCTTCATTCCCGACACGCAGCTCGTGCAGCTGCCCGCTTCGGGCCTGAACGGCTTCCCGGCCGGCACGGTGTCGCTGTCGATCTTCAGCGCGTCGATGCAGCGCTTCCTGTTCCTCGAGTTGAGCGCCCTCGAGGCGGACGGCAAGGGCAAGATCATCTCGAGCCCGCGGGTGCTGACCGCCGACCAGATCGAGGCGGTGATCGAGCAGGGCACGGAGATTCCGTACCAGCAGGCGACCTCCTCCGGCGCCACGTCGGTGTCGTTCCGCAAGGCCAACCTCTCGCTCAAGGTGAAGCCCTCGATCACGCCCGACGGCAACATCACCATGACGCTCGACGTCAACAAGGACCAGCCCGGCGCCCAGACCGCCGCCGGCCTCGCCATCAACACGAAGCACGTGAAGACCGAGGTGCTGGTGGAGAACGGCGGCACGGTAGTGATCGGCGGCATCTACGAGCAGAACGACCGCACCGACATCACCAAGGTGCCGCTGCTCGGCGACCTGCCGGTGATCGGCTGGCTGTTCAAGAACTCCACGGTCGCGACCGGCAAGAACGAGCTCCTGATCTTCATCACGCCGCGCATCGTGAACGAGCGGCTCACCATCCGATAAGCGCGCGCTTCCCGCCGGCTTCGCCGCGCCTGCGGCCGGGACCTCCCGGCCGCTTTTGTTTCTACAATGCCGTCATGAAGCGCGCGGGCAACCTCTACCTCGTCGGCATGATGGGCGCGGGCAAGACCACCGTCGGGCGCCTGCTCGCGCGGCGCCTGAAGCTGCGCTTCCTCGACTGCGACCACGAGATCGAGCGCCGCTGCGGCGTGAAGGTGCCGCTGATCTTCGACATCGAAGGCGAGAGCGGCTTCCGCGCGCGCGAGACGCAGGTGCTTGCCGAGCTCATCGCGCTCGAGGGCGTGGTGCTCGCCACCGGCGGCGGCGCGGTGCTCGCCGAGGTGAACCGCCGCCGGCTCGCCGCCGGCGGCACGGTCGTGTATCTGTGCGCGCGGCCCGAGGACCTCTACGAGCGCGTGCGCCAGGACCGCAACCGTCCGCTGCTCGCCACCGCCGACCCGCTCGCGCGCCTGCGCGAGCTCTACGTGCACCGCGATCCCCTCTACCGCGAGGTCGCCGACCTCGTGGTGGATACGGGGCGGCAGAGCGTGCAGAGCCTCGCGCGCTCGCTTGTCGAGCAGCTCCCGGACCGATGGAAAGCCTCAGCGTAGCCCTCGGCAGCCGCTCCTATCCGATCCACATCGGCGCCGGCCTGATCGACCAGCGTGCTTTGTACGCGCCGCATCTGCGCGGCGCCGCCGCCATCGTCACCAACAGTGTCGTGGCGCCGCTCTACCTCGCCCGCGTGCGCGCGGCCCTCGAGGCGGGCGGCGCGCGCGTCGCCGAGGTGGTGGTCGAGGATGGCGAGCAGGCCAAGGGGTTTCCCACCCTGGACCGCGTGATCGACGCCCTTCTTTCAGCCCGCCTCGGGCGCGACGGCGTAATCGTCGCGCTCGGCGGCGGCGTGGTGGGAGACCTCGCCGGCTTTGCCGCGGCGGTCTATCAGCGCGGCGTCGCCTTCGTCCAGGTGCCGACGACGCTGCTTGCCCAGGTCGATTCGTCGGTCGGCGGCAAGACTGCGATCAACCACGCCCGCGGCAAGAATCTGATCGGCGCCTTCCACCAGCCGAGCGCCGTGATCACCGACGTCGCGACGCTCGACACGCTGCCCGACCGGGAGCTGCGCGCCGGGCTCGCCGAGGTGATCAAGCACGGCGTCGCGCTCGACGCCGCCTTCTTCGACTGGCTCGAGCACAACATGGACGCTCTCCTCGCCCGCGACGGCGGCGCACTGATTTACGCGGTGCGCCGCTCGTGCGAGCTCAAAGCGGCGATCGTCTCCGAGGACGAGCGTGAGACCGGCGTGCGGGCGCTCCTCAACCTCGGGCACACCTTCGGCCACGCCATCGAGACCGCGACCGGATTCGGCCCCTGGCTGCACGGCGAAGCCGTCGCCGCCGGCATGGTGATGGCCGCGCAACTCTCGGTGCGCGCGGGCCTGCTCGCCGCCCGCGACGCCGAGCGCATCGAAGCGCTCGTCGCGCGCGCCGGCCTGCCGACGCGCGCCCCGCGGCTCGCGCCCGAGCGGTGGCGTGAGCTGATTGCCGTGGACAAGAAAAGCGCGGGCGGCCGGGTGCGCTTCGTGCTGCTCCAGGGCGTCGGGCGGGCGAAGCTCGAGGCCGGCGTCGACCAGCGCCTAGTGGACGAAACCATCGCGGTAACTTCGGCTGCTGCAGTGCAGTAGGGCTTGTAGCCTGCAGACTACGTGGGTATATTCAAAGACCCACGACCACTTTTTGTGCAGAGCCGCATGGGCCTAGAGCCCCAAGGTCTATACCACCCCGAAAACGAGCACGATGCCTGCGGCGTCGGCTTCGTCGCCAACATCAAGGGCAAGAAGTCGCACACCATCGTCGAGCAGGGGCTCACGGTGCTGCGCAACCTCACCCATCGCGGCGCGGTGGGCTGGGATCCGAAGCTCTCCGACGGCGCGGGCATCCTGATCCAGATCCCCGACCGCTTCTACCGCGAGGAGATGGCCAAGCAGGGCGTGAAGCTCCCGCCCGCCGGCCAGTACGGGGTCGGCATGGTGTTCCTGCCGCGCGACCCCGCCTCGCGCATCGCCTGCGAGTACGAGATTGAACGCGCCATCAAGGACGAAGGGCAGGTGCTCCTCGGCTGGCGCGACGTGCCGGTGGATAACAGCGACCTGGCGCAGCCCGCGATCCAGCTCGAGCCGGTGATTCGCCAGGTGTTCATCGGCCGCGGCCGGCGGGTGACGGTGACCGACGCGCTCGAGCGCAAGCTCTACATCATCCGCAAGAGCTCGGGCCATGCCATCCAGGCCCTGAAGCTCAAGCATGCGAAGCAGTTCTACGTGCCCTCGATGTCGGCGCGCACCGTCTGCTACAAGGGCATGCTGCTCGCGCACCAGGTCGGCGAGTACTACCTGGACCTCAAGGACGCGCGCGTCGACTCGGCGCTCGCGCTGGTCCACCAGCGGTTCTCGACCAATACGTTCCCCTCGTGGGACCTCGCCCATCCGTTCCGCCTGATCTGCCACAACGGCGAGATCAACACGCTGCGCGGCAACGTCAACTGGATCCGCGCGCGGCAGGGCGCGATCTCCTCGCCGATCCTCGGCAAGGACCTGGACAAGATCTGGCCGCTGATCTACGACGGCCAGTCGGACTCGGCCTCGTTCGACAACGCCCTCGAGCTCCTCGTGATGGGCGGCTACTCGGTGGCGCACGCGATGATGATGATGATCCCGGAGGCGTGGGAAAACCACACGCTGATGGACCCGGCGCGGCGCGCGTTCTACGAGTACCACGCCGCGATGATGGAGCCCTGGGACGGCCCCGCGTCGATCGCCTTCACCGACGGCCGCCAGATCGGCGCCACGCTCGACCGCAACGGCCTGCGGCCCTCGCGCTACATCGTCACCGACGACGACCTCGTCATCATGGGCTCGGAGTGCGGCTGCCTGCCGGTGCCCGAAGAGCGCATCGTCAAGAAGTGGCGGCTGCAGCCGGGCAAGATGTTCCTGGTCGACCTGGAGAAGGGCCGCATCGTCGACGACAAGGAGCTGAAGGACCACCTCGCGGGCACGAAGCCCTACGCCGAGTGGATCGAGCGCAT
>DASQAW010000508.1:0-17050 GCA_035635495.1 Burkholderiales bacterium
GGCGGGCCGGCCTTCGGGTCGCGCCAGGTGACGTACTGGACCGCCATGCAAAGGAGCAGCGTCGCCAGGATGCCGGGCAGCACGCCCGCGGCGAAGAGCTTGCCGATATTCGTCTCGGTCATGATCCCGTAGATCACCATGATGGTGGAGGGCGGGATCAGGATGCCGAGCGTGCCGCCGGCGGCGATCGAGCCGGTGGAAAGGTAGTCGGCATAGCCGAAGCGCTTCATCGACGGATAGGCGACCTTGGCGAAGGTCGCCGCGGTGGCGATCGACGAGCCGCAGATCGCGCCGAAGCCGGCGCAGCCGACGATCGTCGCCATGGCGAGGCCGCCGCGCAGGTGGCCGATGAAGGCATACGCGGCGCGGAACAGCTCCTGCGACATGCCGGCGCGCGTGACGAAGTTGCCCATCAGGATGAACAGCGGCACGACCGAAAGGGTGTAGTTGCGGCCGGTCTCGTAGATCTTGGTCTGCGCGGTGGCGAGCGCCGCGCCCCAGCTCCAGTCGCGCACGTAGGCGTAGCCGACGATGCCGACGATGCCCATGGCGAGCGCGATCGGAATGCGCACGAACGCGAGAACCATCATGGCGAGGAGCCCGATCAGCGCTTCAGCCATCGCTCAAGTGGTCGCCTGGCTCGAGCGACGCGTGCCGGGCACGAATACCTTGAACACGTGCACCAGCGCGGTGAGCAGGATCATCGCGGCCATGAAATAGACGAACGGCCCCACGGGGATGCGCAGCACGTCGGTGGTGTCGCCGTAGCCGGCGATGCGGTTCGCCTTGATGATCATCTGCCAGGTGAGGAAGAAGAACAGCGCCGCCACCAGCGCGTGCACGACGCGGATCAGCACGGGCACGGCGCGCGCGGGCAGCATGCGGTCGATGAAGTCCATCGTCACGTGCTCGTCGCCGTGGGATACGAGCGGCAGGCCGGCGAAGATCAGCACCAGCAGGACCAGCTCGGTGATCTCGAACGCGCCGCGGATCGGGCGGTTGAAGAGATAGCGCGCCACCACGTCGACGAACGTGAGGGCCATCATGCCAAGGAGGAGGGCGGAGGCGGCGAGGCCGAGGACTGCATCGGCCCGCCTCTCCCAGACTCGTTCGGGCTCGGACACCCGAAGAGTCTACTTTCTTTCGACGCTGACCTTCTTGATCTCGGCGCGGAACTCGTAGAGCGCGGCCCGGGCATCGACGCCCTTGGCGCTCGCCTTCTTGATCCAGTCCTCGATGATCGGCTCGGAGCGCTTGCGCACCTCGGCGACGAATGCCGGGTCGGCGCGGACGATCTTCGCGTTGGCCTTCTTCAGCGACTCCAAGCCCTTCTGGTCGGCCGCGTCCCAGGACTGCCCATTGGACCGTGCGGCGTACTCGCCGGAATACTTTTCGATGATCGCCTGGTCCTCCTTCGAGAGCTTGTTCCACTTGTCCTCATTCATGAAGAAGCCGAACGAGGAGCTGTACATGCCTCCCGGGAACACGGTGGCCTGGGTGATCACGCTGTCGAGCTTGAACGAGGCGATCGACTCGAAGGGAAAGAACACGCCGTCGGCGACGCCGGAATTCAGCAATTCGTAGGACTCGGGCGCGGGCTTGACGAAGGCGGAAGCGCCGATCGCGTTGGCCACCGCCTCGGCGATGCCGCCACCGGTGCGGATCTTGAGGCCCTTGACGTCGTTGATGCCGCCCACGGGCTTCTTGGTGAACATCTGTCCAGGCCCGTGGGTCCAGACCGCGAGGAGCTTCACGCCCTTGTATTCGCCCACCTTCTGGAAATGCTTCCAGTGGATGCGCGAGTACGCGACGGAATTGACCTCCGACGTATCCGCCATGCCGGGCAGCTCGGCCATCAGCGGCAGGATGTGGCGTGCCGGCGTGTAGCTCGCCGTGACGTAGGAGAGATCGACCAGGCCATCGCGCACCGCGTCGAAGGTTCCGGGCGGCGCGGCGGGCGCCTTCGGCAGGCTTTGGAACTTGACGCGTCCGCCGGTCGCTTTCTCTACCTCGGCGGCCCAGTTGGCCTGCCAGATCGTCAGATGATGCGTCGGCGGCACCCAGCTCGAATACGTAAGGGTTGTCTGAGCGTGTGAAGGCGTGGCCAGCGCGGCGCAGACGAGCGCGGCCGCGGCGAGCGTGCGCGGTGAATGCATGGTGAATCCTCCTCTGCGCGTAATCATAAATGCTTTGCCGGCACGCGTGCGCAAGTTCATTGTTTTTCCATTTTGGTTTGGATACGATCACCAACGCTCGTCGAAGCGGAGCAGTCGAGGCAGGGGGAGAGAAAAGAATGCCACACGTGGTGACGAAGTCGGATCTCGTGCAGGTCGCGGCAAAGGCAGGCAACCTCAGCAGGGCAGCGGCGGGAGAAGCGGTGAACGCGGTGTTCCACGCGATCGTCGAGAACGTCGCGAAAGGAAAGCGCGTCACGGTCGTCGGCTTCGGCACGTTCCTGCCGCGCAAGCGCAAGGCGCGCGCCGGGCGCAGCCCGATCAACGGCAAGGAGATCAAGATCACCGCGAAAACGCTGCCCGCGTTCGCCGCGGGCCAGGGGTTCAAGGAAGCAGTCGACAAGACTTAGAGATTCCCTGCCCAGTCCATTGTTTTAGCGGGGATTGCAAAGCCCAGGGTTGCTTGGCAGAATCGCGAAGCACGATTCCTGCCAATGGATAGCCCGCTCATTCTTTCATTGGACGCGCACGGCGTCCCCCACCGCTGGATCAGCTGGCAGCAGGCGTGCTTCTATTACGCGAAGAACCTGATCGCGTGGACCCTCGGCGACAAGACCTTTACCTATTACGGCGGCATCTCGCGCGCCACCGGCGAGCGCTCGAGCATCACCGCGCATTCGATCATCGCGATCAAGGGCAAGGCGCTCGCCGCCAAGGGCTTCAACCAGGTCCCGCCGCTCAATAACCGCGAGCTCTTCCGGCGCGACCGCCACATGTGCGCGTACTGCGGCGGCGAGTTCAGCTACTTCCGTCTCACCCGCGACCACATCACGCCGCTCTCGCGCGGCGGGCGCGACACCTGGATGAACGTGGTGGCGGCCTGCCGTCATTGCAACGGTCACAAGAGGAACCGGCTGCCGCAGGAATGCGGGCTCGAGCTCCTGTACGCGCCTTACATTCCGAACAAGGCCGAGTACCTGATCCTCACCAACCGCCGCATCCTGGCGGACCAGATGGAGTTCCTGAAGCAGCACGTCGCGTCGCACTCGCGACTGGTCATCGCGCCTGCCTGATTGCCAGATTTCTGGCGTAACTCCGGCTTCCACCTCTTAGAGCGCGAGCCCTCCGGACGCCTGCGCGTCACGGATGATTACCTGCGCGCGTACTACCTGCGCCCTGAAGTGCATCCGGTCGAGGAGTCCGATGACGCCGAGCGTGCGTTGCACGCATCGCTGATGGCCGAGCCGCGCAGGCGGGTAGCGCAAGCCGAGCTGGACGCGTTGTCCGATGTGGATGCGCGAGACAACTATCGCGTCGTGCTGCGCTTCCGCGACCGGCTCTTGCAGGCGGGGACCGTGGAAGCCTGCTACATGAGCCTGTTCAAGGCCGCGGTCGACATCCCGCCGCTCTTCGTCGAGCAGATGGTGCACGTCATCCTGCGCAACATGCTCGAGGGCTGCGATGACCCGCTGCGCCTGCGGGCGGCGGAGCTGCTGTTTCGCGAGCAGAAGGCGACGATCCAGGAAGGCCACGCGCTGCTCGCCGATCTCGAGACGGTGGAGATGCACGCCGCCGGCAACCGCTATGGCAGCATCGGCCGCCTGATCGTCGAAGCGCAGGGGACGATCGGCCAGGTCGACCTCGCGGTGCTCGACCAGGCCAACGCCCAGCTCTATTGGGAGCGCGAGTCCCGCTATGACACGGTGATCAGCCTCACTTACGGGCGGCCGGCGCTGGACGCGCTGGCGCGGGTGCTGGAGATGTGGGTGGCGCACTTCCTCGGCCTCGGCGTGCGCGTGAGGCCGATCCGCAGGATCGACGAGCCGCGCTGGGGCTGGCACGTCGGGCTGGATGCCGAGTCGACCGCGATCCTGAACGAGCTCTGGGCGGGCGGCCAAGTGGAGCAGGGACGCATGCAGCGGCTCCTCGCGCTCTTCTCGCTGCAGTTCGACGAACCGGCGGCGATGCGCAGTGACATCGCCGGGCGCACGATCTACCTGGCGCTGTCGGCCACCGAGGAAGGTGCGGTGCGCATGAAGCCGCAGAACCTGCTCACCAATCTGCCGCTGCATGAAGCCTGACTACTGGGATCGGGCCAAGCGCGCGCTGGGCAGGAAGGACCCGGTGATGGCGCGCATCATGCGCGAGCATCCGAAGGTGTTCCTCGCCCGGCGCGGCGAGCCGTTTCTCACCCTCGCGCGCGCGATCGTCGGCCAGCAGATCTCGGTGAAGGCCGCGCAAAGCGTGTGGGACCGCCTCGCGGCTTGCGTGGGCGAGGTGACGCCCCAGGCGGTGCTGGCGAAGCCGAGGCCCGCGCTGCGAGCTTGCGGGCTCTCGGATCGGAAGACCGAGTACATCGCCGACCTGGCGCAGCACTTCGCCGACCGCGCGATCCACGTGCACCGCTGGCCCGAGATGTCGGACGACGAGATCGTCGGCGAGCTGGTCGAGGTGCGCGGCATCGGCCGCTGGACGGCGGAGATGTTCCTGATCTTCAATCTGCTCAGGCCCGACGTCTTTCCCCTGGACGACCTCGGCCTGCAGAAGGGCATCCGCCTGGCTTATTTCAGGGGGCGCAAGGTGTCGCTGCGCACCATGCAGCGCCTCGGCGAGGCCTGGCGTCCCTGGCGGTCGGTGGCCACCTGGTATCTCTGGCGTTCGCTCGACCCCCTGCCCGTGGAATACTGAGGAGCGTGAACGAGAGCCTTTCCGGGCCGGCTACGCCGATCACGCGCGACGAGTCGCAGGCGTTGCGCATGCGCCGCTACCTCATGGCGGCGGGGACTTCGCTCCTGCTGTGCCTCACGCTGCTCGTCCTTGCCGTCTTCGGGCGCTTGCCTTGGAGCGTGGCGAGCGAAGGCACGCTCGCCGCCGTCGCCCTGGTGGTGCTTTTCTACGTGGTCTTCCGCACCGGGCTCAACCTGCGCTTTTCCGATCCGAGCCTGACGACCGAGCAGCTCGGCGCCGCGCTCGTGCTCCTCGCCTTTCTCATGACGCACGCCGGCCCGGCGCGCAGCTCGCTCGTGCTGTTCTACCCGGTCGCGATGCTCTTCGGCGTGCTGCGCCTGAACAGCCGCCGGCTCATGTCGCTCGCCCTGCTCACGCTTGCCGCGCACGGAACGATGCTCGCGCTCCTGATGGCGCGCCAGCCGCAACTTGACCGTGGCGCGCTCTTCGCCGAGTTCGCGGTGCTGGCGGTGGTGCTGCCGTGGTTCGCCGCGATGGGCGGCTACGTGAACCGCCTGCGCACCCGGCTCTCCGACAGCCACCGCGACCTCAAGCGCGCGTTCGACCGCATCGAGCAGCTTGCGGTGCGCGACGCGCTCACCGGCAGCTACAACCGCCGCTTCCTCATGGACGGACTGGCCGCCGAGCGCTCGCGCGTCGAGCGCCTCGGCACGGTGTTCTCGGTGTGCCTGCTGGACGTCGATCGGTTCAAGGTGATCAACGACGAGCTCGGCCACGCCGCGGGAGATGCGGTACTGAAGGAGCTTCCGGCGCTGGCCGCTGCGGGCCTGCGCGGGATCGACGTCTTCGGTCGTTTCGGCGGCGAGGAATTCCTGATGATCCTGCCGGGCACCCTCGTGGAGGGGGCGCGTGCCGCCGCGGAGCGCGTGCGCCGCGCCATCGAGGCGGCCCGATTCCCGGGCCTGGGCGAGAGGCCGGTGACCGTGACCATCGGCGTGGCCGAGTATGCCAAGCGCGAGGAGCTCGCGGCGCTGCTCGCGCGGGTGGACCGCGCCCTGTATGCCGGCAAGGCGAGCGGGCGAAACCGCGTCGTCCTGGGCTAGAATCCGCGCCGGGCGATGAAGACCACCTTCCTCGAGTTCGAGCAGCCGATCGCGGAGCTCGAGCAGCGCATCGAGGAATTGCGCTACGTGCAGGACGACTCGGCGGTGGACATCTCGGAGGAGATCCAGCGCCTCACCAAGCGCAGCCAGACCCTCACCAAGGACATTTACGGCAAGCTCACCCCGTGGCAGGTCGCGCAGGTGGCGCGTCACCCGCAGCGGCCCTACACGCTCGACTACGTGCAGACGCTCTTCACGCACTTCGACGAGCTGCACGGCGACCGCAGCTTTGCCGACGATCCGTCGATCGTCGGCGGCTTCGCGCGCTTCAACGGCACGTCCTGCATGGTCATCGGCCACCAGAAGGGCCGCGACACCAAGGAGAAGATCGCGCGCAACTTCGGCATGCCGAAGCCCGAGGGCTACCGCAAGGCGCTGCGCCTGATGAAGCTCGCGGAGAAGTTTTCGCTGCCGGTGTTCACCTTCGTCGACACGCCGGGAGCCTACCCGGGCATCGACGCCGAGGAGCGCGGCCAGTCGGAGGCGATCGGGCGCAACCTCTTCGAGATGGCGCGCCTTCGCACGTCGCTCATCGCCACCATCATCGGCGAAGGCGGCTCGGGCGGCGCGCTCGCCATCGCGGTCGGCGACATCGTGCAGATGATGCAGTACGCCACGTACTCGGTAATCTCGCCCGAGGGCTGCGCCTCGATCCTCTGGCGCAGCGCCGACATGGCGCCGGAAGCCGCGGACGCGCTCGGCATCACCGCGAGCCGGCTGAAGACCCTCGGCCTTATCGACAAGATCGTCCCCGAGCCGCTCGGCGGCGCGCACCGCGACCCCGCGGTCGCCACGCAGGCGCTCAAGCGCGCGCTCGCCGAGGCGCTGAAGCAGGTCCAGGAGAAGAAGCCGAAAGAGCTGGTGGAGGCACGGCTCGAACGGCTCATGGGCTATGGCAAATTCAAGGAAGCCCAGGAGCGCTGAGGTCACCGCCGCCGTCGGTCGCGCGCTCCAAGGGCTGGGGCAGCGGGAGCTGCGCGGCAAGCACATTCTGGTGGGGCTTTCCGGCGGCGTCGATTCCGTCGTGCTGCTGCACGCGCTCTCGACCCGCGGGAAAGTATCGGCGGCGCACATCCACCACGGCCTGAGCCCCAACGCCGATCGCTGGGCGCGGTTTTGCCGCCGGCTGTGCCAGCGCCTGGCCGTGCCGCTCACCGTGCGCCGAGTACGAGTATCCAAAAGAAGCGAAGCCGGGGCGCGCGAGGCACGGTATGCAGCGCTGCGCAAGCTGCCCTTCGACGTGCTCGCGCTCGCGCACCAGTTGGACGACCAGGCCGAGACCGTGCTCATGAACCTCCTGCGCGGCGCTGGCGCGCGCGGGGCGAGCGGCATGTCGCGGCGCGCGCGGTTTGACCGGCGCTTGCTGATCCGCCCATTCCTCGACGTGCCGCGCGAGGCGATCGTGGCCTACGCGCGCGAGCATCGCCTCGAATGGATCGAGGACGAAAGCAACGCCTCGGATGCGTTCACGCGCAACTTCATCCGGCTGCGCATCGGCCCGCTCCTCAGCCAGCGCTATCCCCGCTGGCGCGAAGCCCTCGCGCGCGCGGCCGGACATTTCGCCAGCCGGGAAGTGAACGCCAACGTGGCGCTGCGCGAATTCCTGGCGACGCAAGGCTTGCGCGCACCGAGCGAGGCGAAGCTGGTCGAGATGCTGAAGCAGCTCACCGGAAAGGGACCGCGCACGCGGATCGAGCACGATGGCGCCGAGCTGCGGCTGTATAGAGGCCAAGTAATCGTGCAGCCGAAAACCAAGGCAGGACCGTTCCAACCCGTCGCATGGCGCGGCGAGCGCAAGCTCGCGCTGCCCGAGCTCGGCGGCGAGCTGCGCTTTCGACGAGCGCGGGGCGCAGGGATCGATGAAAAGTTCGTGAGCGAAGGAAATCTGGCGGTGAAGCTGCGTTCGGGCGGCGAGCGGCTGCAGCCGGACGCGCGGCGGCCGCGGCGCACGCTGAAAAATCTTTTCCAGGAAGCGGGGGTGCCGCCGTGGGAGCGCGAGCGCTTGCCGCTCCTCTATCGCGGCGCCGATCTCGTGTGGGCGCCGAAGCTTGGCATCGACCGGCGCTACCAGAGCGCGGCCAACCGCGCCGGATGGGTGCCGGAATGGCGTGTAACCTGCTAAAATTTCAGGTTAATTTTGTCTATAGCGGAGCGTTTGGATGGCGCTGGAGCGCACCCTTTCGATCATCAAACCCGACGCCGTGAAGAAGAACGTCATCGGCCAGATCCTGGCGCGGTTCGAAAAAGCCGGCCTGCGCATCGTCGCCGCACGGATGAAGCATCTTTCGCGCGACGAGGCCGAGGGTTTCTACGCGGTGCACCGCGAGCGCCCCTTTTTCCGGGATCTCGTCGAGTTCATGATCTCGGGGCCGGTGCTGATCCAGGTGCTGGAAGGCGAGAACGCGATCGCGAAGAACCGGGAGCTCATGGGCGCGACCGATCCGAAGAAAGCGGAGAAGGGCACGATCCGGGCCGATTTCGCGCAATCGATCGACGCTAACGCGGTGCATGGCTCCGACAGCATCGACAGCGCGCGCACCGAGGTGGCTTACTTTTTCCCGGCCGGCGAGGTGTACAGCCGGTGAACCTGATCGGCCTGGACGCCGCGGGCCTCGCCCGCTTCTTCGAGGAGCAGGGCGAGAAGCCGTTCCGCGCGCGCCAGCTCCTGCGCTGGATCCACCAGCAGGGCGAGACCGATTTCGGTCGCATGAGCGACCTGGCGAAGCCGCTGCGCGAGAAGCTCGCGGCGAGCGCGCGCATCGACGCGCCGGCGATCGTGGGCGACACGACGGCCGAGGACGGCACGCGCAAGTGGCTGCTGAAGGTGGACGAGGCGAATGCGGTGGAGGCGGTGTTCATCCCCGAGACCCGCCGCGGCACGCTGTGCATCTCCAGCCAGGCCGGCTGCACGCTCGATTGCGCGTTCTGCTCGACCGGCAAGCAGGGGTTCAACCGCAACCTCGACGCCGCCGAGATCATCGGCCAGCTCTGGCTCGCCAACCGTTTGCTCGAAGGCGCGCGTCCGGTGTCCAATGTCGTCATGATGGGGATGGGGGAACCCCTTCTGAACCTGGACAGCGTCATCCCGGCGCTGCGGCTGATGCTCGACGACAACGCGTATGGCCTCTCGCGCCGGCGGGTGACGGTCTCCACCTCGGGCGTGATCCCGGGCATCGACCGGCTGCGCGACGAGTGCCCGGTGGCGCTCGCGGTGTCGCTGCATGCGCCGAACGACGAGCTGCGCGACCGGCTGGTGCCGGTGAACCGCAAGTATCCGTTGCGCGAGCTCCTGGCGGCGTGCAACCGGTATCTCGAAAAGGCGCCGCGCGACTTCATCACCATGGAGTATGTGATGCTCGACGGCGTGAACGACAGCGATGCCCACGCCCGCGAGCTGGTGCAGCTCGCCAAGCGCGTGCGCTGCAAGTTCAACCTGATCCCGTTCAATCCGTTCCCCGGTTCGGATTTCACGCGCTCCGACCCCGAGCGCATCCGCCGCTTTGCCGCGGTGCTGCAGAACGCGGGGCTGACGGTCACCACGCGCAAGACGCGTGGCGACGACATCGCGGCCGCCTGCGGGCAGCTCGCGGGCGACGTCGCCGACCGCACCCGCCGCCGGGCCCTCTACCGCCTGAAGGAAGTGCGCGCATGACGCGCCTCGCCGCGCTCGCCGCCCTGCTCCTCATTGCCGGCTGCGCGACGAAGGAGCAGGACCCGAGCGGCGGCACCATCGTCGGCGAGGTGGGCGATCCGCGCAACCGCGCCCGCGTGCACACCGAGCTCGCCGGCGCCTACTACGAGCGCGGCAACCTGGGGGTGGCGCTGGACGAGCTGCGGCACGCGACCACCGCCGACCCGAGCTACGCGCAGGCTTACGGGCTGCTCGGGCTCGTGCACATGGAGCTCAAGGAGCCGCGCGAGGCCGAGTCGAGCTTCCAGCGCGGGCTGCGGCTTTCGCCGAACGACGCCGACCTCAACCACAACTTCGGCTGGTTCCTTTGCCAGAACGGCCGGGAGCCGGAGTCGATCAAGTATTTTCTACAAGCCCTGCGCAACCCGCTCTACGCCTCGCCCTGGCGCACCTATTCGGCCGCCGGCGTGTGCAGCATGCGCATGAAGAACGCCAAGGACGCCGAGGAATTTTTCCAGCGGGCGCTGAAGCTCGATCCCGACGAGCCCTCGGCGCTGCTCGGCCTCGGCCAGATCCGCTACCGGCAAGGCAATATTGGCGACGCGCGCAAGCTCGTTTCGCGCTATAACAAGCTGGTGTCGCCAAGCGCCGAATCGCTATGGCTCGCCGTCCGCATAGAGCGCCGCTCGGGCGAGCGGGTCGCCGAGCAAAGCTATGCGACGCAGCTCCGGCGGCGCTTCCCGGGCTCGCCCGAATACCAGGCGCTGCAGCAGGGACAATATGACTGAGCCCCAGGCGACGGACATCGGCGCCCGCCTGAAGGCGGCTCGCGAGGAGCGCGGGCTGTCGGTCTCCGAAGTCGCCCAGAGCCTGAAGTTCGCGCCGCGGCAGCTCGAGGCGCTCGAGCAGGACCGCTTCGAGCTCCTGCCCGGCGGCACCTTCGTGCGCGGCATGGTGCGGAGCTACGCCAGGCTGCTCAAGCTCGAGCCCGAGCCGCTGGTCGAGGCGATTGCCGGCCGCTTCCAGGCGCCCGATGCGGGCACGCTCGCCGCGCGCTACAGCCAGCCGGTGCCGTTCTCCGACGGTGCGCGCCGCTCGACTTTCGTCTATCTCGGCGTGTCCGTTGCGGTGCTGGCGCTCGGCAGCCTCGTCGCCTACCAGTGGTATCGCGAGCATCGCACCGCAACGCAGCTCGCTGCGAAACGCGCGGCTGAAAAGCGGGTTGTAGCTGCGCCGAAACCCGCTGCCGCGCCGCCGACCGTGGCGAGCGCGCCGCGCGCGCAGCCGAAGGCCGTCGAGGAGCCGCCGCGGACCGAGGCGGTGATGAAGGTCGCCACCACCGAGCCGGCGCCGAGCGTGGCGAAGGCGCCGGTGCCGCTCGCGAAGATCGCCTCGGGCGTGCATCGCCTCGTGATCCGCTGCGAGGAAGAGGCGTGGATCGAGGTGAAGGACTCGAACGAGCGCATGCTCGTGTCGTCGCTGAATCCCAAGGGCTGCGAGCGCGTGGTGCAGGCGCGCGGTCCGCTGACCCTCGTCATCGGCAACGCCCAGCACGTGCGCATCACGCACAACGACCGCCCGATCGACCTCGCTCCGCACACCAAGCTCGCGATCGCCCGATTCACGCTGCCATGAAGAGACGCATGTCGCGCCCGGTGCGCGTCGGCGGCGTCGTCATTGGCGGCGGCGCGCCAATAGTGGTCCAGTCGATGACCAACACCGACACCGCCGACGTGCGCGCCACGGTCGAGCAGGTGGCCGAGCTGGCGCGCGCCGGCTCGGAGCTCGTGCGCATCACGGTGAACTCGCCCGAGGCGGCGGCGCAGGTAGCGCGCATCCGCGAGCGGCTGGACCTCATCGGCTGCCGCGTGCCGCTGGTGGGCGACTTTCACTTCAACGGGCACAGGCTGCTGGCGCAGTTTCCCGATTGCGCGCGGGCGCTCGCCAAGTACCGCATCAACCCGGGCAACGTCGGCAAGGGCGCGAAGCGCGACGAGCAGTTCGCCACGATGATCGAGTGCGCGCTCAAGTACGACAAGCCCGTGCGCATCGGCGTCAACTGGGGCAGCCTCGACCCCGAGCTGCTCGCGCGCATGATGGACGAGAACGCGCGCCAGCCCGAGCCGCTCGCCGCCGACGAGGTGATGCGCGAGGCCGTCATCCGCTCCGCGCTCGACTCGGCGCGGCAGGCCGAGGAGTGGGGCCTGGCCGCGGAGCGCATCGTCATCTCCTGCAAGATGAGCCAGGTGCAGGACCTGATCGCGGTCTACCGCGCGCTCGCCGAGCGCTGCGACTACGCGCTGCACCTCGGACTGACGGAAGCCGGGATGGGTTCGAAGGGCATCGTCGCCTCGGCCGCCGCCATGGGCGTGCTGCTGCAGGAAGGCATCGGCGACACGATCCGCGTCTCGCTCACGCCCGAGCCCGGCGGCAGCCGCAGCCGCGAGGTGCAGGTGGCGCAGGAGCTCCTGCAGACGATGGGGCTGCGCGCCTTCACGCCGATGGTCAGCGCCTGTCCCGGCTGCGGCCGCACGACCAGCACTTACTTCCAGGAGCTGGCGCAGAAGATCGAGACCTACCTGCGCGAGCAGATGCCGGCGTGGCGCGCCGCGTATCCGGGAGCCGAAAGCATGCGCGTGGCCGTGATGGGCTGCGTCGTGAACGGCCCGGGCGAGTCGAAGCATGCGAACATCGGCATCAGCCTGCCCGGGACCAACGAGGTGCCCGTGGCGCCGGTCTATGTCGACGGCAAAAAGACCGTGACGCTCAAGGGCGAGCGCATCGCCGAGGAATTCCAGGCGATTGTCGAGGAGTACGTGCGCGAAAAGTACGGCGCCAAGGCCGCCTGACGCCGCTCGCATGAAAAAAGTTCGTCCCGCCCTCCTGAAGGGCTTCGATCAGGAGTTCCTGCCGCAGGACCAGCTGCAGTTCAACGCGCTGGTCGATCTGATTCGCCGTAATTTCGAGCGCTTCGGCTTCCTGCCGATCGAGACGCCCTCGGCCGAGCGCATCGAGGTGCTGACCTCCAAGGGCGGCACCGAGAAGGAGATCTATGCGCTCTCGCGCCTCGCCGCCCAGGACGACGACGAGGCGGCCACCAAGGGCGCGCTGCGCTTCGACCTCACCGTGCCGCTCGCGCGCTATGTCGCCATGCGCGAGCGCGAGCTCGCCTTTCCCTTCCGGCGCTACCAGATCCAGCGCGTCTGGCGCGGCGAGAATCCGCAGGTGAAGCGCGGGCGCTTCCGCGAGTTCTACCAGTGCGACATCGACATCATCGGCCGCGAGAGCCTGAGCACCCTTTTCGAGGCCGAGATCCCGAGCGTGATCTACGCCGTCTTCGAGGAGATGGCGATCGGCGCCTTCCGCATCCGGATCAACAACCGCAAGGTGCTGAAAGGCATCCTGCGGCATTTCGACGTGCCGGAGGACGGCTCGGCCGAGGTGCTGCGTGCCCTCGACAAGATCGACAAGGAGGACGAGCGCACGATCCTCGCCGAGCTGGAAGCGCAGGGCCTCGCCGCCAAGGCGGCGCGCGAGCTCTACGGCGTCATCGGCGCGAAGCGTGAGACGAACGAGACGTTGGCGCTTCTTGCCGAGCGCGCCTACCGCAACGAGACGTACACCCAGGGCGTGGACGAGCTGCGCAAGATGGTGGACGCGATCCGCCTCTTCGGCGTGCCCGACAGCGCGTTCGCCATCGACCTGAGCGTGGTGCGCGGCCTCGACTACTACACCGGCACGATCTACGAGACCACGCTGAGCGCGCACCCCGACATCGGCAGCATCTGCTCGGGCGGCCGCTATGACGACCTGGCGAGCTATTTCACCAGCACCAGGCTGCCGGGCGTCGGCATCTCGATCGGCCTCTCGCGGCTCTTCGCGCGGCTGAAGGAAGCCAACCTGCTGAAACCATTGGCGCGCACGCCGGCCGAGGTACTGGTGACGACGCTGGACCCCGAGTCGCTCGAGCGCTACCTGCGCATCGCGGCGAGCCTGCGGGCGCAGGACATCAACACCGAGGTGTACCTGGAGCGCGCTAAGATCGGCAAGCAGTTCGAATACGCCAACCGCAAGGGCTTCCGCGTCGCCGTCACCGCCGGGCCGGACGAGTTCGGCCGCGGTACAGTCAAGCTGAAGGACTTGTCGTCGCAGCTGGAGTCCGACGTGCCGCTCGACCAGGCCGCCGCGCGTGTCAAACAGATGCTCAATTCCAAGGCTCACTGATGGCCCTCGATCTCGAAGAACAGGAACAGGTCGCCGAACTGACGGCGTGGTGGCAGCAGTACGGCTCGCTCATCACCGCGGCGATCACCGCGGCGGCGGTCGCCTTCGCCGGCTGGCAGGCCTGGCGCTGGTACGATCGCAGCCAGGCGGCGCAGGCCGGCGCGCTCTTCGACACGGTGGCGCGCGCGGCGCAGGCCGGCGACGCCAAGGCGCTGCGCGACGCGAGCGGCGCGCTGCTCGAGAACTATCCGCGCGCGCTCTACGCGTCGATGGGCGCGCTCACCGCGGCGCGCTTCTACTTTGACCGCAACGACCTGAAGAGCGCGAAGGCACAGCTGCAGTGGGTACTGGAGCACGGCCGCACGGAGGAGTTCCGCGATCTCGCGCGCCTGCGCCTCGCCGCGGTGCTGATGGACGAGAAGGCGTACGACGAGGCGCTGAAGCTCCTGGAGGAGAAGCATGGCGCCGCCTTCGACGCGGAGTACGCTGCCTTGAAGGGCGACGTCCTGGTGGCCAAGAACCAGCCCGAGCCGGCGCGCGCCGCCTACCGCGTCGCGCTCGAGAAGTCGGGCCAGGCGAACAGCGCGTTCCGCGAGAGCGTGCGCATGCGGTTGGAGGCGCTCGGAGGATGAGATTCGGGAGGATGAACGCGCGCCACGCGGCCGCTGCGCTGGCCTTGGCCGTCTGCGCCTGTTCGACCGATACCGGGCCAAAGCCGGCAGAGCTGACGCGGCTCGAGCACGCGCAGCCGCTGCGCGTGCTCTGGTCGGCCAGCGCCGGCGACGGCGAGCGCTTCGCGTTCGCGCCGGCGCTCGCCGAAGGCGCGCTCTACACCGCGGCGCGCGACGGCACCGTGACGCGCTTCGACGCGGCGAGCGGCCGCCAGGTCTGGAGCGTATCGGCCGGCGCGCGGCTCTCGGGCGGCGTCGGCGCCGACGACCGCACCGTCGCCGTGGCGAACGAGGATGGCGAGGTCATTGCGCTCGACGCCGAGAACGGCAAGGAGCGCTGGAAGGCTCGCGCCTCGAGCGAGGTCATCGCCCCGCCCGCGATCGGCGGCGACCTGGTGCTCGTGCGCAGCATCGACAACCGCGTGTTCGCCTTCGGCGCGCAGGACGGCAAGCGCCGCTGGATCTACCAGCGCGCGCCCGCGTCGCTCATCATCCGCGCGCCGGCCGGCATCACCATCGACGGCGACACCGCCTATGCGGGCTTCGCCGGCGGCAAGCTCGCCGCCATCGCGCTGTCGAACGGCGGCGTGCGCTGGGAGGCGACGGTGGCGCTGCCGAAGGGCGGCACCGAGCTCGAGCGCGTCACCGACATCGTCGGCGATCCCGCGGTGCAGGGGCGCGAAGTCTGCGCGGCGACGTACCAGGGGCGCGTCGGCTGCTACGAGATGGCGAACGGGCGCCAGGTCTGGGCGCGCGACATCTCCTCGCTCACCGGCGTGAGCCTCGATGCGCGCTACGCCTTCGTGAGCGACGCGCGCGGCTCGGTGCAGGCCTTCGATCGCTCCAACGGCCGCTCGGTCTGGAAGCAGGACAAGCTCGCGCACCGCCAGCTTTCGCGCCCGGTGCCTTTCGGCGAGCTCGTCGCCGTCGGCGACCTCGAGGGCTACGTGCACCTCCTTGCGCGCGAGACCGGCGATTTCGTCGGGCGCTACGCGACCGGCGCCGGCCCGGTGCGCGCGGCACCGCGGCCGATTCCGGGCGGGCTCCTGGTGCAGACGCAAGCCGGCGCATTGCATGCCATCGGGCTGTGAAGCGGCGCTGTGAAGCCGGTGCTCGCGCTGGTCGGCCGCCCGAACGTCGGCAAGTCGACCCTCTTTAACCGCCTCACCCGCAGCCGCGACGCGATCGTGCACGACCTGCCCGGCGTGACGCGCGACCGCCACTACGGCGAGGGGCATGCGGGCGGCCGCGGCTTCATCGCCATCGATACCGGCGGCTTCGAGCCGCGCGCGCACGAAGGCCTGCCGGTGCAGATGGCGCGGCAGGCGGAGCAGGCGATCGCAGAGGCCGACGCCGTGATCTTCGTGGTCGACGGCCGCGCCGGGCTGGCACCCGGCGACCGCGACATCGCCGAGCGGCTGCGGCGGCACAAGCACGTCTGGCTCGCCGTCAACAAGACCGAGGGCATGCAGTCGGATACGGCGGTCGCGGAATTCCACGAGCTCGGCATCGGCACGCCGGCGGCGATCTCGGCCGCGCACGGCGAGGGCGTGCGCGAGCTGCTGGAGGCGGCGCTGGCGCCGTTTCCGGAAGATGAAGAGCGCGACGAGGAGCGCGAGCGCCACGCGCGCGTCGCCATTGTCGGCCGGCCGAACGTCGGCAAGTCGACGCTGATCAACGCGCTCGTCGGCGAGGAGCGGGTCGTCACCTTCGATCAGCCGGGCACGACGCGCGATCCGATCGAGGTGCCGTTCGAGCGCGCCGGGCGCCGCTACACCCTGATCGACACGGCCGGGGTGCGGCGCCGCGGCAAGACCGGCACGCCGCCCGAGTTCTTCTCCATCGTCAAGGCGCTGCAGGCGATCGAGGCGGCGAACGTCGCCATCCTCCTCATCGACGCGGCCGAAGGCATCACCGAGCAGGACGCGCATGTCGCGGGCTACATCCTCGAGCGCGGCCGCGCGGTTGTGCTCGCGGTCAACAAGTGGGATGCCGCCGACAAGGAGGCGCGCGCGCGCGTGAAGAGCGAACTCGCCTGGAAGCTCGGCTTCCTCGGTTTCGCCGAGTCGCACTTCATCTCGGCCCGCGAAGGCAAGGGCCTGGGCCCGCTGATGCGCTCCGTCGACATCGCGCATGCGGCCGCCATGGCGCGGCTCTCCACGCCGAAGCTGACCCGCGCCATGATCGCCGCCGTGGAGCGCCAGTCACCGCCGAAGACGGGGCTCATCCGCCCAAAGCTGCGCTATGCGCACCAGGGCGGCGTCAACCCGCCTCGCATCATCATCCACGGCAACTCGCTCGACCGCGTGCCGGAGACCTACAAGCGCTACCTCCAGGGTTACTTCCGCGACGCCTTCGAGCTCGTCGGCACGCCGCTCGCGATCGAGTTCCGCACCGGGCGCAACCCCTACGCGAAGAAGGGTAAGAACAAGGGGACGAAGAGGCGGTAGAGCGCCCGCCCCGGCGCCAGCGCGCCCAGCCCCGCGGCAGCGAGGCCGA
>DASQAW010000509.1:0-4179 GCA_035635495.1 Burkholderiales bacterium
CGCGGTGAAGCGGATCGTCATCAGCTCGTGCGAGATCTGGTCGCGCACGCGCAGGTAGTCCTTGTCCTTCGAGCCCTTGTTCTCGAGCACCTTCAGCATCTTCTCGAACAGCCGGCGGATGCGCGCGAACTTCTCCAGCGCCTCGCCCTTGAGCTTCAGCAGGCTCGCCGACTGCGCGGCTTCCGCGGCTTCCTCGTCCTCTTCGCCCTCTTCCTCCTCGATCTGCGCTTCCTCGTCCTCCGGCGTCGGCGCGGCTTTCTTCGGATCGAAGCTGTCCTTGGCGTTCGGGTCAATCAGCCCATCGACCACCTCGTCGATGCGCATCTCGTCCTTCTCGACCTTGTCGGCGAGATCCAGGATCTCGCGCACGGTGGTCGGGCAGGCGCTGATCGCCAGGATCATGTGCCGCAGGCCGTCCTCGATGCGCTTGGCGATCTCGATCTCGCCTTCGCGCGTTAGGAGTTCGACCGAGCCCATCTCGCGCATGTACATGCGCACCGGGTCGGTGGTGCGGCCGAATTCGGAGTCGACGGTCGACAGGGCGGCCTCGGCCTGCTCTTCGACGTCCTCGTCGGGCTGGGCGACCGGGGCCGCGTCGGCGGCGATGAGGAGCTGCTCCTGGTCGGGCGCCTGGTCGTAGACCTGGATGCCCATGTCGCCGAAGGTCGAGATGATCGCCTCGATCTGCTCGGCGTCGACGAGGTCGTCCGGGAGGTGGTCGTTGATCTCCGAGTAGGTCAGGAACCCGCGTTCCTTGCCCAGCTTGATCAGGTTCTTGAGCCGCGTGCGGCGGGTCTCGGCGTCTTCCTTCGGCAGCTCGGCGGGGATGTGCCACGCGTCCTTCCCGCCACGGCGGCCCCGCTTGCCCTTCGTCTTGACCTGCGCAACCTTCGCTTCGAGGAGCTCGAGCGCCTGCTTGGCCGTCGTCTTGATCGCGCCCTTGGCGCCTTTGCCGGCCTTCTCGTCCGGCTTGGCCCCCTTGGCCGCCCCGGCCTTGGCTACGACAGCGAGCTTGCGCGCGCGGTCCGGCTGCTTCGCCCGCAGCAGCTTCCTGTGCGGCCGCGCCTTCGGCGCGTGCCGCTTCAGGGCGCGGACGATCCGCGCCTTTTTCTTCGCTGCGTGAGCTTTCTTCACCTTGGATTTGCGCTTCTGCTGGGCCATCAATCCCCCGACTTAACTACCCTAAGAATGACTGCGCGACCGCCGAAAAAAGAACCGCGCATTATAGTTGACCGCTCAAGGGCTTGGAAGTGCCCCTTCCAGCCGTTTGTACTCCAGATTCTTTTCCTGCCACGCGCGCAGTGCTTCGGGTGAGCCGAGTCCGCCGGCCCGGAGCTGGTCCAATTCTTTCCGGCGACGAGCGAGATCGAGCTTGCCCAGCGCCTCCGTGAATTCTGTCTCGGCTTCCTCGGCGCTGAAGCGGATCTCTTCCCCATATCTATGGGCGCGCAGCGCCAACTCAAGCCACTGGCTGCCCTGCAGGCGCTCGAAAAGGAGGCCCAGGGAGGGCTCGTCGTCGAATTCGCGGCATGCCTCGCGGATGGCGAGCAGGGCCTGTGATTCGGGCCGGTCGGGATCGAGCGCCTCCGGGTCGATGTGCTCGACGAGGGAAAGGTTGCAGAGCAGGCTGTAGAGCAAGCTCCATTCCGGACTGTCGGGCGCGGTGTAGCGTGTGCGCGGCGGCGCCGGGCGCGAGAAGCGCGGCCGCTGCGGCAGCTCGAGCAGCCGGTCGATCTCCCCTTCCGCCACCCGGGCAAGCTGGGCGATCTCGTTGACGAGCTGCAGGCGCAGGGCCGGCGCGGCCACCTTCTGCACGTGGGGCTTGGCCACCGAAATGAACCGGGCGCGCCCTTCCGCGGTGGCCAGATCGCATTCCGAGCGCAGCTGCGCGAGGAGAAACTGGGTGAGCGTCTCGGCCTCCCGGAGCTTGCGCCGCCAGCCTTCCTTGCCGTGCTTGCGGACGTAGGTGTCCGGATCCTCGCCGTCCGGCAGGAAGAGGAAGCGGATGGGCTTATGGTCGGGGGCGAGCGGCAGGCTCACCTCGAGCGCGCGCCACGCCGCCTTGCGCCCGGCGGCGTCGCCGTCGAAGCAGAACGCGATCTCGTCGGCGAGCCGCAGAAGCTTCGCCACGTGCACCGGCGTCGTAGCCGTCCCGAGCGTCGCCACCGCATTGCCCACCTCGAACTGGGCGAGCGCCACCACGTCCATGTAGCCCTCGACCACCAGCACGTGGCCCTCGCTGCGGACCGCGTCGCGCGCCTGCACCAGGCCGTAGAGCTCGCGCCCCTTCTCGAACAATGGCGTCTCCGGCGAGTTCAGGTATTTGGGTTCGCCGTCGCCCATCACCCGGCCGCCGAAGGCGATCACCGCGCCACGCGCGCTGAAGATCGGGAACATCACGCGGTCGCGGAAGCGGTCGTAGCGCTTGCCTTCTTCGCCCTCGATCACCAGGCCTGCCTCGACCAGCGCCTTATCCTCGTACTCCGGGAACGGCAGCTTCAGGCTCTGCCAGCCATCCGGCGCGTAGCCGATGCGAAAGCGCGCCGCGATCTCGCCGGTGAGGCCGCGCCCCTTCAGGTACTCGACGGCGCGCGGCGATTTCTTGAGCTCCGCTCGATAGAACTCCATCGCCTTTTCCATCAGCGCATAGAGATCGGTCTCGCGCTCCTTGCGCGCGGCCTCCTGCGGCGTCGGCGGCCGCGACTCGGGCACCTGCATGCCGACGGCGGCGGCCAGCTCCTTCACCGCATCGACGTAGCCGAGCGCCGTGTACGCCATCAGGAAGCCGATCGCGTTGCCGTGCACGCCGCAGCCGAAGCAGTGATAGAACTGCTTCGCCGGGCTTACCGTGAAGGAGGGCGTCTTCTCGTTGTGGAACGGGCAGAGGCCGAGGTAGTTGGCGCCGCCCTTCTTGAGCTGGACGTAGCGCGAGACCACGTCCACGATGTCCACCCGATTGAGCAGGTCCTGCTTGAACGAGTCTGGGATCATAAGCGGGGGATCACGCCCCGCCGATTTTGACTCAACCGGCCAGCTTCGTCTTCACCAGCGCCGAGACTTTCCCCATGTCGGCTTTGCCGGCGAGGCGCGGCTTGAGCGCCGCCATCACCTTGCCGATGTCCTTGGCGCTCGCCGCGCCGGTCTCGGAAATGGCGGAATCGACTAGCTTTTCAACCTCGGCAGCGCCCATTTGAGCGGGGAGATAGGCCGAGAGCACCTGCACTTCGGCTTTCTCGGCGTCGACCAGATCCTTGCGCGCCGCCTTTTCGAACTGCGCGATGGACTCGCGCCGCTGCTTGATCATCTTCTCGATCACGCCGACGACCGCCGCGTCGTCGAGCTCGATGCGCTCGTCGACCTCGCGCTGCTTGATGGCGGCGAGGAGCAGGCGAACCGTCGACAGCCGTGCAGCGTCCTTCGCCCGCATGGCGGCTTTCATGTCTTCGGTGATTTGAGCTTTTAAGAGGATGCTAGTACAGCTTCTGCGGCAGCATCTGGCTGCGCAGGCGCTTGTGATGGCGCTTCACCGCCGCGGCGAGCTTGCGCTTGCGCTCGGCGGTCGGCTTTTCGTAGTACTCGCGGGAGCGCAGCTCGGTGAGAAGACCGGTCTTCTCCACCGTTCGCTTGAAGCGCCGCATGGCGACTTCAAACGGCTCGTTTTCCTTGACTCTTACTGTCGGCATCCAGCCCTCGGCTCGTTGGGGGGCTGAATTGTATCAAAATCAGTCTGATGCTCGTCCTCGGGATCGAGACTTCCTGCGATGAAACCGGCGTCGCGCTGTACGACGGCCGCCAGGGGCGCCTGCTCGCGCACGCGGTGCACTCGCAGGTGGCGATGCACGAGGCCTACGGGGGTGTCGTGCCCGAGCTCGCTTCGCGGGACCACATCCAACGCCTGGTGCCGCTGACGCGCCGGATCCTGGACCAGTCCGGCCGCACGCTGCGGGATCTGGGCGGCATCGGGTACACCGAAGGGCCGGGTCTCGCCGGCGCGCTGCTGGTTGGCGCTTCCTTCGCCCACGCGCTCGGCGAAGCGCTCGCCATCCCGGTGCTGGGTATCCACCACCTCGAAGGCCACCTGCTTTCGCCGCTGCTCTCCGCTCGTCGGCCGGAGTTCCCGTTCGTCGCCCTGCTGGTTTCCGGCGGCCACACGCAGCTCATGCGCGTCGAGGGCGTCGG
>DASQAW010000510.1:0-4316 GCA_035635495.1 Burkholderiales bacterium
GGCGGCGGTGTGCAAACCGTCACGCTCGGCGCATAAGAAATGCAGGAGGAACCGTGGATCCAATCCTTCACATCAAAGACCTGCGCTGTTTTGTGTCGGCGTACGAGCTGCGCAGCTTCAGCCGCGCAGCCGACGAGCTCGATACGGTTCAATCGCTGATCTCGACGCGCGTTCAGCGCCTCGAGCGCTTCGTGGGCACGCGGCTCTTTGCGCGCTTACCGCACGGCATCGAGCCCAACGAACACGGCGAGCTGGTCTACCGGCACGCGAAGAAGCTGCTGCGCAACCTCGCGGAGCTCGAGACCGAGCTCGGCCGCGGCTCGGCTTAGGACTTGCTCACGCGCCGGCGCACCGACTCGAAAAGGCACACGCCTGCCGAGACCGAGACGTTGAGGCTCTCGACCCCGCCGGCCATCGGGATGCGGACGAGCAGGTCGCAGTTCTCGCGCGTGAGGCGCCGCATGCCCTCGCCTTCGGCGCCGAGCACCCAGGCGATCCCTTCAGGCAGGTCCGCCGCGTAGATCGTCTGCTGCGCGCGCTCGTCGGCGCCAACGATCCAGACGTTGCGCTCCTTCAGCTCGCCGAGCGTGCGGGCGAGGTTCGTCACCATCAGGTAAGGAGTCGCTTCCGCCGCCCCGCTCGCCACCTTCGACACCGCGGGCGTGATGCCCGCCGCGCGATCCTTCGGCGCGATCACCGCGTGCGCGCCGGCCGCGTTCGCGACGCGCAGGCACGCGCCGAGGTTGTGCGGGTCGGTGACGCCGTCGAGCACCAGCAGCAGCGGTTTCTCCACCGCATCCAGAATCTCGTCCAGGCTGTCGCCGAGCGATTTGAGCGCCACGCGCGCCACCACGCCCTGGTGCCGGCCACCGCCGTAGAAGCCGTCGAGGCGCTTGGTCGGCACGCGCATCAGCCGCACACCAGCGCGCTCTGCCGTCGCCGCGAGATCCTTGCCGCGGGCATCGTTGCGCGTCTCATCCAGAAATATTTCCAGCACGGATTGCGGGTCGGCGCGCAGGCGTGCCAGCACAGCATGAAACCCAAAAACGACCCGCGGCTCGCGCCCCATTTATGGTGCAGGGACCAAATCGATCTTGCGCTGGTCGACGTCGACGCGCACCAGCTTGACCGTCATGCGGTCGGCGAGGCGGAAGCGCTTCTTCGTGCGGCTGCCGAAGAGCATGTGGCGCGCGCCGTCGTACTCGAAGTAGTCGCGGCCGAGCTCCGAGATGTGCACCAGGCCGTCGACGAAATACTCGTCGAGCGTGACGAACAGGCCGAAAGGCGTCACGCCGGTGATGCTGCCGGAAAACGTCTCGCCGACGTGCTCGCGCATGTAGAAGCACTTGAGCCAGCTCTCGACGTCGCGGCTCGCCTCGTCGGCGCGCCGCTCGGTCTCGGAGCAGTGCCGGCCGAGCGCTTCCCAGTCGAGGCCCTCATATTTTTTGTGGTTGAGCAAGGCTTTGACGGCGCGATGGACCAGCAGATCCGGGTAGCGGCGGATGGGCGAGGTGAAATGCACGTAGGCGTCGAAGGCGAGCCCGAAGTGGCCGACGTTCTCCGGCGTATACATCGCCTGCTTGAGCGAGCGCAGCAGCACGGTCTGCAGCAGGTTGAAGTCGGGCCGGCCGCGGATCTTGTCGAGCAGCGCGGCGTAGTCGCGCGGCTTCGGCACGTCGCCGCCGGGCAGCCCGAGGCCGAGCTCGCCGAGAAAGGCGCGCAGCGCCGCCACCTTTTCCTCGGAGGGCACGTCGTGCACGCGGTAGAGCACCGGCTGGCCGCGCTCGGCGATGAAGTTGCCGGCGCAGACGTTCGCCGCCAGCATGCATTCCTCGATGATGCGGTGCGCGTCGTTGCGCGCCTCGGGCACGATCTTCTCGATCTTGCCCTTGGCATCGAACACCATGCGCGTCTCGATCGTCTCGAAGTCGATCGCGCCGCGCTTCTCGCGGCTGCGATAGAGCGCCTGGAACAGCTCGTTCAGGCGCGCGATGTGGTCGGGCGGATTGCCGCTCGCGACGTCGGCCCACACCTTCGTATAGGTGAGGCGCGCCTGCGAGCGGAACACCGCCGGGTAGAACTCGTAGCGGCCGAGCTCGCCCTGCGCCGAGACCTCGACCTCGCAGACCATCGCCAGGCGGTCGACCTTCGGGTTGAGCGAGCAGATGCCGTTGGAAAGCTTCTCCGGCAGCATCGGGATCACGCGGCGCGGGAAGTACACCGAGGTGCCGCGCTCGCGGGCGTCCAGGTCGAGCCCGTCGCCGTGCCTCACGTAATGGCTGACATCGGCGATCGCCACCCACAGGCGGAAGTTCTTGCCCTCGCGGCGGCAGACCACCGCATCGTCGAAGTCCTTGGCGGTCTCGCCGTCGATGGTGACGAACTCGAGCTCGCGCAGGTCGCGCCGGCCCTCGATGTCCTGCGGGCGCACTTCGTCCGGAATCGACTTGGCGACCGCGAGCGCCGCCTTGGAGAAGCGGTGCGGCAGGTCGAACTTGCGCAACGCGATCTCGATCTCCATGCCGGGATCGGCGTGGTGACCCAGCACTTCGGCGACACGCCCGACGGGCTGCACATGGCGCGCCGGATGCTCGACGAGCTCGACGGTGACGATCTCGCCTGGTTTCGCCTTGCGCCCTTCTGCGGGCGGCACGAGGATGTCGTGTGCAATGCGCCGGTCCTCGGGCACGAGGACCAGCACGCCGCGCTCGTCATGCAGGCGCCCGACGATGCGGCGCTTCGCGCGCTCGAGCACCTCGACCAGCGTGCCCACCGGCCGGCCGCGCTGGTCGGTGCCCGAGAGGCGCACCGAGGCGCGATCGCCGTGCATCAGGCTCCGCATCTCGTGCGCCGGCAGGAAGACGGACGCGCCGCCCTCGTCGGGGATGAGGAAGCCGTGCCCGTCGGGATGGCCTTCGACCCGGCCGGCGAGCACGGCGATGCGCTTCGCCACGAGCAGCGCGCCGACGCGGTTTCGCACCACCTCGCCGGCGCGCTCGAGCGCCGCGAGGCCCGCGTCGAACGCGGAGCGCTCGCGCGCGCGGATCTGCAGGCGCTCGGCGAGCTCCCTCGGCGTGAGCGGCTCGCCCGCGCGCTCGAGCTCGCGCAGGATCTCGCGGCGGTAGTCGTCGGCCGGCACTTCGCGCCGCTCGGGGCGCGCTCTCCGGCGCAATGCGGTCCTACTGGGTCTTTTTTTTGGCATCGCTATTTCGGCTAAAATCCGCGCTCCCTGCCGAGGTGGCGGAATTGGTAGACGCACTAGGTTCAGGTCCTAGCGGTGGCAACACTGTGGGGGTTCGAGTCCCTTCCTCGGCACACCTGCTATATAAGCGTTAGCCAACAACGTCAGCAAGCAACGCGCGCGCGGAGCAGCTCGTCGAACTGGTCCAGCATCCCGCGCAGCTCCTTCTTCATGCGGCAGTACGCGTCGAAATCGCAGATCGGGCAGCGGATGTTGCACCAGCGCTTCGACGTCGCGCAAGCGCCCCGCGAGCGCGTCGGTGTCCTTTTGAACACCGCGAGCGTGCGCACGACCTTCAGGGGTGGAGCAGCAGGTAGGTGACGCCCATGGCGAGCGCGCCGAAGAGGAACGCCACGAGGAGCCGCGTCGCGATCGGCCGCGGAGCAGCCGGCACGGGTGCCGCGGCCAGGCGCGCGCGCTCCGTTTGCGCCTCGAGTGCGGCCTGGGCGTCTTCGCGGCGCCGCTCGAGCTCGTCGAGCGCCGTCTGAGTCTCCGCGAGCCGCGCCTCAGCTTGCGCCGCTACGGCATCGCGGCGCTCCTGCGCCACGTCGGCCGCGGCGCGCTCCATCTCCAGGTCGTTCACCTTGGCGCGAAGCGCGTCCAGCTCGGCACGCCCCTGCTCACGCTCGGCACGCGCCTCTGATAGAAGCGCCGCAACGCCCGCGCGCTCGGACTCAAGCTCGTCGATGCGATTGCGCAGGCCGGCGATCTCCGCCTGCGATTGCGGCGCCTCGCTCAGCACGGGTCTACTGCGCAGCTCGGCCAGCTCGACACGGGCACGCTCGAGCTCGCCGTGGACCTGCGACCGCGCCGCTTCGGCGCCCGCCATCTGGCTTTCCAGCTGCCTTGCTGAAGCACGCAGGTTTGCGATCTCGGCGCGCGCCTCGCCGAGTGCGGCCCCGGCCGTGGCGCGCTCGCTGACGAGCGTAGCAACCCGGGTATTCAGGGCGTGGAGCTCCGCCGCCGGCGCCACCGGCTGTGCGCGCATCCGCTCGAGCTCGCCATGCGCCTTCGCGAGCGCCGCCTTGGTAGCTTCGAGCTCGTTCGTGCGTATCTGAGCTTCGCCACGCGCCTC
>DASQAW010000511.1:0-3807 GCA_035635495.1 Burkholderiales bacterium
GCGATGAGCGCCGCGGCGAAGCCCGGCTTGTAGCCCGAGCGCTTCATCGTCGGGATGACGATCGCCGAGATGGCCGAGGCATCCGCGGTGGAGGAGCCCGAGATGCCGGCGAACACCATGCTCGCCACGACCGATGCATGGGCCAGCCCGGCCCGCAGGTGGCCGACCAGCACGCGCGAAAAATCGACGAGCTGCTGGCTCATCCCGCCGGCCGACATGAGCGAGCCCGCGAGGATGAAGAACGGCAGCGCGAGCAGCGTGTAGGAGTCGAGCTGCGCAAAGGTCTTCTGCGCGAAGATCGGCAGCACGATGCCGGGCTCGGCAGCGATGCCGATGAAGCCGACCAGCGCGATGCAGAGCAGGATCGGGATGCCGATCAGCATCGCTGCGAGGAGCAGCCCGAGCATCACCCAGATCATCATGGCGCGTAACGGAACAGCCGGCGCAGCACCACGAGCAGCAGATAGGCGCCGCCGACGACCATGCCGTAATAGGGATAGCTCATCGGGATCTCGAGGCCGGGCGAGTACTGGAGCTTCGCCACCTCCGAGACGCGCCAGCTGAGATACGCGAGCGACACGGCGAACCAGATCCACAGCAGCTCGATGACGACATCAAACACCCGCCGCGCGCGCGGCGGCAGCATGCCGGAGAACGACTCGACCGAAAGGTGGGCGCCGCGCCGGTAGGCGATGGCGATGGCGAGGAACACGATCCAGACGTGGCAGTAGATCTGGAATTCCTCGCTCCAGGAGAGCGAGCGGTTGAGGACGAAGCGGTTGAAGACCTGGAGGAGGCCCACCAGGCACATCGCCGCGAAGATCGCCGCGACGCCGTGCTCGACGCCGCGGTCGATCCAGCTGAACAGCCGCTTCACTACCCGGGTGTTTTCCGGATCTGGTCCAGCAGCTTCTCGGCGCCGAACTCCCTGGCGAGCTCGTCCTGCGCGGTGAGTGCCGCCTTGACGAGCGGCGCGGTGTCGATCTCGTTCACCTTCATGCCGAGCTTCTTCACCTGCGCGAGCGCCTCGGCCTCGCGCTGCGGCGCCATCTCGCGCACCACCCTGGCGGCGTCATGCGCCGCCTTCTGCAGCGCGGCCTGCTCAGGGGCCGAGAGCTTCTTCCATTCGGCGAGCGAGAACACGAGGAAGGTGGGATCCATCAAGTGCTTGGTGAGCGCAATGCAGCAGGCGACCTCGTTCATCTTGAAGGAGATCACGGTGGCGGCGGTGTGCTCGAAGCCGTCGAGCACGCCGCTTTGCAGCGAGGTGTAGATCTCGCCGAAGTTCATCGGCGTCGCGTTGGCGCCCATGGAGTTGACGGCGGCGACGAACACCTTGGTCGGGATAGTGCGGATCTTGAGGCCCTTCAGGTCGGCGGCCTGCTTCACTTCTTTTTTCGCCGTGATCACGTTGCGAAAGCCCCAGCTCACCGCCCAGGACAGCACCTTGAAGCCCCCCTTCTCCATGTCCTGGTCGAGCTCCTTGCCGACCGGGCCGTCGAGCACCGCGAGCGCGTGCTCATAGCTCTTCCACTCGAAAGGCAGGCCGAGCACGCCGAGCCGGCGCACGAAGGACGCGTACTCCGCGGGGCCGCCGGTCGTGCCGGCCGCGCCCGAGCCGAGGCGCATCGCCTCGATCACCTCGCGCGTCTGGCCGAGCTGGCTCGCCGGAAATACCTTGACCTCGACCGTGCTCTGCGCCGCATTCGAACGGTCCTGGAACTCGACCGCGAGCTTGGTGTTGTCGACGTTGGTGTCGTTCGGACCGGCGGTGTGGATGCGCAACAGCTTCTTCTGCGCCATGGCGGGCGCAGCGAGCATCAGGACGCACAACAGAGCGACGAAACGCACCATCGGGGCCTCCTCCCTCAGTTGTCTGACATCTTATAGCTTTTCAACTTGCGGAAGATTGGTCGCCAGGATCGCCTTGCGCAGCGCCTCGATCGCCTCGGGGCGCGGAAAGCTCTTGCGCCAGGCAAGACCCACGCGGCGCGAGGGCGCGGGCCGCAGCGGCAGGATGCGGATGAGCGGGTCGGCGACATTCGGATTGATCGCCGTGGCAGGCAGCACGGTGACCCCCACGCCGCCCGCCACCATCTGGCGGATGGTCTCGAGCGAGCCGCCTTCGATCGCGCGCGTGCGCGGCGCGTTGCAGAACTCGAGCACCTGGTCGCGCAAGCAGTGCCCTTCGCCCAGCAGCAGCAGGCTCTCGCGCGTCAGCTCATCGGCGGTGATGCGCTTGCGTCCCTCCCAGGCGTGCCCTTTGGGCACCGCGACGAAGAAAGGCTCGTCGTAGAGCGCGCGCGTCTGGATGCCCGGCTCGACGAACGGCAGCGCGATCAGGATCACGTCGACCTCGCCGCTCTTCAGCGCGTCGCCGAGGCGATGGGTGAAGTTCTCCTGGATGTGGAGCTGCATCGCCGGCGCGACGCGGCGCAGGATCGGAATCAGCTTGGGCAGGAGGTACGGTCCGATCGTGTAGATGGCGCCGAGGCGCAAGGGGCCGGCGAGCGGGTCGCGACCCGCAGCGGCGAGGTCCTTGATGCGCGAAGCCTCCTCGAGCACGCGCTGCGCCTGCTCGACGATCTTCTGCCCGGGCGGCGTCACCGTCACCTCGCCCGGGCCGCGCTCGAAGAGCTGCACGCCGAGCTCCTCTTCCAGCTTCTTCACCGCCACCGAGAGCGTCGGCTGCGAGACGAAGCAGGCTTCGGCGGCGTGGCCGAAATGGCGCTCGCGCGCCACGGCGACGATGTAGCGCAGCTCGGTGAGCGTCACGCCTTGCGGCTGGCGAAATAGAGCGGGATGCCGGCGGCCATCACCAGCAGGCCCGCGCCCACCGCCCAGCCGAACTTCGGCCCGTAGTCGGGATTGCGCACGTAGTCGATGCTCGAGTAGAGCATGTACAGGCAGGCCATGCTGAACACGAACGGGATGTGCGGGAACAGCGGCACGCGGAACGCGGCCTTGTCCTTCGCGCGATCGCGGATGAGGAACAGGCTGCTCGCGACGAGGTACATGAACGTCCAGAACACGGGCGACGTATAGGCGACCATGGCGTTGAAGCCGTCGGGCGTCGCCGCGCCGGCGGCGACGAGCAGGAGCGTGATGGCGCCCTGGAGCAGGAGCGCGTTCGCCGGCGTGCTCCCTTGCTCGCGCCAGTCGCCCAGGAACCGCAGGATGCTGAAGTCGCGCCCGAGGGCCCAGCTCGTGCGCGCGCCGGTGAAGATCGCCGCGTTCATGGTGGTGAGTACAGAGATGCAGACGATGAGCGCGAGCACCACCGCGCCCTTCTCGCCGGCGATGACGCGCATCACGTCGGCGGCGACCGCCTTCGACTCGCGGATGCCGCCGTGGCCGAGCACCGCCAGGTAGCCGACGTTCACCAGCAGGTAGAGCGCGGTCACCGCGATGACGCCCCAGACGAGGATGCGGGTCATGTTCCTGCGTGCATCGCGCACCTCGCCCGCCAGGTACGCCGCCTCGTTCCAGCCGCCGTAGGCGAGCAGCACGAAGATCATGGCGAAGCCGAAGGAGCCCGAGCCGCCGCCGGCCGCGGGCTTGGCCGGACCGCCGATGACGATGGCGGCTACGGAAAAGAGCACGAGACCCGTAATCAGCACCGTCTCCATCACCTTCTGCAAGGTCTTCGACTGCAGCGTGCCGGCAAAATTGAGCGCGGTGAGGACGATCACCGCGCCGGCAGCCCAGAGGGCCGAGCTGTGCTTGCCGAAGGAAAAAATCTCGGAGGCATAGTCGCCGAAGACGAACGCCACCGCGGCGATGGCGCCGGTCTGGATCACCGTCATG
>DASQAW010000512.1:0-1998 GCA_035635495.1 Burkholderiales bacterium
ACGCGGCAGCCGCGTTTCGCTTCCTTTCGAAATCGGGGTAAGACCCCTACGAAAATCGACAAGGGTCTGACCCCGTTTTGGTAGTGGGACATAGTTTCGGCGGGCAGGCCATCGGCCTCCTGCCGGAGCCTGGACGCATCCGCGGCGCACTCATCGTCGGCTCGCAGAGCGGCTATTGGGGCAACTGGCCGCCGCTCGGCAAGCTCTGGATGTGGCCGACGACGCACTTCGGCCTCGACGGCGTCACCGCGCTCTTCGGCTATTTTCCCGGCTCGCGCCTCGGCTTCGGCGAGGATCTGCCGCCCGGCGTCGCGAAGGAATGGGCCGCCTGGTGCCGCCATCCGCGCTATCTCGTCGGCGCGCTCGGCGTCGACGCTGCCTACGCGCGCGTGCGCTCGCCGCTGCGCGCCTATGCGATCAGCGACGATCCATTTGCCCCGCTCGGCGCGGTGCGCGCGCTCGGCGCCCTGTATCCCAATTCGCGATGGGAAACCCGCAAGCTCACGCCGCGCGACGTCGGCGCGAAGGCGATCGGCCACTTCGGCTTCTTCCGCGAGCGCTTTCGCGATAGCCTCTGGCGCGAAGCCGCCGACTGGCTGGAGCGCCAATGAAGGAGCTGAAAGGAAGAGTCGCCGCCGTCACCGGCGCCGCGAGCGGCCTCGGCCGCGCTATGGCGCTCGCTTTCGCCGACGAAGGGATGCACGTCGCGCTCGGCGACGTAGGCGATACGAGCGCCGTGCTCGCCGAAGTGCAGCGCAAAGGTGTACGCGCGCTCTCGATGAAACTGGACGTATCCAAGGCGCAGGAAGTGGAGGCGTTCGCCGAGCGGATCGACCGCGAGCTCGCCGGCGCGTACGTCGTGTGCAACAACGCCGGCGTCTCGCCGCTCGGCGCCGTGTGGGAAACGAGCCTCGGCGACTGGCAATGGATCCTCGGCGTCAACCTGTGGGGCGTGATCCACGGCGTGAAGAGCTTCGTGCCACGCCTCATCGCCCGCAACGAGGGCCACGTTGTCAACACCGCGTCGGTCGCCGGCATCATCAACCCGCCGGGATCGGGCGCCTACAACGTGACGAAGCACGCGGTGGTCGCCCTCTCCGAGACGCTGCACCACGACCTGCGCGAGCGCGGCGCCGCGGTCGGCGTCTCGGTGCTCTGCCCGGCCTACGTGCCGACCGGCATCGCCGACTCGGAGCGCAACCGTCCGGCGGGTCTCGAGGCGACCGCCAAATCCAAGGAAACGCTCGCGCGCGAGCAGATGTTGAAGAAAGCCGTGGCGTCGGGCCGCCTCTCGGCCGACGACGTGGCGCGCGCGGTGGTGCAGGCGGTGAAGGAAGAGCGCTTCTACATCCTCACGCACTCGCGCATCAAGGGCGCGATCGGCGCGCGCATGGAGGACATTCTCGGCGAGCGCACGCCGCGCAACCCGATGGCCCTTTAGCCCAGCAGGCCCGGGAACAGCTCCTTCAGTCCGTCGGCCATCGTCTCGATGGCAATCGCGGCCAGGATGAGTCCGAGCAGGCGCGTCGCCACGTTGAGCGCGGTGGTGCTCATGTGCCTGCCGACCACATGGGCCACGCGCAGCAGCCACCACAGCCCGGCGCAGAGGATCGCGATGCAGACGATCAGGCCGAGCACGTGCACGATGCCGCCGCTCTGCGCGGCGATGATGGTGGTGCTGATCGCGCCGGGTCCCGCGAGCAGCGGCACGGCAAGCGGCACCACGCCGGAGACTTCGCCCGCCTCGAGCTCCTCGGCTTCCGCCGGCGACTGGCGCATCTCGCCGACCTTGGCGTTGAGCATGGCGAGCGCCATCAGCAGCAGCACCAGGCCGCCGCCGACGCGGAACGCCGGCAGGCTGGCGCCGAGCGCCTTGAGCAGCGCCTCGCCGAAGAGCGCCGAGCCGGCGAGCACGAGGAGCACGGTGATCGCGACGACGTCGGCCAGGCGCCGCCGTCCCGCGTCGTCGCGCGCCGCGGTGACGCTGACGAAGATCGG
>DASQAW010000513.1:0-7075 GCA_035635495.1 Burkholderiales bacterium
TCGGGCTGGTGAACAATGCGGCGGTCGGGCTGGCCGGGCGCGTGCAGACCCTCGATGCCGCGGAGCTCGCGCGATCGTTCGAGCTGAACACGGTGGTGCCGCTCTGGCTCATGGGGTTCGTCCTCAAGCGGGCGAAGGCGCCGGTGCGGGTGGTGAACGTTTCGTCCGGCGCCGCGCAGCGCCCGTTTCCGGGGCTCGCCGCGTACTGCGCGAGCAAAGCGGCGCTGCGCATGGCCGGGATGTCGGTCGCGGCGGAAGACGCGCGCGAGCTGCACATCCTGAGCTACGAGCCCGGCGTCGTCGATACCGAGATGCAGCTCGCGACGCGCTCGAAACCGCTCGACGAGTTCCCCTGGGGCGAGACGTTCCGGCGCTATCACGCCGATGGCCGGCTCGTACCGCCCGAGCGGCCTGCGGGCGAGATCGTAGAATTCCTCGAAGCGGCCGGCGGCGAGCGCTTCGTCGAGGCGCGCCTCGGCACGTGAGGGGAGAGACCATGAAGGCGGCAATAGTCGCGGTTGCAATCGTGCTCTTCCATGCCGGCGCGTTCGGACAAGGCTACCCCGGCAAGCCGATCCGCATCATGGTGGGGTTCTCCGAATTCGACGCCTACATCCGCGGCGAAGTCGCGAAATTCCAGAAGATCGTCAAGGATGCCGGCATCAAGCCCGAATAGGAGGAGACCATGAGCGAGACGCGGCCGCAGCCCTACAAGGTGCGCGACATCCACGTCGTGGCGCGAGGCAGCGACGTGCTGGTGCGCGAGTACACGCTCGATCCGGGCGAGGCGATTCCGTGGCACCGGCACAGCAACGTGTCGGACTACTACTACGGGCTCGAGGGCGTCGTGCTCGTCGAGACGCGTGATCCGCCGGCGCACCACGAGCTCGCCGCCGGACAGTCCGCAAAGGTGTCGCCGCCCACCGTTCACCACATCGCCAACGGCGGCAAGAAGAGATGCCGGTTCCTGCTGATCCAGGGTGTGGGCCGATACGACTTCGTCAAGGCCGACTGATGGCGCTGGAGCTGCGACCGACCTGCGAGCATTGCAACAAGAAGCTGCCGCCCCACGCGCTCGACGCGTGGATCTGCAGCTTCGAATGCACCTTCTGCTCCTCGTGCGTCAAGCGCCTCGCCAATGTCTGCCCGAACTGCGGCGGCGGCTTCATGCCGCGTCCGATCCGGCCGGCGCAGGACCGGAAGGGCGGCAACCACCTCGGCAAGCATCCGGCGGGCACGCAGGCCAAGCACCGGCCGGTCGACCTCGCGGCGCACGAGCGCTTCGCCGCGACGCTGAAGGACATCGCGCCGGAGAAGCGGTGAAGACGCGCCTGCTCAGCGCCACGATCGACGCCAGCCCGGAGCGCGTCTACGCCTTCGCCGCCGAACCGCTCAACCTGCCGAAATGGGCGGCGGGGCTCGGCCGCTCGATCAGCAAGATCGACGGCCGCTGGATGGTCGAGACGCCGAACGGCGTGGTCACCGTCGAGTTCGCGCCGAAGAACGCGCTCGGCATCCTGGACCACACGGTCACGCTGCCGGACGGGACCAGGGTCTATCTGCCGATCCGCGTCGTCGCGAACGGCAGCGGCAGCGAGCTGGTCTTCGTGCTGTTCCAGACGGCGGAGATGAGCGATGCGGAGTTCGAGCGCGATGCCGGCATGGTGGCGGCCGACCTGCGCACGCTCAAACGGCTGGTCGAAGCTCTGCCAAAATAGGGGCTGGAGGAATCGGATGGGACCCGAAACACAAGCCTTCCTGCAGAACTGCTGGTACGTGGCGGCCTGGGATCACGAGCTGATCGACGGCAAACTGCTCGCGCGCACGATCCTGGAGAAGCCGGTGCTCATCTACCGCGGCGACAGCGGCCGCGTCGTCGCGCTCGACAACCGCTGCTGCCATCGCGGCGCCAAGCTCTCGAACGGCCGGCGCGAGGGCGACGACATCCGCTGCATGTACCACGGGCTGAAATTCGACCCGAGCGGCAAGTGCATCCAGATCCCTGGGCAGGACAACATCCCGAAGAACCTCGGCGTGCGCGGCTACCCGCTCGTCGAGCGCCAGCACCTCATCTGGATCTGGATGGGCGACCCGGCGAAGGCCGATTCCTCGAAGATCCTCGACTTCGACTATCTGTCCGATCCGGCGTGGCGGGGCAAGCCCGATTACATGCACTACGACGCGAACTATCTGCTGATCGTGGACAACCTGAGCGACTTCGCCCATCTCGCGTTCGTCCACACGAAGACCCTCGGCGGCTCGGAGGAGTACGCGTACCAGTCGAAGCCCGCGGCGATCGAGCGGCTCGAGGACGGCTTCCGCGTCGAGCGCTGGCACATGGCTGCCGACGCGCCGCCGTTCCACCGGAAGGTGGTGCGGAACGCGGGCAAGGTGGACCGCCGCAACATCGCGCGCATGTACGTGCCCGGCATTTTCTTCATGGAGACGCTGTTCTCGCCGGCGGGCTCCGGTGCCGAGAAAGGTAACCTTGAGGGCGCAAAGCAGTACCGCAACTGCCAGTTCTTCACGCCCGAGACCAAGCGCTCGACGCACTTCTTCTGGGACTACCTGCACGACTACGAGCTCAACGATCCGACGATCGCGCTCTCGCTCAACCAAAGCATGATCGAGGGGTTCATGGAGGACAAGTTCATCATCGAAGGCCAGCAGGAAGTGCTCGACGCCGATCCGAATTTCAAGATGAACGCCATCGTGGCCGATGCCCCGCTGGCCCACTTCAGGAGGACCTTGGGGCGGCTCATCGATGCCGAGCGCCAGGCCCTGCAGCAGGTGGCCGCATGAAGAGGCTCGCGCTCATCCTGACCCTGGCGCTCGGCGGCTGCTTTGCCAAGAGCTGGGATCCGCATGCGCCCAAAACGGTGGTGGCGAGCGAGGAGGGCGGGGCGGTTACGGTCAATCACGGCGCGCGCCTGCGCATCCCGCTCGGCAGCGAGGATCCCAAGTACGAATGGCGCCGCGTCGAGCCGCAGATCATGCGCGTGGTGGCGGAGGGCCCGCCCGACGAACGGGGGCAGACCTTCACGCCGGTGCGCAGCGGCGAAGAGAAGTTGAAGCTCGAGTACCGGCCCCTCGGCGGAGCGGGTGAGGCGAAGCGCGTCGTAACCTACGACATCACGGTGCCGGAGTACGGCGTCTGGGGCAAGGTCAAGGACTGGTTCCGGCGCTCGCAGGGCTATTACTGACCGGACGATGGGTCTGTTCCAGGAGATTCGGCGCCTGCGCGAGGAGATGTCTGCCACCTCCGAGCAGCGTCTCGCCAGGGTCCGTGGCCTGTACCTGAATCTCCTCAAGCTCTGCCTCACCAACCTGATCTACGGCGACGGCAACATCCTGCACGGCGTGCAGCAGCCTTACGACGCGCGCCTGCGCGTGGACGGGCGCGACTGGCCCGCGCGCGCGCACACCATGATCGGCTTCAAGCGGCTCGACAACATCCACTTCTGCGTGGAGGACGTGCTCCGGCGCCGCGTGCCGGGCGACCTGATGGAGACCGGCGTCTGGCGCGGCGGCGCGGTCATTTTCATGCGCGCGATCCTCGAGGCGTACGGCGTCACCGACCGCACGGTTTGGGCGGCGGATTCCTTCGAGGGCTTGCCGCCGCCCAACGCCGACAAGTACCCGCTCGATCGCGGGCTGAACTTCGACCAGTTCAAGGACCTGGCCGTGTCCGTGGAAGAGGTGCGGGACAATTTCAGCCGCTACGACCTGCTCGACGAGCAGGTGCGCTTCCTCAAGGGGTGGTTCCGCGACACGCTGCCGCAGGCTCCGGTGGAGCGCCTGGCCGTGCTGCGCCTCGACGGCGACCTCTACGAGTCCACCATGGACGCGTTGAACCCGCTCTATCCGAAGCTCGAGAAGGGCGGCTACTGCATCATCGATGACTACCAGGACATCGCCGCCTGCCGGCAGGCGGTGGACGACTACCGCTCCAGCCACGACATCGACGACGAAGTCCTGCCCGTCGATTGGAGCGCGGTCTATTGGAAAAAGACTCACTGAAGGTCTGACGAATCACTGGCGCGGGATGTTCGCGCCCTGCACCAGCTCGCCGAGCTTCTTCATGTCGCGCTGCAGGAGCGCGCGCAATTCTGCGGGCGAGCAGCCGTCCGGCTCGGCGCCGTCGGCGGCGATGCGCTCGACCACGTCGCGGCGCTGGATGGCGCGCTGCACGGCCGAGTGCACCGTGCCGACGATCGCCGGCGGGGTCCTGGCCGGCGCGAGCAGGCCGAAGTAGCCGATCATTTCGAAGTCCGGCACGCCGGCCTCGGCGACCGTCGGGAACCGCGGCACCACCGACGAGCGCTTCGGCGAGGTCACGGCGAGCGCCTTGAGCTTGCCGTTCTTCGCGTGGTGCAGCGACGAGACGATGCTCGCGAACATCAGGTCCACCTGGCCGCCGAGCACGTCGGCGAGCGCCGGCCCGGCGCCGCGGTAGACGATGTGCGTCATCTCGATGCCGGCCGAGCGCTTCAGCAGCTCGCCGGTCAGGTGCGCCGTGCTGCCGATGCCGCTCGAGGCGTAGTTCAGCTTTCCCGGATGCGCCTTCGCGTAGGCGATGAGTTCTTGCACCGAGCTGACCGGAAGCGAGTTGCGCACCACCAGCAGGAACGGACCGGAAGCGACGTTGGTGATCGGCTCGAAGTCCTGGATCGGGTCGTAGGCGCCGTTCTGCTGCAGCACGGTGTTGGAGGTGAAGCTGCTCGAGGCCAGGAACAGCGTGTAGCCATCGGGCGGCGCCTTGGCCACCGTGGCCGCGCCGATCGATCCGGCGGCGCCCGGCCGGTTGTCCACCACCACCGGCTGGCCGAGCTCCTCGCCGAGCGCCGGCGCGAGCGTACGCGCCATGATGTCGGTGGCGCCGCCGGGCGCGAGGCCGACGACCAGGCGCACGGGTTTGGTGGGATACGCCTGGCCGATGGCCCATTGCGAAACAGCGATGAGCAGGAATGCGAAAGCGCGGCGCATGCGCAATGTATACCTCACTAAAATGCGGCATGGCGCGAAACGGCTTCCGCATTTTCGATTCCGACACGCACGTCGGTCCCTACATGGATGTGCTCGAGCGCTACCTCTCGGGCGCGGAGAAGGAGAAGCTCGCGGCGTGGGAGCCGCATCGCTCCAAGAGCAAGGGCTTCCCGGTGTACACGAAGGGACAGCGCCGCTACCTGCGCAAGCTCGGCACCGCGCAGCCCGAGCCCGACAAGGGCGGCTACATGGCGGGCTTCACCGGCGCCAAGCGCGAGCGCGAGCCTGCGCTGCGCGGCGATCATGAGCCAGGCGAGCGCATCAAGGACCTCGACTACGAGGGCGTCGACGTCAACCTGACGCTGCCTTCGGGCTGGTTCGGCACCTGGACCGCGGGCGACGACGTCGCGCTCGAGTCGGCGATGTATCGCGCGTACCACCGCTGGATGGCGGACTACTGCGGCGCCTATCCCGAGCGCCTCGGCGGCGTGATCCTCGTCGGCACGCGCGACGTGCAGTCGGGCCTGGCCGAGATCAAGCGCTGCGGCAAGGAGCGGTGGGCGTGGGCGGTGATGGCCTATGCGCCTTATGGCGTGCCGCTCGACCATCCGAGCCTGGAGCCCGTTTGGGCGGCGGCGCAGGACCACGATCTCGCGGTGGTGCTCCATACCTTCACGGTGATGCCGCCCTATGCGCCCGGTGGCCTCGATACGTGGGACAACCTCTGGCTGCAGCGCTCCGCAGCGCATCCCTGGTGCGGCATGCGCAATATGGCGGCGCTCATCGGCGCCGGCATGATGGACCGCTACCCGAGGCTGCGCCTCGCAACGCTGGAGGCGGGACACGGCTGGCTCCCATTCTGGATGCACCGCATCGACGAGCACGCCGAGACGATCGCCTCGGCGATTCCGCAGCTGAAGGCGAAGCCGAGCGGCTACGTGACGGGCGGCCGCTACTTCCAGAGCATCGAGATCCCAGAGGGCGACAAGCTGACCAACGCCGTCATCGATCTGGTGGGCGAAGACGTGCTCATGTACGCCTCCGACTATCCGCACGGCGAGAGCCACTTCCCGAAGTCGGTCGAGAAGGTGCTCGACTGGGACATGCCCCAGGGGCGCAAGCGCAAGCTCTTCTGGGACAACGCGGTGCGACTGTACGCGCGCTGTGGGCTCCAGTAGCAACCCGAAGGCCGTTCGCCTGCGCGAGCTGCTCGCTCGCAGGGACCGCGTGCTTTCGGTGCTGCATCCGCCGACCGCCGCGCTCGCGCGCATCATGGAGCGCGCCGGCTGCGAGGCGGGATTCGTCGGCACCTCCGCAGTGGTCGGCGGCTATACCGGCCTCGCCGACGTCGGCACCGCGACCATGACCGAGTGCGTGCAGATCGGCAAATGGATCGCCGGCAGCGTCGACTTCCCCGTGATCCTCGACGGCGACACGGGCCACGGCGGCGTGATGGCGGTGCGGCGCCTGGTGCGCGAGTCCATCGAGGCCGGGCTCGCCGGCGTGCGCATCGACGACCAGCCGATCGAGGGCAAGCGCCGCACGCAATCCGCCGGCGTCGAAGTGGTGCCGCTAGAGCAGGCGATCGCCCGCTACCGCGCGGCGGTCGACATGAAGAACGAGCTCGATCCCGCCTTCGTCATCATGGCGCAGTGCTACGCCCGCGACGCGGTGAACGGCGGGCTTTCCCAGTGCCTGGAGCGCCTGCGCGCCTATCACGAGAGAGGCGGCGTCGACTGGGTGCAGTTCGAGTCGCCGCACTCGGTGGATGAGATCAAGCAGGCGCGCGCCGCGGTGAAGGGCGTGCTCTCGTTCATGAAAGGCAAGCTGCCGCGCTACCTGTCGGCGCAGGAGCACCTCGCGCTCGGCGTGAACGTCGCCTGGTATCCGGGCTTCACGCACCACGTGATGTGGGCTGCGGTGTGGGACTTCATGCGCGACTTCGAGGCGCGCGGCGTCGCCGCGTGGGACGACTTCCAGAAGAGGCATGCCGCCGGCAGCTATCCGATCCCCGACGTCCCGGCCGCCGGCGAGGGCGGCGAGAAGCAGCTCGAGCTCGAGAAGCGCTACTTCAAGCCATGAGAGTCAT
>DASQAW010000514.1:0-3089 GCA_035635495.1 Burkholderiales bacterium
ACGTGCTTGAGGCGGCCGATCCAGTGTTCGAGCGCCTGCCCCGCGACATAGCCGATGCCGGCGACCAGCGGCGCCCAGAGCAGCGTGCCGATGAAGTTGAAGAACGCCAGCCGCCACGGCGAGATGCCGCAGGTGCCGATCACGATCGGCCCGGCGATGCGCAGGCCATAGAGGAAGCGCAGCACGATGACGGCCGGGGCGTCCCAGCGCCGGATCAGGGCCTGCACGCGCGGCGCCCTGGCGGCGAGGGCGGGGAAGCGCGCGATCAGGCGCCGGCCGTAGCGCCGCCCGATGAAGAAAGCCGTCTGGTCGCCGAGGAACGCGCCGAGCACCGCCACCGCCATGACCCCGGGGAGCGACAGGTAGCCGTAGGCCGCCGCCACGCCGCCGAGCGCGAGCACCGTCTCGCCCTCGAGGAACGTGCCGACGAACACGGCGAAGTAGCCGAACTGGGCGATCAGCTCGCTCATGCCTCACATCGTCGGATTGGTGTACTTGCCGCCCATCGCGACCGTGCCGAAGGCGGACCCGGCGATGTCGAAGTTGAACGAGAAGTGCTGGTTGATCGCCTGCGTGTCGCGCAGGAAGCGCTGCAGCGGATCGCGCGTGTAGATGGCGTTCGCGCCGTAGCAGGACCAGAGCGTCTCGACCGCCTCGCGCGACTGCGCCACCGCCAGCGTGTTCTGGATCCGCAGCCGCAGCTTCGTCTCCAGGTCGGGCATCGTGTTGCGCTCGGCGTAATCGTCGAACGCCATCGCCGACTGGCGCATCAGGTAGCGCGCCGAATCGACCAGCGCGCGGGCTCTGGCGATCTTGATCTGCACCGCCTGGAAGTCAGCAACCTTCGCGCCCGTGTACGTGCCGATGCGGGTCCTGAACGATTGGCTGACGTGCTCGAACGCGCCTTCCGCGGCGCCGAGGGCGCTTGCCGACAGCGGATGACCCGCGGAGGCGACGATCGGGATGCGGAACAGCGGCCCGCTGTTCAGCTTCGCGCCCGGATGCTCGAGCCCGCCGCGGCATTTCGTCAGCTCCAGCGCGCGGCGCTCGGGCACGAAGATCTCCTTCACCTCGATGTCCTTCGAGCCGGTGCCGACCATGCCCATCGCGTACCAGGTGTCGATGATCTCGTAGTCGCTCTTCGGCACCATGCAAAGGCGCCAGTCGACCGCCGTTTTGCCGTCATCGCCGTACACCGTGACGGCGAGCATGTTCCAGTCACAGTTGTCCACGCCGGAGGAAAAGGGCCAGCGTCCGCTCACCTGGTATCCACCGTTCACCTTCCTGCCGCGCCCCGCGGCAAGAGCGATGGACGAGGCGATTAGCACATCCGGATTCGCATCCCACACCTCCTGCTGCGTCTCCGGCTCATAGAAGGCGAGGATCCAGTGATGGATGCCGAGGTTGCCGACGTTCCACGCGGTGGAGGGACAGCCGCGCGCGAGTTCGGCGACGATGTCCACCACCGCGACGAAGGGCAGCTCCATGCCGCCGAACCGTTTCGGCTGGTGGTAGCGGAATAGGCCGGTCTCGTGCAGGAGCTTCTCGTTCTCGGGCAGCAGCACCCGCGCGTCCTCGCACTTCTGCGCCCGCTCGCGCAGCGCCGGCACGATCTCGCGCGCCCGGCGCATCGCTTCGTCGTAGGTGACGGCAGCGAAACTCATGCGTAAAAGGGGTCAGAGCAATTTTCCTGTAACACCTACGCTCCTCAGTAGTTACTGGAAAATTGCTCTGACCCCATTTTCAGCCGGAAAGGATCTCGACGTCCTTGAGCGGCGGGTCGTCGGCGACGGCGATCTCGTTCTCGATCAGCACGCCGCAGTTCGGGCAGCAGAACTGTCGGAACTGCGGTGTTGGATCGATGAAGCGCCGCGGATCGCCGACGAGCGGGTTCGCCGCCTCGATCGGCAGGTCGTTGCGCACGCAGTAAACCTTGTAGTTGTGGCTGACCGGGCCGAGGTCGGTGCCGCACTTCGCGCAGCCGTAGTGCTTGTTCGGGAAGACGGCGAGGGTCTCGGTGGCGAGGAACTTCGGTGCGCCGTCGATTTTCCGCAGCTTCCGCTCGCCGGTATGGCCCTGCAGCCGCCGCGCGCGGAGCTCCTCGCGCCGGCGCTCGGTGGCTTTCGCATCGCCCGGGACGACGCCGTAGATCAGGCGCGCCGCGTCCTCGGAGACGTCGCCGTTCTGGACGTCGGCCTCGACCTTCGCCGGATCGCGCTCGAGCGGATCGCCGAAGCCGCCGGCCGCGGACCAGAGCACGGCATAGACGTCGGCCGGGCCCTGCGTGAAGTCCTGCTGGCGAAGCTGCAGCGTCTCGGGCTCGCCTTTCAGCTCACGGATGTCGCCGACCAGCTCGGCGCCTTTCATCCGCTCGAGGACGTTCGAGTTCTTGAGGAACTGGTAGCGGTTCACCGTGCCCGGATAGCCGCCCATCATCCCGGTTGAGGTGGGAATCGCGTTGCCCGACGAGAGCGTGTCGTGCGTGATCTGGTCGGTGCCGTGCGGGATGAAGCACGACTCGGCCGACAAGCCGCCGCGCCATTTCCCGGCACCGCCCGAGTCCACTATTTCCTTTCTATACAAAAACAGGACAGGGAACGACTGCTCGGTATGCTCGACGTTCGGCAGCTTGCAGATCGGCGTGCGCGCCTGGCCGCCGGTCGAGATGCCGTCGGCGTGCGAGAAGGCGCCGATCGCGCCGCCGATCGGATCGACCAGCAGGTAGCCGTAGCGCTCGCCCCACTGGTCGATGCCGCGGAAGATGGTCGCCGGCCACTGGCTGGTGCCGCCGATGCACATGATGTCGCGGCGCAGCTCCGGGTCGGGGTAGATCATCTTCGAGAGCACGTTGTAGGCGGGGTAGAGCGAGATCTCCATGCACTGCACCGGCGCGGTGGAGACCGAGGCCGGGAAATCGGCGCAGTTCAGCGTGCCGGGCGTCGGGTTGAAATCGACATGGCGCAGCGCGCCGCCGACCGCGTAGTACTGCTCCCAGCACATCAGCTCGTTGAGCGCCACCATCACCGCGCCGCGCCAGCCGGAGTAGGTGGCGTTGATGCCGCCGGCCTGGGGGTCCGTTCCTTCATTTT
>DASQAW010000515.1:0-9737 GCA_035635495.1 Burkholderiales bacterium
GGACTGGTGCAGATCGACCCGACGCGCATGGCGCAGGGCATCATGACCGGCATCGGCTTCCTCGGCGCCGGTGTGATCATCAAGGAAGGCCTCTCGGTGCGCGGCCTCACTACCGCGGCGTCGATCTGGATCACCGCGGCGATCGGCATCCTCGCCGGCATCGGCTTCTACTTCCCGCTCATCATTTCCGTCGTGCTTACGCTCGGCGTGCTCTCGTTCTTTCGCTGGATCGAGGTGCGGATGCCCTCGCAGGCTTACTACCACTTCTCGGTGCGCTTCTTGCGCAGCACCGCGCTCAGCGAGCGACAGCTGCGCGAGCTGGTGGAATCGCACGGCTTCAGCATCGCCAACTTCACCTACCGGCTCGAGCCGGAGGGCGTGAGGCGCCACAGCATGGTGATCCGCTCCGCGGACCGCTCGGGCGCCGGGCGTCTTGCCGTCACGCTGGAAGCGATGGAATCCGTGCTCGAGTACCGGATCGCGCCGACCGGCGACTAGAACTCAAAGGCGTTGGTCAGGTCGCCCACGTTGGCGCGCACGCCAGGCAGCGGCTCAAGGCCGAACCGGCGGGTGATGAGCTTCAGAATCGAAGTAGTGTCGTAGACCGTCTTGTCCACGTACCGCTTGCGCGCGAACGGTGAGACCACCAGCGTCGGGATGCGCGTGCCCGGTCCCCAGCGGTCGCTCCAGCCCGGACCCGTCGGCGGCGGCATGTGGTCCCAGAAGCCGCCGTTCTCGTCGTAGGTGACGATCACCGCCATCTTCGACCACTGCGGGCTGGCGCGCAGGCGAGTGAGCACGTCCGCGATGTGCTCGTCGCTACCGGCAAGGTCGGTGTAGCTCGGGTGCTGGTTCACGCGGCCCGCGGGCTTGTAGAACGAGACGGCAGGTAGCGTGCCTTTGGCGATGTCGGCGAGGAAATCGTCGCCGTCCTTGAGATGGCGCCCGCGGTCGGCGGTGCCGGGCGCGAAGCGCGCGTAGTAGTTGAACGGCTGGTGGTGCGGCTGGAAGATCGGGCTGCCGGGCTCGCGGCTGTAGATCACCGAGCGCTTGATGGCCGGATCCTTGCGGCCGTCGGCGAGCGCCGCATGCCAGCCGCCCGCATACCACACCCAGCCCACGCCTTTCGCCGAGAGCGTGTCGCCGATCGTCTTCAGCGTCTGCGGCGGGAGCGGATGGCTCGCCGGATTGGCGAGATCAAGGCTGCCGCCCGGCGCAGGCGGAATGCCGCTCGGCTGATAAGGCGGCTGCGCGGTATTGACGACGTAACCGTCCGGTGAGATGCGCCCGTCGTAAGCGTGCACCGGGCCCTGCAGCACCGAGGGCGGCGATTCCGGCCGCTTCTTGAGGCGTCCCTGCTCGTCCAGTTGGGCCGTCGCGTTCGCGGGCGCGGTGAGATCCATAGGCGTGCAGGCGCAGATCAGCCACTGGTGGTTGAGATACGACCCGCCGAACGCGCCCATGAAGAAGTGATCGGTCAGCGTGTAATCCCTCGCCCAGGTCCAGAGCTTCATCTTCGAGCCGTCGAAGTAGCCCATCGCCCAGGCGCCGACGGTCGTCATCGCGACGAACAGGTTGTTTTTCCCGCCGTTGATCTGCTCGCGGTTCTGGTAGTAGTTGTGGATCGGGCTCGGCAGGATCTCTTCCATGCGCCCGTTGACCGGCGGCGCGTCGATCTGGAATGGGCCGTTGGCCAGGTTCTGCGGGAACCGCGGATTCACCTTGTTGCCGTCGTACACCGCCGGCAGGTACGGCAGCGGCCGGCCATCGTGGTCGAGCTGCGTTTTCTGCTCGGCGGTCGCCTGCGCGATGCCTTCGGCGCCGGGGAAGAATCCGTAGAGGTGATCGAAGCTGCGGTTCTCGGCGTAGATGACCACGACGTGCTCGATGCGCGAAAGGCCGTCGCCGGTGCGCGTCGCGCAGCTGGCGGCGAGCAGCGCCGCCAGGAGAACAACTAGCCGTCTGATTGTCTGGTCCCTCCTCCGTTCAAAAAGATAGCACGGAGGGGCAATCTACCTCGGCGCGGCGGCGATTTCCCTAAGGTGCGCGCCGCGTGGATCAGCCGAAGTAGGCCTTCGTTTTCAGAGAATTGCGCGAGCATGACCGGATTGTTACAACGATATCCACAGCTTCCTGTGGAAAGGCTGTGGATCGTTTACGAGAATGCGCCGCGCCTCATTGTTTTTCAACACGCGCGCGTCAGGCACGCTCAAAAATTGACCGGCCCGCGCGCCGGTCGCAAAAAAAATTACGTTGCGGTCGCATTGCCGTCGAACCTATCATTTTGTCTGCACCCGTCAGGGGACGGGTTCCCATCCAGCCAGCGTGAACGCCCGTCCAAAGCAGTGAACGTTCTTTTCGTCTGCCACGATAACTGCGCCTTGAGCCTCATGGCGGAGTCCATCCTGCGCTCGGTCGGCGCATCGCGCTTCAATGCTTTCAGCGCCGGCGCGCTGCGCCGCGCGCCGGTCAATGCATACGTGCTGGAGTTCCTTTCGCAGCATCACCTGCCCGTCGCGGGCCTGTGGTCCAAGACGCTCGACCACTTCCGCACGCCGGAGTCGCCGCGCATGGATTTCATCATCACGCTGTGCGACGCCGCGGCGAGCGAGCGTTTCCCGGACTGGCCGGGCGTCCCGTTCATCGCGCACTGGAACGTCGACACCGAAGGCGCTGCCGCCGATGCCGACGACGCGATGCGCGACAGCTTCTGGACGCTGATGCGGCGGATCAAGATCTTCACCAGCCTGCCGCACGGCAAGCTGAACCGGCGCCTGCTCGAGCAGCGCGCGCGGACCCTGGAGCCGAGCTACCTCTAGCCGCGCAGTTAGCCGAACCTGCCGGTGATGTAGTCCTCGGTCTGCTTGCGCTGCGGCTTGATGAAGAGCGAGTCGGTGTCGCCGTACTCGATCAGCTCGCCCAGGTACATGTAGGCGGTGTAGTCCGAGACGCGCGCCGCCTGCTGCATGTTGTGCGTGACGATCACCACCGTGTAGTCGTTCTTCAGCTCGGTGATCAGCTCCTCGATGCGCGTGGTCGAGATCGGGTCGAGCGCCGAGCACGGCTCGTCCAGCAGCAGCACCTCGGGCTTGATCGCGATGCAGCGCGCGATGCACAGCCGCTGCTGCTGGCCGCCGGAGAGGCTGTTGCCGCTCTGCTGCAGCTTGCCCTTGACCTCGTTCCACAGCGCGGCGCGCGTCAGCGCCCACTCCACGCGCTCGTCCATGGCGCGCTTGCCCAGGCGCTCGAACAGGCGCACGCCAAAGGCGATGTTGTCGTAGATCGACATCGGGAACGGCGTCGGCTTCTGGAACACCATGCCGATCTTGGCGCGGAGCAGCGGCAGGTCGCGCTTCATGTCGAGCACATTGACGTCGTCGAGGATGATCTCGCCCTCGGCGCGCTGGTCGGGGTAGAGCGAGTACATGCGGTTGAGCGTGCGCAGGAGCGTCGACTTGCCGCAGCCCGAGGGCCCGATGAAGGCGGTCACCCGGTTCTCGGGGATGTCGAGCGTGATCTTGTGCAGCGCCTGGAAGTCGCCGTAGTAGAAGTCGAGGTTGCGGATGCGCAGCTTCGGCGTGAGCTGCGAGGGGTCCTGCGGCGCCTGGCGCGAGCGCACGGCGGTGCGGATGGCCGGGCGCGCGGCAGTGGTGTTGGGCTGCTCCATGACCTCAGTCCTTCTTGTGGAAAAGCAGGCGGGCGACGATGTTCAGCGCGAGCACCGCGAGCGTGATGAGCGCGGCCCCGCCCCACGCCAGGCGGTGCCAGTCGGCATAGGGGCTCATGGCGAACTGGAAGATGACGGTCGGCAGGTTCGACATCGGGCGGTTGAGGTCGGTCGACCAGAACTGGTTGTTGAGCGAGGTGAAGAGCAGAGGCGCCGTCTCGCCGCTGATGCGCGCCACCGCGAGCAGGATGCCGGTGAGGATGCCGGTGCGCGCGGCGCGGTAGGTGACCAGCATGATCATCTTCCACGACGGGCAGCCGAGCGCCACGGCGGCCTCGCGCAGGCTGTTCGGCACCAGCTTCAGCATGTCGTCGGTCGTGCGCACGACCACCGGAATGACGATCAGCGACAGGGCGAGCGCGCCGGCCCAGCCCGAGAAATGCCTCACCTGCGCGACGTAAACCGTATAGACGAAGAGGCCGATCACGATCGACGGCGCGGAGAGCAGCACATCGTTGAGAAAGCGCGTCGCGAACGCTAGCCAGCCGCGCTTGCCGTATTCCGCAAGATAGGTGCCGGCGAGGATGCCGACGGGCGTGCCGATGAGCGTACCCATGGTGATGAGCAGCAAGCTGCCCACCATCGCGTTGGCGAGGCCGCCGTCCTCGCCGGGCGGCGGCGTCATCTGGTAGTAGAAGCCCGCGCGCAGCAGCGCCGCCCCGCCCTCGTAGAACAGCGTGCCGAGGATCCAGGCCAGCCAGAACAGGCCGAAGGCGAGCGCGAGACAGGAGATCAGCAGCAGCACCCGGTTCTGCAGCTTGCGCGCCTGATAGACCGGATTGCCCGGCGTGATGGCGCTGACCGGGGGGAACGATGCGGCCTCGCCGTTCACGTCGGGGTGCCCTCGTGGCGCGCAAGCCGCATGAGCAGCAGCTTGGAGAGCGCCAGCACGATGGTGGTGATGAGGAAAAGCAGGAGGCCGAGCTCGATCAGCGCCGAGAAATACAGATCGCCAACCGCCTCGGTGAACTCGTTGGCGAGCGCCGAGGCGATGCTGTTGCCGGGCGCCATCAGGGAAACGGCGAGCTGGTGGGCATTGCCGATGACGAAGGTCACCGCCATCGTCTCGCCCAGCGCGCGCCCCAGGCCGAGCATCACGCCGCCGATCACGCCGACCTTGGTGTAGGGCAGCACCACGCGCCACACGACTTCCCAGGTGGTTGAGCCCAGGCCGTAGGCCGACTCCTTGAGGAGCGGCGGCACCAGCTCGAAGACGTCACGCATCACCGCGGTGATGAAAGGAATCACCATGATCGAGAGGATCAGCCCGGCGGTCATCATCCCGATGCCGAGCGGCGGCCCCTTGAAGAGCGCACCCAGCCCTGGAACCGAGCCGAACGCGCTGATCAGGGCCGGCTGCAGATGCGTCTGGAAGATCGGCGCAAAGACGAACAGGCCCCACATGCCGTAGATGATCGACGGGATCGCCGCCAGGAGCTCGATCGCGGTGCCGAGCGGACGCTTCAGCCAGGCGGGCGAGAGCTCGGTGAGGAACAGCGCGATGCCGAAGCTCACCGGCACGCCGATCAGCATGGCGATGAGCGAGGTGACGAGCGTGCCGTAGATCGGCACCAGCGCGCCGAACTCCTCCTGCACCGGGTCCCACTCCGCGCTCCACAGAAAATGCACGCCGTACTTCTGCAGCGTGGGCTGGCTGCCGACGACGAGCGAGATGAGGATCGCGGCGAGCAGGCTGAACACGAGCAGCGCGAAGAACCGCGTGAGGTTCTCGAAAATCGCGTCGGCCCAGCTCGAATGCCGCACCGCCCGCGGCCCCGGCGGGGTCGCGGTGGTCAATTCGGGCGCGCGGGCGGATTCCGGGATCGGCAGGACGGCACTCACTTACAACCTCGCGCGATTCTAAAGGAGGGCCGGGCGCGCAGCGTTCGCGCCCCGTGCGGCATTTCGCTCAATACAGCGACTTCCCCGAGGGGTCCTTGAGCTGCGATTTCCACTCGGACTGGATCATCTTCACCACCGCGTCGGGCATCGGCACGTAGTCCAGGTCGGCGGCCATCTTGCCCCCGTTCCTGAACGACCAGTCGAAGAACTTCAGCACTTCCTTGCCGTTCTCCGGCTTCTCCTGCTGCTTGTGCATGAGGATGAACGAGGCGCCGGTGATCGGCCAGCTCTGCTTGCCCGCCTGGTCGGTGAGGATCAGGTACATGCCCGGCGCCTTTGACCAGTCGGCGCCCGCGGCGGCGGCCTTGAATGTCTCGTCGTCGGGCGCGACGAACTGCCCCTCGCGGTTTTGCATGAGCGCGTAGGCCAGCTTGTTCTGCTTGGCGTAGGCGTACTCGACGTAGCCGATCGCGCCGTCGATGCGGCTGACGTAGTTCGCCACGCCTTCGTTGCCCTTGCCGCCGACGCCGGTCGCCCACTTCACGGCCGTGCCTTCGCCCACGCCCGCTTTCCAGCCGGGGCTCACCTTGGAGAGATAGTTGGTGAAGAGGAACGTGGTACCCGAGCCGTCGGAGCGATGCACGACCGAGATCGCCTGGTCGGGAAGCTTGATGCCGGGGTTGAGCTTGGCGATCGCCGGGTCGCTCCATTTCGCCACCTTGCCGAGATAAATCTCGGCGAGCAGCGGCCCCGTCAGGCGGATCTTGCCGGCCTCCACGCCCTTGATGTTGTACACCGGGACCACCCCGCCCATGATGGCGGGGAACTGGAGCAGGCCGTTCTTATCGAGCTCCTCGGGCTTGAGGGGCGCGTCGGAGGCGCCGAAGTCGACCGTCTTCGCGAGGATCTGCTTGATGCCGCCGCCCGAGCCGATCGACTGATAGTTGAGGCCGACGCCCGTCTCTTTTCTATAGACGTCCGCCCATTTGGCATAGATCGGATAAGGGAAGGTGGCGCCGGCGCCGGTGATGTCGGTCGCGAATGCGCTGGTGCCAATGGCGGCCGCGCCAAGCGCAGCGGCGCCAATGAGTCTGCGGAACATCGGCATGAGTCTCCTGATTGGCTGATGGATGCTGGGGCGCGAGCCTAGGGGCCCAATATTTCCGTTTCATGACCGCCTGGACCGGGCGGTCATCGAACGGTCACGCAAGCCGCATACCCTTGGGCGTCCGAAAATCTACGGTCACGGATTTGTCATAATGGGCGTTGGCGTGAACGAGCATCTTTCCAAGCAGTTCGACGCGGAGCTGGAATCGATCCGCTCCCGCGTGCTCGAGATGGGCGGGCTGGTCGAGTCGCAGATCCGGCGCGCACTCGACGGCTTCGGCTCGGGCGAGCGGGCGCTCCTCGACGACGTCATCGCCACCGACCGGCGCGTGAACGAGATGGAGGTGGCGCTCGACGGCGAATGCAGCCACGTCATCGTCAAGCGCCAGCCGGCGGCCAACGACCTGCGTCTGATCTTCGCCATCACCAAGACCGTCACCGACCTCGAGCGCATCGGCGACGAGGCGCAGAAGATCGCGCGCATGGGCAAGAGCATCGCCGAGCGCGAGTACAGCGGCGGCCGCCTCACGCGCACGGCCGACGTGCGCCATGCCGCGGAGGTGGTGATCTCCATGCTGCGCCGCGCGCTCGACGCCTTCGCGCGGCTCGACTGCGACGCGGCGATGGAGGTGATCCGGCAGGACGCCTCGATCGACAGCGAGTTCCAGTCGATCCTGCGCCAGCTCGTCACGTACATGATGGAAGACCCGCGCACGATCACCACCGCGCTCGACGTCATCTGGGTGGCGAAGGCGATCGAGCGCATGGGCGACCACGCCAAGAACATGGCCGAGTACGTGATCTACATCGTCAAGGGCACCGACGTGCGCCACATCAGCAGCCGCGAGGCTGCCGCGCTGGCTCGATGAGTGCCAGCGTCCTCGTCGTCGAGGACGAGCCGCAGATCCAGGAGCTCGTCGCCGTCAACCTCGAGCACTTCGGCCACCGCGTGCGGCGCGCCTCGACCGCCGAGGAGGCCGAGGCCGCGATCCGCTCGGCGCTGCCCGACGTCGTGGTGCTCGACTGGATGCTGCCCGGCGAATCGGGCCTGGCGCTGGCGCGCCGCCTGCGCGCCGACGCGCGCACGCGCGACCTGCCGATCCTGATGCTCACCGCGCGCGCCATGGAGCAGGACAAGATCTCGGGGCTCGAAGCGGGCGCCGACGACTACCTCACCAAGCCCTTCTCGCCAAAGGAGCTCGCCGCGCGCATCAAGGCCGTGCTGCGCCGGCGGGCGCCACAGCTCTCGGGCGACATGGTCGAGGTCGAAGGCCTGCGCCTCGACCCGGCGAGCCATCGCGTCACGGCGGGCGATCAGCGGCTCGCGCTCTCGCCGGCGGAGTTCAAGCTGCTGCATTTCCTCCTCACCCATCCGGGACGCGTGTACTCGCGCGCTCAGCTCCTCGACCAGGTGTGGGGCGACCATGTCTACATCGAGGAGCGCACGGTCGACGTGCATATCCGGCGCCTGCGCAAAGCGCTCGAGCCGACCGGCCACGACAAGCTGATCGACACGGTGCGCGGCGCCGGCTACGGGCTGCGCGCGGCTTGAATCGGGTTTACGGCCGCAGTCTCGCCGTCCTCTGCGGCATCGCGCTGGCCGCCCTGGCTGCGGGTCTGATCGTTGGCGCGGCCTGGGGCTGGGCACTCCTCGCCGGCGGCCTCGGCGCGATGCTCGCGTACCAGCTGCGCCACCTCGCGCGACTCGCGCGCTGGGCGCAGGCGCCGCAGTCCGGCAACGTTCCCGAAGGCAGCGGCAGCTGGGACGAAGTCCTGTCGGCGCTCTACCACCACGAGCGCGACGCCGAGCGCCGCCAGCAGGAGCTGGCCGACGCGCTCGCCGGCTTTCGCCGCATGGCGCAGGCGATGCCCGACGGCGTCGTGATCCTCGACGCCAGGAACTGCATCGAGTGGTGCAACAACAACGCGGCGGCGCTGCTCGAGCTCGACCCGCGCGAGGACGTCGGCCGGCCGATCGTCAACCTGGTGCGCGAGCCCTCGTTCATCGACTACCTCGCGTCGCACGACCGGGAAGACGCGCGGCCCGCGCGAGTGCCGATGGAACGCGGCATCGTGCTCGCCGTCCAGTTGATCCGCTACGGCGACTCGCAGACGCTGATGCTCGCGCGCGACGTCACGCAGTCCGAGCGGGTGGAGGCCATGCGGCGCGACTTCGTCGCCAACGTGTCGCACGAGCTGCGCACGCCGCTCACCGTGCTGGTCGGCTTTCTCGAGACGGTGCGCGAGCTCAAGCTCGATCCGCAGCGCGTGCGCGACTACCTCGGCATGATGCGCGAGCAGGCCTCGCGCATGCACCGCATCATCGAGGACCTGCTCGCGCTCTCGGTGCTCGAATCGGCCCCGCCGCCACCGGCGGAGCGCGTGCGCATCGCGCCGCTGCTGGCGCGGCTGCGCGCCGACGCCGAAGGCCTCTCGGCCGGGCGCCACACGATCTTGCTCGACGGCGAGCCGGCGGTCGACATCCTCGGCTCGGAGACCGAGCTGGTCAGTGCCTTCGGCAACCTGATTTCCAACGCCATCCGCTACACGCCGCAGGACGGAAAAGTGAAGCTCGTCTGGCGCGACGGCGTCGACGGCGCGTCGTTCGCGGTCGAGGACACCGGCGTCGGCATCGCCCCGGAGCACATCCCGCGGCTCACCGAGCGCTTCTACCGCGTCGACCGCAGCCGCTCGCGCGAGACCGGCGGCACGGGCTTGGGCCTCGCCATCGTCAAGCACGCGCTCGCCCGCCACCAGGCGGCGCTCGACATCTCGAGCGACCCGGGCCTCGGCAGCGGCTTCACCGTGCGCTTCCCGCCGCAGCGCACGATCCCGCTAGAGGCAAAAGGAGGCGGCGGCGATGCCGGCGCCCAGCGCCGCTCCGGCGAGAACGTCGCTCGGGTAGTGAAGCCCGAGCACGACACGTGAGCCGGCGGTGAGCAGCGTGAATGCCACGAGGGTCGGCGCGAGCGCCGGATAGTAGTTCAGCGCGACGAGGGTGAAAGCCACCGCGTGCAGCGTGTGGCCCGACGGAAAGCTGAACGCATCGAGCGGCGCCGCG
>DASQAW010000516.1:0-9582 GCA_035635495.1 Burkholderiales bacterium
CGCAACTCGGACCTCTTCGTCGACGAGGAGGAGATCAAGAACCTGCATACCGCGCTGCAGGGAGAGCTGCTGCACCGGCACTTCGGCGACGCGGTGCGCCTGGAGGTCGCCGACAACTGCTCGCTCGGCATGGTGGAATTCCTGCTGCAGCAGTTCGGACTGCGCGAGCCCGATCTCTATCGCGTCGACGGCCCGGTGAATCTCTACCGGCTGCGCGAGGTGTTCGAGCAGGTCGACCGTCCCGCCCTCAAGTACCCGCCTTTCACGCCGGGGCTGCCGCCGGCGCTCGACGGGGCGGATCTGTTCGAGGTGCTGAGGAAGCAGGACGTGCTGCTGCACCATCCGTTCCAGTCGTTCCTGCCGGTGATCGACTTCATCCGCACCACCGCCAACGACCCGAACGTCATCGCCATCAAGCAGACCGTGTACCGCACCGGTACCGATTCCGAGCTGATGGAGATCCTGGTCGAGGCGGCGCGCAAGGGCAAGGAAGTCACCGTGGTCGTCGAGCTGATGGCGCGCTTCGACGAGGAGGTGAACATGAACTGGGCGGCGCGCCTCGAGGAGGTCGGCGCCCACGTGGTGTACGGCGTCGTCGGCCACAAGACGCACGCCAAGATGTCGCTGATCGTGCGCCGCGAGGACGCCGACCACGGCAAGGTGCTGCGCCGCTACGCGCACCTCGGCACCGGCAACTATCACCCGGCGACCGCGCGGCAGTACACCGACTTCGGCCTGTTCACCGCGCACGAGGAGCTCTGCACCGACGTCGCCGAGGTGTTCCAGCAGCTCACCGGCCTCGGCCGCGCCGGGCGGCTCAAGCACGTGTGGCAGTCGCCGTTCACGCTGCACCGGCGGCTCATCGCCGCGATCCGCAACGAGGCCAAGAACGCCGCCGAGGGCAAGCCCGCGCGCATCATGGCCAAGATGAACGCGCTGCTCGAGCCGCAGATCATCGAGGAGCTCTACACGGCCTCGGGCGCCGGCGTGAAGATCGAACTCATCGTGCGCGGCGTGTGCGCGCTGCGTCCGGGCATCGAGGGCGTGTCGGAGAACATCCGCGTGCGCTCGGTGGTCGGCCGCTTCCTCGAGCACTCGCGCATCTTCTATTTCGAGAACGGCGGCGCCGAGGACGTGTATCTCGCGAGCGCCGACTGGATGGCGCGGAACTTTTTCCGGCGCATCGAGCTGTGCTTCCCGGTGCTCGACCCGGCGCTGAAAAAGCGCGTCGTGCGCGAGGGACTGATCCCCTACCTCGAGGACAACACCCAAGCCTGGGTGATGGGCCCCGACGGCAACTACGAGCGGCTGCGCCCGCGGCGCGGGGCGAAAGGCCGCTCCGCGCAGGAGGAACTGCTCGTCGCGCTGGCGGGAGTCAGTCCGAAAGTCCGACCGGCGGCGCCGGCAACAATGCCCAGCGTCCAGGCCACCGACGGCGAAGTCCGCGCGTCAGGCTCTTGAGACCCTGATCACGCCTTTCAGCTCGCGCACGATGGCGAAAGCGCGCTTGAGCTGCGCCAGGTCGGTGACGTCGAAGGTGAAGCGCATGAAGGCGAGCTCGTCGCGGCTCTGCGTGCGCACCGCCGTGACGTTGATCTTCTCGCGCGCCAGCGCATCGCCGATGTCGCGCAATAGGCCACGCCGGTCAGTCGCCGTCACCGCCATCTCCACCGTGTAGCTCCCACCTCCCTCGCCCCACTGCGCTTCGATCAGGCGCTCTGGCTGGTCCCCCGCCAGGCGCTTCAGGCTCGCGCAATCCTCGCGGTGCACCGAGACCCCTTTGCCGCGCGTGACGAACCCGCGGATCGGATCCGGCGGCACCGGCTTGCAGCACTTGGCGAGCTGCGTCATCAGGCGGTCCATGCCGCCGACCACCAGCACGCCGCTCTTCGCAGCCGCGCTGCGCGCCTTTTTCGGCGACCGCAGAGATAGCGGCGGCGGTTCCACGCCGCGCACCGCAGTCTGCAACTGCCGCAGGTTCACTTCGTCGCGCGCGACGGCGAAGAACAGCTCGTCGGGCTTCTTGAAGCCGAGGCGCTCGGCGAGCAGCTCGAGGCTCGCGTGCGCGGCGCCTTCTCGCTTCAGCTCTTTTTCCACCATCGCCCGGCCGCTCGCCACCGTTTCGGCGTGCGCCTTGGCGTTGAACCATTGCCGGATCTTGGCGCGCGCGCGCGGGCTCTTGACGAAGCCGCGCTCGGCGTTCAGCCAGTCGCGGGACGGGCCGCCGGACTTGGCGGTGACGATCTCGACGCGCTGGCCGCTGGCGAGCGGCGTGTCGAGCGGCACGATGTGGCCGTCGACGCGGGCGCCGCGGCAGCGGTGGCCGAGATCGCTGTGCAGCGCGTAGGCGAAGTCGATCGGCGTCGAGCCGGCCGGCAGGTCGATCACCTTGCCCCGCGGCGTGAGGACGTAGACCGTGTCGTCGAGCTGCGCCTTCCGGGTGGTGCTCGCCCAGTCCGCCACCTCGTCGCGCCACGCGAGCAGCTCGCGCAGCCAGGCGATCTTCTGCTCGAAGGCTTCCGACGTCTTGACTTTTTCCTTGTAGCGCCAGTGCGCAGCGACGCCGAACTCGGCGTGCCGGTGCATCTCCTCGGTGCGGATCTGCACTTCCACCGTCTTGCCTTCCGGCCCGAGCACCGCCGTGTGCAGCGACTGGTAGAGATTGCCCTTCGGCCGCGAGATGTAGTCGTCGAACTCCTTCGGGATCGGCTGCCAGAGGTTGTGCACTACGCCGAGCGCGGTGTAGCAGTCCTTGAGCGACGGCACGATCACGCGCAGCGCGCGCACGTCGTAGAGCTGGCTGAAATCCAGCGACTTCGCGCGCATCTTGTTCCAGATCGAGTAGATGTGCTTCGGCCGGCCGTAGATCTCGCCGTTGACCCCGGCCCCTTCGAGCTCCCGCGTCAGCGTCTCGATGGCCCGGGCGATATAGCGCTCGCGCTCGAGGCGCTTCTCGTCGAGCATGCCCGCGATCCGCTTGTACAACTCGGGCTCGAGGAAGCGGAACGAGAGGTCCTCCATCTCCCACTTGAGCTGCGCCACACCGAGGCGGTTGGCGAGCGGCGAGTAGATGTCGAGGCTCTCGCGTGCATAGAGCTCGCGCTCGGGCGATGCGTTGCGCGCGAACCAGCGCAGCGTTTGCGTCCGGCTCGCCAGCCGAATGAGCACCACGCGCACGTCCTCGACCATGCCGAGCACCATCTTGCGCAGGACTTCGTTCTGCTCGACGGGGCTGGCCCGCGTGGCGATGCGCAGCTGGTACAGCTTCTCGACGCCGGTGGCGAGCGAGGCGATCTCGGGGCCGAATTGCGCGCTGACCGTCTCCAGCTCGACGTGTTTCGGCGCGGCGAACAGCAGGCCGGCGATGCGCCCGGTCGCGTCGACGCCGATCGAGGCGAGATTTCCGGCGAGCCCGAGCGCATGCGCCCAGGTCGGCTCGCCGGTGGAGAGCACCTGCCCGGCGTAGAGCGGCTCGGCGAACTCCAGCGCCTGGCCCAGGCGCGTGCGGTCCGCGGTCGCGAGGCCCTCGGCGAGCGGGCCGAGCGCGGCGGCCGCACTTTGCGGGTGCAGTTGGACTACGGAGCGCATACCGCTATTTTACGGTTCATGGGTTGGCTCACCGATTGGCGCCGCCGGCGCGTGCTCGCAAGGCACCGCATGGACGACGTGCTGTGGCAGCGCGCGACCCGCCATCTCCGCTTTCTGCCGCCGAGCGCCAAGCTGCGGGACATGGTGCTCCTGTTTCTCGCGGAGAAGGAGTTCGCCGGCGCGCATGGTCTAGAAGTGACCGACGCCATGCGGGTCTCCATCGCGGCGCAGGCCTGCCTGCCGGTGCTCGAGCTCGGCCTCGACTGGTACCGCGGCTGGCGCGGCATCGTGGTCTACCCGGGCGACTTCCGCGTGCGCCGCGAGGAGGTCGACGAGCACGGCGTGGTGCACGAGTGGGACGACGAGCTCGCCGGCGAGGCGATGCCGGGCGGGCCGGTGGTGATCTCCTGGGACGCCGCCGCGCATGATCCGCTGATCAACGTGGTGATCCACGAGTTCGCGCACAAGCTCGACATGCTGGACGGCGCGGTGGACGGCATGCCGCCGCTGCACGCCGGCATGGACCGCCGGGCCTGGAAGCGGGCGTTCGAAGAGGCTTACGAGGGCTTTTGCGACGCCGTGGAGCGCGGGCATGACACCTGGCTCGATCCCTACGCCGGAGAGCACCCAGCGGAGTTCTTCGCCGTGGTGAGCGAGGCCTTCTTCCGCGAGCCGAAGGAGATGCGACGGCGCTACCCCGACGTCTACGACCAGCTGAAACTCTTCTACCGCCAGGACCCGGCGGCTACAATCCCGGCGCAGTGAACGCGGTCCAGATCTACGAGCAGCTCACCGCCGGGCGCACGCGTTTCCTCCGCGTCGAGGAGCTGTGCCGCCGCGCCGCGGCCGCCTTTCCCGGCGTGCTGCCCGATGAAGCGGCGCTCGCCGCCGAGGCGCCGCGCATGCAGCGCGACAAGCAAGGCGCCGAAATCGCACAAGGCAGGTTCCTCGCCGAGGTGCTCGCGGACCCGCAGGCCGGCGCCCACCTCTGTCACGCGATGCTTTTGCCCCTGCCGGTGGCGCGCGAGCGGCTGGCCGAGTACGAGAAGCGCGGCGCGCTGGACCTCGGCGGCGCCAGCGTCCACCGCGAAGGCAAGGCGGCCGTGGTCACCATGCGCAATCCCCGCTTCCTCAATGCCGAGGACGAGTCGACGCTCGAAGCGCTCGAGCTCGCCATCGACGTCGCGCTGCTCGATGCGCGCAGCGAGGTGTGCGTGATCCGCGGCGGCGAGGTCAGCCATCCGCGCTACGCGGGCAAGCGCCTCTTCGGCGCCGGCATCAACCTCACCCACCTGTATCAGGGCAAGATCCGCTATCTCTGGTACATCCTGCGCGACATGGGGCTGGTCAACAAGCTCTACCGCGGCCTCGCTAAGCCCGAGGTTTCGCCGGAGGCGGATTGCATCGAGAAGCTGTGGATCGGCGCGATCGAGGGCTTCGCCATCGGCGGCCACTGCCAGATCGTGCTCACGCTCGATTACGTGCTCGCGGCGGATGGCGCCTACATGACGCTGCCGGCGCGCAAGGAGGGCATCATTCCCGGCGCGGCGAACCTGCGCCTCGCGCGCTTCGTCGGAGCGCGCATCGCGCGGCAGGCGGTGCTGGCCGAGCGGCGCATCGACTGCGCGAGCCCCGAAGGGCGCCTGATCTGCGACGAGCTCGTCCCCGACATGGACGCGGCGCTCGCCCGCACGGTCGAGCGGCTGACCGGCTCGGGGGTGGTCAGTGCCGCCGGCAACCGGCGCGCCTTCCGCATCTCGGAGGAGCCGCTCGACAGCTTCCGGCGCTACATGTCAGTCTATGCCCGCGAGCAGGCGCACTGCCACTTCAGCCCGGCGCTGATCGCCAACCTGGAGAGGAACTGGAATGCCGCGACACGACGCGCCTGAGAAGATCCTGGTGCTGCACGGGCCGAACCTGAATCTTCTCGGCACGCGCGAGCCGCATATCTACGGCACGATGACGCTCGAGCAGCTGAACGAGCGGCTGCGCACCCTGGCGGCGAAGATCCAGGTGCAGCTCATCATCGTGCAGTCGAACCACGAGGGCGTGCTGGTCGATACGTTCCACAACCACCGGACTGAGGTCGCGGGCGCGATCCTCAATCCCGGCGGCCTCACGCAGTTCGGCGTCTCGCTGCACGACTGCATCAAGACCATGCCGTTCCCGGTGCTCGAGGTGCACATCACGAACCGACACGCGCGCGAGGAGTGGCGCGGCCATTCGATCATCTCGCCGGCGGCGAAAGGCACGGTGGAGGGCCTCGGCTGGCGCTCCTATACCGCCGCGCTGCGCACCCTGGTGGAAATCGTACGCGAGCCGAAAACAGCGTCCTGATCGTCGTCGACGTGCAGAACGACTTCATGCCCGGCGGCGCGCTCGCCGTGCCAACGGGCGACGAGGTCGTGCCCGTCATCAACCACCTGGCCGCCGGCTTCGCCAACGTCGTGCTGACGCAGGACTGGCACCCGCACGATCACATCTCTTTCGCCGACTCGCACGCCGGGCGCAAGCCCTTCGAGACCACGCGATTGCCGTACGGCGACCAGGTCCTCTGGCCGGCGCACTGCGTGCAGGGAACGCCCGGTGCCGGGCTGCACGCGGGCCTGAGCATCCCGCGCGCCCAGCTCGTGATCCGCAAGGGACACCACCGCGAGATCGACAGCTATTCGGCGTTCATGGAAGCCGACCGGAAAACGACCACCGGGCTCGCGGGCTATCTGCGCGAGCGCGGGCTGCGCGAGCTGTTCGTGTGCGGGCTGGCGACCGACTTCTGCGTCGCATGGACCGCGCTCGACGGCCGCGCCGCGGGCTTCGAGGTCAGCGTCATCGACGACGCCTGCCGCGCGATCGACCTGGAGGGCTCGCTCGCGGCAGCGTGGCGGCAAATGGCCGAGGCCGGTGTCCGGCGCACATCTTCAGCAAACATGAGGACGACATGACGCAGCGCAAGCTCAACCGGCAGGACCTGCGCGAAGCCGCGGAGAAGTACAAGAACTGGGGCAAATGGGGACCGACGGACGAGATCGGCACGCTGAATTACACCAGGGCCGAGGACATCGTCGCCGCGGCGCGCCTCGTGAGGAAGGGCAAGGTGATCTCGCTCGCGCTCAACTTCGACAACCACGGGCCGCAGGGCGCGAAGAGCAAGTACCCGGCGCTCGGCCGCATCAACCCGTTGCACACCATGCTGCGCACCGGCACCGACGCCTATGCCGGCGTGCTCGACCATCGCGGCATCCGCGCCGCCGACGACATGGTGGTGATGCCGCTGCAATGCGGCACGCAATGGGATGGGCTCGGCCATATCTTTTATGAAAACAGTATGTGGAACGGCTACGACTGCCGCGAGGTCACTTCCGCCGGCGCGCAGAAGTGCGGCATCGAGAAGACGAAGAACAAGATGGTCGGACGCGGCGTGTTCCTGGACGTGGCGCGCGCTTTGGGCAAACGCTGGCTCGATGATGGCTACGCCATCACCTGCGCGGACCTGGACCGCACCGCGCAGGTCCAAGGCATTACCGTTAAAGGAGGAGACTTCGTGATCGTGCGCACCGGGCAGATGGAAGCGAAGCTCGAGGCCGGGAGCTGGGACGGCTATCCGGGCGGCGATGCGCCGGGCTTCGGCTTCGAGACGCTCGAATGGATCAAGCGCACCGAGCTCGCGGCGCTGGCGAGCGATACCTGGGGCTGCGAGGTGCGGCCGAACGAGAGCGAGCCCGGCATCAACCAGCCCTGGCACTGGATCACGATCCCGATGATGGGGATGACGATGGGCGAGATCTTCTATCTGAAGGAGCTCGCCGAGGACTGCGCCGCCGACCAGGTCTACGAATTCCTTTTCGTCGCTCCCGCGCTGCCGATCACCGGCGCCGTCGGCTCGCCGACCAACCCGCTGGCGATCAAGTAAGTGGCGACTGGTGCGCAGATCCTGGCGGACATGCTGGCCGGCTACGGCGTCTCGCATGTCTTCATGGTGCCGGCGGTCCTGCGGCGTACGTTCGCGGAGATGGAGCGCCGCACGTCGATCGCGCGCATTCACTGCCATGGCGAAAAGGCTGCCGCCTATATGGCCGACGGGTATGCGCGCGCCAGCGGCAAGCCCGGCGTTTGTATGGCGCAGGTGGTCGGGGCGATGAACCTCGCCGCGGGGCTGCGCGACGCGCATCTCGCGCACTCGCCGGTAATCGCCTTCACCGGCGGCCGCGACCCGAAAACCAAGTTCCGCAAGGTGTACCAGGAGATCGACGACCTGCCGGCGTTCGAGCCGGTGACCAAATGGAATGCGACGGTGGACGCGGTCGAGCGGTTTCCGGACATGGTGCGACAGGCCTTTCGCGTCGCCACTTCCGGCGCGCCCGGTCCGGTGCATCTGCAGGTCCGCGGCAACGAAGGCCAGCTCGACCAGGAGGAAGCGGAGATGGAGCCGCTGGTGGAGGAACGCTTCGCCCGCGTGCCGGCGTTCCGTCCGGTTCCCGACGCGGAGGAGGTGAAAAAGGCGCTCTATTGGCTGGAGCGCGCCGAGCGGCCGGTGATCGTCGCAGGCGGCGGCGTGCGCGCCTCCGGCGCGCCCGCCGAGCTCCTGCAGCTCGCCGAAGCGCTGGCGGTCCCGGTCGCCACCTCGCTCAACGCCAAGGATTGCATCGCCGGCTCGCATCCGCTCTCGGTCGGCGTCGTCGGCAGCTACTCGCGCGAAAGCGCGAACCGCGTGGTCGCGGCCGCGGATCTGGTCTGCTTCATCGGCACTTCGGCCGGCGGCATGACGACGCACGTCTGGCAGGTGCCGAAGATCGGCGTCGCCGCCGTGCAGGTGGACATCGAGCCCGAAACGATCGGGCGCAACTACCCGCTGAAGGCGGGCGTGCTCGGCGATGCCAAGGTCACGCTCGCGCAGATGCTGGCGCAGTGCGACCGCAAGTCGGCCGTGCGGCGCGCGGCGTGGCTGCAGCAAGCCAAGGCGATTTGCGCGGACTGGCGCGAGAAGTACCGCACCGCGCTCGAATCGGACGCGGTGCCGATCCGCCCCGAGCGCATCTGCGGGGAACTCTCGCGCCACGTGCCCGACGACGCGATCGTGCTCGCGGACACCGGGCACGCCGGCATGTGGATGGGCGGCATGTACGACGTGCGCGGCGCGCGCCAGAGCTTCCTGCGCAGCGCCGGCCACCTCGGCTGGGCGTTCCCCGCCGGGCTCGGCGCGAAGTGCGCCGCGCCGGAGCGCCCGGTGGTGACCTTCACCGGCGACGCCGGCCTCTGGTATCACCTCGGCGAGCTCGAGACCGCCGTGCGCTGGAACATCGCCGCGGTGACCGTGGTGAACAACAACGCGAGCGGCAACCAGTCGAAGCGCGGCTTCGACCGCGCTTACGGCGGCGAGCAGACGGCGAAGGCGCGCGAGCTGTGGACCTACCGCATGGTGGATTTCGCGCGCGTCGCTGCCGACATCGGTGCGCTGGGCCTGCGCGTGGAAAAGCCCAAGGACTTCGCGCCCGCTCTGGAAGAGGCGCTGAACAGCCGCAAGCCGGCGCTGGTCGACGTCGTCACCGACATCGAGGCGATCGCGCCGGTCGCCGTTTCGTGATGAGAGGAGGAACCGTGATCCGCATACTGCTCGGCGCCGCGCTCGCGCTGATCGCATCGGCTGCCGTGGCGCAGCCCTACCCCTCAAAGCCGATCCGCGTGGTGGTGCCCTTCGCTCCAGGCGGACCGGTCGACGTGGTGGCGCGGCTGCTAGCGCCGAAGATGAACGAGCTCCTCGGCCAGCAGCTGGTGATCGAGAACAAGGCCGGCGCGGGCGGCAACCTCGGCGTCTCGCAGGTCGCGCGCTCGTCGCCCGATGGCTACACGGTGCTGATGACCTCGTCGTCCTTCGCGGTGAACCCGACGCTCACGCCCGATCCGGGCTACAACGCGGAAAAGGATTTCACGCCGATCGCCGTGGTGGCGTCGCAACCGAACTTCATCGTCGTCAACGCCGCCTTCCCGGCGCGCACG
>DASQAW010000517.1:0-5193 GCA_035635495.1 Burkholderiales bacterium
GGATCGAGGCGCCAGTTGAGGAATTCATACGCCAGCTTCCTGTTCTTCGCGCCCGTCGGGATGCAGGCCACGTCGAACAAGCCGATCACGCCCTCGTCCGGGATCACCATGTCGAAGGGCAGGCCGCGGTCGATGTAGTAGCCCGAGCGCGCGCTCCAGTACGGCGAGATCCACACCTGCCCGTTCTCGAAGTGCGGCACCGCTTCGGCCGAGCCGGTGACGACGACGCCGACGTAAGGCTTCTGCGCCTTCAGCCGCTGCCACGCCGGCTCCATGTTGTCGACGCCGCCCTTGCCGAGCTGCGCGGCGTGGATCAACGCATAGACGGAAAGCAGGTTGGCCGGGTTGTAGTTGATGAGATGGCCCTTCACTTTCTCGCCGTACTTCTTCTGCGGCTCCCAGTAATCGGCCCACGAGCGCGGGCGGTCGAGCTTCTCCTTGTGGTAGACGAGCGCGGCGTACTGGAGCGTGTGCGGCGCGCCGGAGCCCGCCGGGATCACCTGCCAGGTCTTGTCCCACAGGTGGCGCAGATTGGGTACTTCGCGCTCGGTCAGCTTTTCCAGCAAACCTTCCTTGACGCCGAGGATGACCTCCGGCGGCGTGAGCAGTCCCGCGACGTCGAATCCCGGAGCGCCGCGCGCGGCGCGGATCTTCGCGTAGTCCTGCGACGCGGTGCCCGTGGGATCGTGGACCACCTTCACGCCGAATTTCTTCTCGAATGGGCGGATCACCACCTTCTCGACCAGCTCCTGGTACTCGCCGCCCTGCGTGTTGACGATCAGCGTCTCCTGCGAGCGCGCGGCGATAACGTATGGCGCAAGCGCCACGGCGCCCGCGCCTTTCAGCAAAGCCCTTCGGGTGGTGGAGGTCATGGCCGGCTATTTTTTCACGGACTTGCGCTCGCCGGTACCGGGACGCGTCTTGCCCTGCACGAACTCGCCGACGCCCTGCTCCAGCCAGCCGCCCTTCTGGGCGACGAACAGCTCGTTCTCCTTGGCGTAGGTGTAGTTCATCGACGCCTCCCAGGTCATCTCGAGCGAGAAGCGGTAGCCCTCCTTGGTCGCGCGCAGCGCCGCCGGGTCCTTGCCGGCGATGTCCTTGGCGATCGCCATCGTCTCCTTCTCCAGCCTGGCGAGCGGGAAGGAGAAATTGACGAAGCCGATGCGCGCCGCCTCCTTGCCGTCGAACGGCCGGCCGGACATGCCGTAGAAGAGCGCGTCGCGCGGCCGCATGAGGTTGGCGAGCGACTTCGACACCGAGCCGCCGGGGAACAGCCGGAAGTTGATCTCCGAGAGCCCGAACGTCGCTTCATCGGCCGCGATGGCGAGATCGCAGCCCTCGACGATGGAGAACGCGCCGCCGAAGCAGAAGCCGTTCACCATGGCGATGGTCGGCTTCGGGTAGTAGCGCAGCGTCCGTCCCCGCCAGTCGGTCGCCATGCGGTAGTAGCGGTCGAAGTCCTTCGGCTTCTTCACGCGCAGCGCCTGGAAGAACTCCTTCAGATCCATGCCGGCGCAGAACGCGTTGCCCGCGCCGGTGATCACCAGCACCGCGGCAGCGTCGTCGTAGCGCAGCTCCTCCAGCGCCTCGGTCATCTCCTGGTGCAGCTGCGGGTTCATCGCGTTCTTCTTGTCCGGCCGGTTGAGGACCACCTTTGCGATCTTGTCCTTGATCTCGATCCGCAGCGTCTGGTAAGCCATTGCTCTTGTCTCCGATGTTCGTCGAAGCGGCAATATAGATTAATCTTCACGCACGATGCGTCTGCTCCACGGTGTGCGCGTGCTCGAGGTCGGCGGCTTCATCACCGGCCCGCTCGCCGCGATGATCCTCGGCGAATACGGCGCGGACGTGATCAAGATCGAGCGGCCCGAGGGCGGCGACCCGTTCCGCTCCCATGCAAAGGATGCGGGCAGCGGCGGCCTCAGCCCCGCGTTCCAGGCGCACAACCGCAACAAGCGCTCGATCGCGGTCGACTATGGCAAGCCGGATGGGCTCAAGGTGCTCCACGCGCTGGTCAAGACCGCGGATGTCTTCATCAACAACAACCGGCCCGGCGTCGCCGACAAGATGGGCTTCAGCCCGGCGCAGCTGCGGCAGCTGAATGCGCGCCTCATCTATTGCGCCATCACCGGCTTCGGTCCCGATGGCCCTTACGCGCAGCGCCCCGCCTTCGACAACGTCGGCCAGGCGCTTTCCGGCTGGATGAGCCGCCACCGGCGCGACGACGATCCGCGCGTCGTCGGCCCGGCGATTTCGGATCCGGCGACGAGCTACTACGCGGCGTCAGCCGTGCTGGCCGCCCTGTTTGAGCGCGAGCGCTCAGGAAAAGGCCGGCTGGTGGAAGTGAACATGCTCGAAGCCACGATCGCGCTCAACCTCGAGCCGCTGACCTACTACTTCACCGAAGGCGAGCCCGCGCCCCTCTACCAGCGCGGCGGCGCCTCGCAGGCCTACAACCTGGTGTGCAAGGACGGCAAGTGCCTCGGCCTGCACATGTCCTCGCCCGACAAATTCTGGCAGGCGCTGTGCCGCGTGATCGAACGGCCGGATTGGGCGACCCGCTATGCGACGCGCGCCGACCGCGTGAAACACTATGAGTCGATCGCGGTTCAGCTCAAGGAAGTCTTCGCCAGGAAGACCCGTGCCGAGTGGATGGCACGCCTGGAGCGCGAGGACGTGCCGTTCGCGCCGGAGCTCGGCGTGCAGGAGATCGAGCACGATCCGCAGGTGAAGCACCTCCGGACCGTCTACTCTCTCGGAAAAATAAAGGCGCCGCACCGCCCGGCGAAAGTCGACGGCAGCCGCGAGATCGACTTCCGCCCGCCGCCGGGCCTCGGCGAGCACACCGGGGAGATCCTCGCCGAGCTGCGCGAGAAAGGAGCGCTGTAGTGGATTTCGAGTTCACCGAAGAGCAGCGCCTGCTGCGCGAAAGCGTGCGCAAGATGATGGCGAAGGTGGCCACGCCCGAGTACATCCGGCGCCTCGACCGCGAGCAGGCGTTCCCCGACGAGCTCTACGAGGAGTGGCTGAAGATGGGGCTCTTCCGCATGCCGTTCCCGGAGGAATACGGCGGCCTGGGCGGCACCGTCATCGACATGGTGATCATCGCGGAGGAGCTCTCGTACAAGAGCTTCGACCTCTTTACCGCCTACGGCGGCCCGGTGTTCTGCGGACTCAACATCCTGCGCAAGGGCACCGAGGAGCAGAAGCGCCACTGGATCCCGAAGGTGCTCTCCGGCGAGGTGAAGTTCTCCATCTCGATGTCCGAGCCCGACGCCGGCTCGGACATCGGCGCCATGCGAACCACTGCCAAGCGCGATGGCAAGGACTGGGTGATCAACGGGCAGAAGCTCTGGGCGACAGGCGCCGGCGCCAAGAACAACGTCATCAACGTCTACGTGAAGACGGATCCGAATGTCTTCTACCGCAAGGGCATGTCGCTCTTCCTGGTGGACAACACGGCGCCTGGCGTCGAGCTGCGCAAGCTCAACATGCTGGGCCGGCGGTGCACCGGCACGTACGAGATTTTTTTCACCGACGTGCGCGTGCCCGACGAGCGCCTGGTCGGCGGCGAGAACGACGGCTGGCACGTCGTGCTCTCCGGCCTGCAGATGGAGCGCATCACCTCGACCTCGGGCTACATCGGCGGCATGCAGGCCATTCTGGATCTGGCGCTCGACTACGCCAAGGAGCGCAAGCAGTTCGGCCGCCCGATCGGCACCAACCAGGTGATGGCGCACCTCATCGCCGACATGCAGACCGAACTGCAGGCATCGCGTCTGATGATGTGGCACGCAGCGTGGATGCTGGCGAACGGCAAGGATGCGCTCAAGGAAATCTCGATGGCGAAGCTCTTCGCCTCCGAGGCGTATGCGAGGATGGCCAACAACGGCATGCAGATCCTCGGCGCCTACGGCTACAACATGGAGTTCGACATGCAGCGGCACTTCCGCGACGCGCGCAGCGCCACCATCGGCGCCGGCACTTCCCAGATGCAGCGCAACCTCATTGCCGGCCTGATGGGCCTCAAGGTGCAGTCATGAGCCACCGCCTCTGCCGCCCCCCTGTCAAGGGGGGAAGCGAGCGCAGTGAGCGGGGGGTTGGTTTTTGGAATTCCAAAAGATGGGCGGCGATGGTGCTGTCGCTGCTGTTTATTGGACAAGCACTAGCGCAAGGCAAACCGGTGCGCCTGGTAGTGCCCTTCGGCGCGGGCGGCGCGCCCGACGTGATCGCGCGGCTCATGGCGCCGCCGATGTCGGAGCAGCTCGGCGCGACGGTGGTAGTCGACAACCGACCGGGGGCCACCGGGATCATCGCCGCGGAGTACGTGAAAGGCTCACCGCCCGACGGCACGACGCTCTTCGTCGCCGACACGGCGCACTTCGCCATCAACCCGGCGCTGCGCCAGAGCCTGCCGTACGACCCGCAGAAGGATTTCGTGCCGGTGATCGAGATCGCGAGCTCGATGGTCTATGTGGCGGTCGGCGAGAAGACGCCGGCCAAGAGCATCCAGGAGCTGGTAGCGCTTTCGAAGAGCCGGCCGCAGGGCGTGACTTACGGGTCGTCGGGCACCGGCACGCCGCACCATCTTTCGCTCGAGCTCCTGAAGCTCCAGTCCGGCGCGAACTTCGTGCATGTGCCGTTCAAGGGTGTGCAGCAGTCGGTGCCGGCGCTCCTTTCCGGCGACGTCGACGTCGTCGTCGCCGGTCCCGCCTCGCTCCTGCCGCACGTCAAGGCGGGCAAGGTGCGCATGATCGCCGCGGTGAATCCGATGCGCTGGTCGCGCATGCCGGAGGTGCCGACCATCGCGCAGTCGGGCTACTCGCAGTTCGGGCTCGACATCACGATCGGCCTGCTCGCGCCCGCGGGCACGCCGGCCGACATGGTGAAGCGCCTCAACGAAGCCACCGCGACGGTGCTGCGCAACCCTGAGGTCAGCGGCAAGGCGAACGACATCGGCCTCGAGATGATCGCCGGCAAGCCGGAGGAGTTCGCGCGCTCGATGCTGCGCCAGCGCGAGGAATACGCGAAGGTGGTGAAAGCCGCCGGCGTCAAGGCCGATTAGCCCTCGGCGCTCAGGCGCTCGATGATGCGCCGCGCCCACAGGGCGCCGGCGTCGACGTTGAGGTTGTTGAGCGGCTGCTCCGGGGCGGCGGTGATGGCCCGCTGCTGGGCTTCGACCACCGCGCGGTC
>DASQAW010000518.1:0-4476 GCA_035635495.1 Burkholderiales bacterium
GTGCCGCCGAAGATGAGATGGAAATGCGCCGTAACCCACGAGGTGTTGTGGACCATGGCGTTCATGCCATAGCTCATGTTGACGAGGCCGCCGAAGCCGCCGAGCCCGAGCATCAGGAACGCGAGGCCGGTCGCCAGCACCAGCGGGCGGTCCCACGGCAGGGCGCCAATCCAGCCGAAGAGTCCGCGGCCGCCGCGCAAACGGCCGGCGATCTCCAGCGAAGCGCCGATGGTGAACACCGTGAGCAGGGTCGGCACCGAGACGAGTGCCGTCAGCGCCACCTGCAGGAACTTGAAAGCGTTGGAATGCTCGGGGTCCATCAGCAGGTGATGCAACCCGACCGGCAGGCTGTAGATCAGGAACAGGATGAAGGTGAGGCGCCCCATGGTGTCGCTGTAGAGCCGGCCGCCGGCCGCCTGCGGCACCATGGTGTAGAAGGCGATGTAGGACGGGATGAGCCAGAAGTACACGATCGCGTGCAGCGTCCAGGAGAACAGCGTGCGCGAAAGGCCGACGTCGAGCTGCGCCTTGAGGCCGAGCGCCGCGGGAATGACCTGGAAAAGGAGCTCCGCGGCCACTCCGACCGTGGTCCACAGCCACATGACCGCGTTGGCCACGGTCGCGAACATGGCGAGCGGGACCGGTCGGCCGGGATTGGCGTGCTTCCACTGTCCCATCGCCACCATCATCAGCACGCACCAGATCCACGACGCGGCGACGACCATCACGAGGCCGAGGTAGAAGAAAACGCTGGCCGTCAGCGGCGGATAGAAAGTAAAGAGCACGGCAGCGCGCCCGGAAAAGATGGTCACGGTGGCCATCAGCGCGCCCGCGAGTCCGAGCACGAAGGCGGACCAGGCCCATCGCGGCGCGGGAAGGGGTCGGCCGAGCGCCGTTTCGGCTACGTAATAGCCGAACCCCATGATCAGGAAGACCGGCATAACGTAGGCCATGGCGGTGCCGTGCGCAGTCACCGAGCTGAAGTACGTCGAGGACGTGACAAAGGGCGCCGGCAGCGGACTGCGCGCCCACATCTGCCATACGCCGAGGACCAGGGCGGCGGCGAACGCGATGAACGCCAGCCAAAGATGGGCGAAGGTGAGCGACCTAGCGTGCGTCACAAGCAACCCTGCCTTGGGCATCCGGCTTGAATTGAGCGGCGGCGACGACACGCACCGTGGCCGACATCTCGCTGTGGCCCAGGCCGCAATACTCGTGGCACGGCATGAGGAGGTCGCCGGTACGCGTGAACACGGTGTGCACCTGGCTGACGAAGCCTGGAACGATCATCGTATTCACGTTCGTCCCGGTGACGAGGACGCCGTGGATCACGTCGGGGGTGGCGAAGCGCAGCGTCACGCGCCGGTTCGCCGGCAGGACGATGCAGCGCGGCAGGAACGTGAACTGCGTGGCGACGATCCGGCTGGTGACCTGGCCGTCGGCGGACACTTGCGTCCCCAGGTTCGCCTCCGTGAATTCGCCGCTCAGATGGAGGGTCTTCGGGTCGATCGTCTCGAGATTGCTCGGCGGGTTGATGTGGTGCACCAGCCCGGCAAAGATGAGCGCCACCATGATCACGCTCACGACCCCGACCGAGATCGCGGCCCAGCGTAGTTCGGAGCGGACGATGAGTTCTTCGGAGATCGGCAAGGATCAGCTCACCATGCCGCGCGGCAGGAAAACGAAGAAGTAGATCAGCAGCCAGGCGACGAGGAGCGCCCCGACCGCCAGCGCGGCAAGCGCAAAGGCGCCGCGCGGCACGTCCTGCATGACCCGTTCGAGATCGTCGTTGTCCAAGCGCTCCCTTGCCCCCGGATGGCCGCCCACCGCGGAGTCTGCTAGGGGACCATCGGTGGCGGCAATGGGACCTTGGGCCCATTCGCAGCGCCAGCGTCGAAACTCGGCCTCGTCCTTTGGCCGAGGCAGGCCCAGCATGCCTAAAATGCCCTCGAGGAGGAGTGCCTGAGCCCATTCGAACTGGCGGAGCCGCGAACGCTGCGCGAGGCGCTGACGCTGCTCGATGCGAGCGGCGTGCGCCCGATGTCGGGCGGCACCGCGCTCATGCTGATGATGAAGGCGGGCGTGCTGCGGCCGGCGCGCCTCGTCAGCCTGCGGCACCTTGCCGGCCTCCACGGCATCGACCTCGGCGCGAAGGGCGAGCTGCGCGTCGGTGCGATGACCACGCTGCGCGCGCTGGAGAAGTCGCCCGTCGTGCGCGGGGGCTGGCCCGTCATCATCCGCACGCTCCGCACGCTCTCCAACGTGCGCGTGCGCAACGTGGCGACCATCGGCGGCCATCTTTCGCACGGCGATCCGCACATGGACCTGCCGCCGCTGCTTTCGGCGCTCGACGCGAGCGTCACCATCGCCGGACCCAAAGGCGAGCGCAGCTGCCTGGTCGAGAGCCTGTACGCGGGGTATCTCGAGACGACGCTGACCCAGGGCGAGATCATCACCACCGTCACCGTGCCGCCGATGGGCTCGCGCCGCGCCGCCTATCTGAAATGCACCACGCGCTCGGCGGACGATTGGCCCGCGCTCGGCGTCGCGGTAGTGGTCGATGAGGAGATGGTGGACATCGTCGTGAGCGCCGCCACCAACCGGCCGCTGCGGCTCGCCTCGGTCGAGGCGGCCGAGGCGCTGCGCCTCGACAGCGACCTGCACGGCTCCGCCGCCTACAAGCAGCAGCTGCTCCGCGTCTACATCGCAAGGGCGATCCATGAAGCGCGCCACCCAAGCCACTGAGACGCCGCAGGTCGGGCGCTCGGTGCCGCGCCTGGAATCGTGGCTCAAGGTCACCGGGCGGGCCGAGTACGTCCATAACCTGCGGCTGCCGGGGATGCTCTACGGCAAGATCTTCCGCTCGAGCGTGGCGCACGGGCGCATCAAACGCATCGACACCGACGCGGCGCGGGCGCTGGCGGGCGTCCATAGCGTCGTCACCGCTGCCGAAATCAAGACCGTGGTGCCCGATCCGTTCTACGGCCCGGCCTTCCACGACCAGCCGGTGCTCGCCGTGGACAAGGTGCGCTATGTCGGCGAGCCGGTGGCGGTGGTGCTGGCGTCCGATCCGCACGTGGCCGAGGAGGCGGTGCATCTGATCACCGCCGAATACGAGGAGCTGCCCGCGGTGTTCGACGAGGTCGAGGCAATGACCTCCAAGGCGATCGTGCACGATGCGCTGAAGCCGGCCGGGACGTTCCCTGATTTGAAGCATCTCAAGGGCAAAACCAATACGAACATTGCGCTGGACTTCCGCCTGCGGCGCGGCGATGCCGCCAAGGCCATGAAAGGCGCCGAGCGGGTCTTCGAGCACCGCTTCCGCACCCAGCAGGTGATGCACACGCCGCTCGAGCCGCTGGTCTCCGTCGCCGAAAGCACGGAGAGCTCGATCACCATTCACACGGCGTCGCAGAGCCCGTCGTTCGTGCGCATCGAGATCGCGCGGCTGCTCGGCTGGCCGGAGAACCGGGTGCGCGTGCGGGTGCCGTTCCTCGGCGGCGGCTTCGGCGCCAAGCTCTACATCAAGCTGGAAGCGCTGGTCGCCGTGCTCTCGCTGCTGGCGCACAGGCCGGTGAAGATCTCGCTGACGATGGAGGAGCAGTTCTTCACCATCACCAAGCACGCCAGCACCTTCCGCATCAAGAGCGGCGTGTCGAAGGACGGGCGCATCGTCGCGCGCGACTGCGAGGTGTGGTGGAACGGCGGCGCCTATGCCGACATCGGGCCGCGGGTGACGCAAAAGTCAGGTTTCACCGCTCCCGGACCGTACGACGTCCAGGATGTGTCGATCGATTCCTACGCGCTCTATACGAACCTGCCGCCGGCCGGCGCGCTGCGCGGCTTCGGCATCCCGCAGCTCGTCTGGGCCTACGAGAGCCACACCGACATGATCGCGCGCGAGCTGGGGCTGGACCCGCTCGAGTTCCGGCGCAAGAACCTGCTGCGCGAAGGCCGCCCGCAGGCGACCGGCACGAAGATGAAGGATGCGGCGCTCGAGAAGGTGCTCGAGCGCACCGCGAGTCTGATGGAGTGGGGGCAGCCCTTTGACCGCGGCTCGGGCAACGTCAAGCGCGGCCGCGGCATCGCCATCGGCTTCAAGGCGTGCATCGCCAACACCACGTCGCTCGCCGCGGTGAGCGTCAATGCCGACGGCAGCTGCACCGTCTACACGAGCTGCGTCGACATGGGACAGGGGTCCGACACCGCCATGGCGCAGATCGCCGCCGAAGTGCTGCGGCTACCGACCGAGGCGGTCACCGTCGTGCATTCGGATACCGATGTGACGCCGTTCGACATGGCGACGCTCGGCTCGCGCTCGCTCTTCCACAGCGGCAACGCCGTGAAGCTCGCCGCGGAGGACGCGTTGAAGAAGTTGAACGAATTGAGGGCCGAGCTGAAGCTCGCGGCCGATACGCCGGTGGCGGACGTGTTCCGCAAGAAGTACGGCATGCGCGCCGGCTCGGTGATGGGCGC
>DASQAW010000519.1:0-3082 GCA_035635495.1 Burkholderiales bacterium
GGATCCCGAGCAGCTCCAGCAGTGGATCGGCGAGCTCTCGAAATCAGAACCGGTGGTCGTGTACTGCGCGTACGGCTTTCACGTCGGCTGCAAGACCGCGATCAAGCTGCGCGAGGCCGGCTTCGACGCGAAGTACATGAACAGCGGCCACTCCGGCTGGAAGGCGATCGGCGCAGCGCTGAAGCTCCAGCCATGACGGAAACCTTGCTCCTCTCGCGCACCGCCTCACAATGTTGGATCGACTGCGCGAACTGACTTGAAAGGAGAGTAGGCATGCGCCACCAAGTGAAACCGATCTACTGCCGTCCCTGGCTGTTGAACGGGCTGTCGCTCAAGCTGATCGAGAGCCATTACGAAAACAACTACGGCGGCGCGATGCGCCGGCTCAACGCCATCACCGAGCAGCTCGAGTCGCTCGACTTCGCCAAGACGCCCGGCTACGTCCTGAACGGCCTGAAGCGCGAGGAGCTGATCGCGCTCAATTCCACGCTGCTGCACGAGCTCTACTTCGCGAGCCTCGGCGGCGACGGCACGCCCAAGGCGGGGCTTGCCGAAACTCTGGCGCGCGACTTCGGCTCGCTCGACCGCTGGCGCGCCGAGTTCATGGCGATGGGCAACGCGCTTGGCGGTGGCTCGGGCTGGGTGCTGCTCCTCTACGTGCCGCGCGACCGGCGGCTCGTCAATCAGTACGCGGCCGAGCATACGCAGGCAGTGGCTGGCGCAATTCCGATCCTGGCGCTCGATATGTTCGAGCACGCGTATCACATCGATTTCGGCGCCGATGCCAAGTCCTACGTCGACGCCTTCATGCGCAATGTCGACTGGCAGGCGGTGCAGGATCGCTACGACGACGCCTGCAAGGTCGAGCCGCCGCGGGGGCTGGTGCAGAAGGAGTTCGGCGAGCTGCCCTTCGTGGCGGTCGACGAGGTGAAGGCGATGCTCGCGGCGGGCAAGCCGGTGCAGTTCATCGACGCGCGCCCGGCGCCACACGCGACGCGCCGGCAGGACAGCGTCGAGGGCGCGGTGTGGCGTGATCCCGAGCGTGTGCAGGAATGGGCGCAGGAGCTCTCCAAGTCCGAGCCGGTGGTGGTGTTCTGCGTCTACGGCTTCCACGTCGGCTGCAAGACGACCATCGCCTTGCGCAACGCCGGCTTCGACGCGCGCTACATGAAAGGCGGCCACGCGGCGTGGAAGGCGAGCGGCGGGCCGACGCGGAAGCAGGGATGATCAACCGCATCCTGCTCGGCCGGTCGCTGCGCTCGTTCGCCGACGGCTTTATCGCCATCGTGCTGCCCGCGTACCTTCTCGCGCTCGGCATGGGGCAGCTCGAGGTCGGCTTCATCAGCACGGCGACGCTGCTCGGCTCGGCATTCATGACGCTCGCGGTCGGGCGCTGGGGCCATCGCTTCTCGATCCGGCGCCTGCTGCTCGCGGCCGCGCTGCTGATGGCGGCGACGGGCGTCGCCTTCGCCGGTCTCTCGGCGTTCTGGCCGCTGCTCCTCGTCTCCTTCTTCGGCACGCTCAACCCGTCGAGCGGCGACGCGAGCGTCTTCATGCCGCTCGACCACACGATGCTCGCGACGGCGAGCGACCGCACCGGCGTGTTCGCGCGCTACAGCTTCCTCGGCTCGATTGCCGGCGCCGTCGGCGCGCTGTGTGCCGGCCTGCCCGAATGGCTGGGTGCGCGGCTGTCGATGCTCGATGCGCTGCGGCTCATGTTCGTGTTGTACGCGGCGGTCGGCGTGGCGGTCTGGCTGCTGTACCTGCGCCTGCCCGAGGCGCATGCCGACGAGCAGAAGCCCGCGGTGCCGCTCGGGCCGTCGCGCGGCATCGTGTGGCGGCTCGCGGCGCTTTTCAGCGTCGACTCGTTCGCCGGCGGCCTGGTGCTCAACTCGCTGCTCGCGCTCTGGCTCTTCGAGCGCTTCGGCATGACGCTCGCCGCGGCGGGCGCGTTCTTCTTCTGGACCGGGCTGCTCGCGGCCTTCTCGCAGCTCGCCGCGGGGCCGCTGGCGCGGCGCATCGGCATGATCAACACGATGGTGTTCACGCACATTCCGTCGAGCCTCTGCCTGATCGGCGCGGCGCTCGCCTCGAGCCTCGATGTGACGCTCGGATTACTGCTCGCACGCAGCCTGCTTTCGCAGATGGACGTCCCCGCGCGCGGCGCCTTTGTCATGTCCGTCGTGACACCCGCGGAGCGCCCGGCGGCGGCGAGCTTCACGGCGGTGCCGCGCAGCCTCGCCGCGGCGATAAGTCCGTCCATCACCGGCGCAATGTTCGCCGCCGGCGCGATGGTGGCGCCGCTCGTCGCTTGCGGCGTGCTGAAGATCGCCTACGACCTCGCGTTGTTCGCCGCGTTTCGCCGTGTCGAGCGTGGCGCAGCGCTGAATAGGTCGGCTGCAAGCGAAATGCAAGGAGTCCGCCGGGGCCGATGAAGGGTTGAAGGCGCAAATTTCGTGGCCTAGAATTTCCCAGTCGGGGCATCGCAGACTCCCGGCCTTCCCAAGACGAGGTTTCGTCCAAGTTCTGCCTTATCGCTCTGCGTAGCGAGGGCGTTGAATGGACGCTGCAGTCGTCATCACGTTGTTCGCGACAGTGATAGCGGGCCTGCCGCTGCGCGCTTCAGCGGCCGAGAAAGAGCATTGGCGCGACGTCAAAGGCGCCGCATTGCGCACGCTGTTCCAGGACCAGGAATTCGCCGACGGCGTGCACTTCGCCTATCAGTTCAAGGCCGGCGGCACGTTCACCGGAACGGAGATGAGCAAGTCGGTGAGCGGGTCATGGCGCGTGCAAGAAAATGAATTCTGCTGGAAGTGGCTGCGGCCGCCCGGCCCCGAAGAGTGCTACGCCGTCCAGCAGGATGGCCCGCATATACGCCTGCTCATCAACGGATCGGAAGCATGGTACGGAACTCTGCAAAGGCTGCCGTGATCGCAGCGATGGTGACGCATGCCGCGGTCGCGCTTGGGTACCGCCCCTTTGACTCCACGGACGCGGACGTGGCCAAGGCAGGCGAATTCGAGCTCGAACTCGGTCCTGTCGGGCGGCTGCGGGAGGGATCGAAAAGATTCCTCGTCGCGCC
>DASQAW010000520.1:0-2873 GCA_035635495.1 Burkholderiales bacterium
GGCGCGACCGAGTTCTTCGACTGGGTGAAGGAACGCTCGCATCTTTTCCGCGGCGTGACCTACGGCACCATCGTGCGCGGCGAAGCGTTCAACTTCTCGCGCCTCGGCACCTTCCTCGAGCGCGCCGACAACACCGCGCGCATCCTCGACGTCAAGTACCACATCCTGCTGCCTTCGGTGGAGGACGTGGGCGGCGCGCTCGACTACTACCAGTGGGCCGCGCTGCTGCGCTCGGTGTCGGCCTTCGAGACCTACCGCCAGCTCTACCGCGACCAGATCTTTCCGGTCAAGGTGGCGCATCTCCTGATCCTCGAGCGGCGCATGCCGCGCTCGCTCGCCGCCTGCTTCGACCAGGTGAAGGAGGCGATGGCGCGCATCCGTGGCCAGAAGGACGAGCCCGCCAAGCGCCTCGCCTCCGAGCTGCATGCGCGCCTGTCGTACGCCGACGTCGAGGAAGTGTTCCAGGGCGGGCTGCACGAATTTCTCACCACCGTGCTGACGGATATCGGCGAGCTGGGCAGCCGCATCCAGCGCGCCTACCTCGGAGCGGTATGAAGTTCGCCATCACGCACGAATTCAAGTACCGCTACGACTCGCCGGTACGCCTGTCGACGCAGTATCTGCGTCTCACGCCGCGCGACACCGTGCGCCAGAAAGTCACGGGATGGAAGCTCGACACGCCGGGCGCCGCGCTGCGTACCACCGACGGCTACGGCAACGTGCTGCACGTCCTCACGATAGACAAGCCGGTCACGGAAATTTCCATCGAGGCGACGGGCGGCGTTGAGACGTCGCCCGCGCTCGACGAGCCCTCCGACTTCACCGGCGCGCCGCTGCCGCCGCTCTTGTTCCTGCGGCCGACCGGCCTCACCGCGCTGGACCCGGCACGGCGCGGCTTTGCAGAGAAGTTCCGCGGCGCCGCGGAGACGCATGCCGGGCTGCGCGCGCTCGCCAGCGCGATCAGCGAGAAGTATCGCGCACGCTCCGCTGCCGACGCGGCGCACGAGTTCATCGGCTGCTGCCGCCATCTCGGCGTGCCGGCGCGCTATGTCTCGGGCTACGTGTACGCGAGGCAGGAGCACAACAACGGCGTCGCCATGCACGCCTGGGCGGAGGCCTGGGTGGCGGCGCGCTGGCGCAGCTTCGACATCGCGCACGACTGCGCGGTGGGCGAGGCGCACATCAAAATCGCGGTGGGCGCCGATTACCTCGACGCCTGCCCGGTGCGCGGCGTGCGCGTAGGCGGCGGCGCCGAGACGCTTCTCGCCCAGGCTCACGTCGAGGCCGCTCAACAATAGACGCCACACCAATGACCATCCATGTTGCCCTGAATCACATCACCCGCTACCGCTACGACCGGCCGGTGACGCTCAGTCCGCAGGTGGTGCGCCTGCGGCCCGCGCCGCACACGCGCACGCCGGTGCACGCCTATTCGCTGAAGGTGCGGCCGGAGAAGCACTTCATCAACTGGCAGCAGGACCCGCAAGCGAACTGGCTCGCGCGCTTCGTGTTCCAGGAGAGGACGCGCGAGCTCTCGATCGAGGTCGATCTGGTGGCCGAGATGTCGGTCATCAATCCGTTCGACTTCTTCCTCGAGCCCTACGCGGAGAAATTCCCGTTTCAGTACGAGCCCTGGCAGCTCCTGGAGCTCGCGCCTTACCTCGCGCGGCTGCCGCTCACGCCGCTCTTCAAGGCCTGGCTCGACGAGATTCCGCGCGCGCCGAAGCGGACCAACGACTTCCTGGTGGAACTCAACCAGCAGGTCGCGAGGGACGTGCGCTATCTCATCCGCATGGAGCCCGGCGTGCAGACGCCGGAGGAGACCATCGCGCTCGGCAGCGGCTCCTGCCGCGACTCGGGCTGGCTCTTGGTGCAGATCCTGCGCCATCTCGGCATCGCGGCGCGCTTCGTTTCCGGCTATCTCGTGCAGCTCGCGCCCGATGTGAAGTCGCTCGACGGGCCCTCCGGGCCGGCGAGCGATTTCACCGATCTGCATGCCTGGTGCGAGGCCTACCTGCCGGGCGCGGGCTGGGTCGGGCTCGACCCGACCTCGGGCCTGCTCGCGGGCGAAGGCCACATCCCGCTCGCCTGCACGCCCGAGCCGGCGAGCGCCGCGCCGCTCACCGGCCTGACCGAGAAGTGCGAGGTCGAGTTCTCGCACGAGATGCGCATCGAGCGCGTGCGCGAGGCGCCACGCGTCACGAAGCCCTACACGGAAGCGCAGTGGCGCGCGATCGAGAGCCTCGGGCATCGCATCGACGCCGACCTCGCCGCGCACGACGTGCGCCTGACGATGGGCGGCGAGCCGACCTTCGTATCGCTCGACGACCGCGACGGCGCCGAGTGGAACACCGAAGCCGTCGGGCCGAACAAGCGCAGGCTCGGCCTGCAGCTGCTCAGGAAGCTGAAGGCGCGCTACGCGCCCAAAGGCCTCCTGCACCTCGGCCAAGGCAAGTGGTATCCCGGCGAGCAGCTGCCGCGCTGGTCGCTGTCGTGCTTCTGGCGCAAGGACGGCGAGCCGCTGTGGGACGACGCCTCGCTTTTCGCCGACGAAGGCGTCAACTACGGCGCGACGCCGGCGCAGGCGGCGGTGTTCCTCAAGACTCTGGCGGAGAGGCTCGAGCTCGATCCCCAGCACGTGTTCGCGGGCTACGAGGACACCTGGTACTACCTGTGGCGCGAACGCCAGCTGCCCGCCAACGTCGATCCCTTCGATTCACGCCTCGACGATGCGCTAGAGCGTGCGCGACTGAGGAAGGTGTTCCAGCAGGGCCTGGACAAGGCGGTCGGCCAAGTGCTGCCGATCAAGCGCGACAACGGCAGCGGCCGCTGGCAGACCGGCTCCTGGTTCCTGCGCGCCGAGCGCTGCTATC
>DASQAW010000521.1:0-4442 GCA_035635495.1 Burkholderiales bacterium
CGCCTGCGGCAGGATCACCCACAGCATGGTCTGCCAGCGCGAAAGTCCGGTGGAGCGCGCCGCCTCGGCCTGGCCGGCGGGCACGCTCTCCAGCCCCGCGCGGAAGATCTCGCCGTAGTAGCTCGAGGTGTTCAGCAGGAACGCGAGCGCCACGGTGCCGAAGAGCGGCAGGTCGATGCCGAGAAACGGCAGCCCGCCGTAGATGAAGAGCAGGAGCACGAGCGGCGGGAAGGCGCGGAAGAAGTCGACGTAGGCCATCAGCAGCCGGCTCAGCCATTTGCGGTGCAGGTGGTAGAGCATGGCCACCGCCAGCCCGCTCGCCAGGCCGATCGGCACCACCACGAGCGAGAGAAGCGCAGTCATCGCCACGCCGCGCATGAGGAAGGGCCACGCGCGCTCGAGGATCGCGAGGTTGAAGAACACGTCCAGGATCTGCTGCATGGCTAGCGCTTCCAGGCGAAGCGCGTCTCGATCCAGCGGCTGAACACCACCACCGGCAGGAACAAGATGAGATACGCCAGCGCGCCGAGCGTGAGCGGCGTCGGGTTGCCGGCCTCGCTCGCGCCCGAGGAGGCGTAATAGATGATCTCGTGCACCGCGACCACCGAACCGAGCGCCGTGCCCTTGGTGATCGCGATCATGCGGTTGGTGAGCGGCGGGATGGTCAGGCGCACCGCCTGCGGCAGGATGACGTGCACCAGCGTCTGCGGCCGCGACATGCCGGTCGAGCGCGCCGCCTCGGTCTGCCCCTTCGGCACCGACAGGATCCCGGCCCAGAAGATCTCCTCGGCGAATGCCGCCAGCACCAGCGAGAGCGCGAGCCACGTCGCGGTGAATGCGCTCATCGCCAGGTTCACGTAGGGAAACGCGAAAAACAGCACGATGATCACCACCAGCGGCGGCAGCGCCCGGAAGGCGTCGGCGAACACCACGATCAGGAAGTTCGCCGGCTTGAAGTGGAACGAGCGCCCCATGGCGAGCGCGAGGCCGGTGCCGAGACCCGCGACGACCACCCCGGCGGCGAGATAGGTCGTGACCCACATGCCGTGCACGATGTCGGGCCAGTAGCGCGACGCGACGTCGGCGTTGAAGAAGCTGAAGACCAGGCGATTCAGCTCCACAAATTCGGCTCCACTTTAGTGGTGGCTGGCGATGGTCGCCACGAACTCGCCGACGCGGGCATGCTCCGGGCGCGAGAAGATCTTCTCCGGCCTGCCCTGCTCCAGGATCAGGCCGCCGTCCATGAACACCACGCGGTCGGCCGCGGCGCGCGCGAACTCCATCTCGTGGCTCACCACCACCATGGTCATGCCCGACTCGCGCAGCTCGCGCATCACCTTGAGCACGCTGCCCACCAGCTCCGGATCGAGGGCGCTGGTCGGCTCATCGAACAGGAGGATGCGCGGCTCGAGCGCCAGCGCCCGCGCGATGGCCACGCGCTGCTGCTGGCCGCCGGACAACTCATTCGGCCAGGCGCGCGCCTTCTCGGCCAGGCCGACCCGGGTCAGCGCGGCGATGCCCTTCGCCTCCGCGTCAGCGCGGGCCATGCCCTGCACCTTGCGCAGCGCGAGCGTGACGTTGCCGAGCGCGTTCATGTGCGGATAGAGGTTGAACGACTGGAACACCATGCCGATCTTCTGGCGCACGCGGTTCAGGTCCACGTCGGGCCGCGTGATGTCGGTGCCGTCGACCACCACCATGCCGCTGGAGGGCTCCTCCAGGCGATTGCAGCAGCGCAGCAGCGTGGACTTGCCCGAGCCCGAGGGCCCGATGATGAAGACCAGCTCGCCCTGGGCGACGGCGAGGTCGATGCCCTTCAGCACCTCGAGGGTGCCGAAGGATTTATGCAGCGCGCGGACTTCTAATATCGAAGCGATGCTATGAGCACTTCGGGGTGTACGGACCCGGGTCGTAGCCTTCCATGCCCGGCACGCCGTGCCCCGGCGCCACCTTGTAGACCCAGGAGTCCTTCTCCGGCTTGATGCCGAACCACTTCTCGTGGAGGCGCGCGACGGTGCCGTCCATCTTCATGCACTTCAGCACCATGTTGACCTGCGCGCGGCCTTCCTTGTCATCGATGCGGAACGGCATGGCCCAGACCAGCCCCGTCTTGTACGTATAGGTCGCCTTCACCGCCGCGTTCTGCTTCGCCGCCCAAAGCACCACGGTGTGCCCCGCCATGTTCGCGTCGGCGCGGCCGGAGAGCACCGCCTGCACCGCGTCGGCATTCGTGCCGTAGACGTCATACTTGAAGCCGTACTTCTCGGCGTTCGCTTTCGCCCACGTCTCGTACGCCGACCCCTTGTTCACGGTGATGGTCTTGCCCTTCAGGTCCTCGAGGCCCTTGATGTCCTTGTCGGCCTTCTTCTGCAGGAACATGTAGTCGGTCTCCATGTAGCCCTCGGAGAAGAGCATCGCCTTCGAGCGTTCGGGCGTGACCGTCGTCGGCGCGATCAGGAAGTCGTACTTCTTCGCGTTCATTCCCGGGATCAGCGCCGAGAACTCGGTGCCGTCGATGGTGATCGGGCGGTGCATGCGCTTCGCCAGTTCATTGGCGAGGTCGATGTTGAAGCCCTCGAGCCCGCCGCCGGCCTTGGGCATGGCGTGCGGCGCGAACGTCGCGTCGATGCCGGTGCGGATGGGCTGCTGCGCCAGCGCAGTTCCCGTAAGGGCGAGGAAAACCAGTAGCGATCGAATCATTTGCGTCCCCCTAGAGATGATGGGTCATTCTATATACGGCTGTTCACGCGGTAGAACGGCTCGTTCACCATCGGCTCGGCCCAGCCCTTGTACCATTTCTGCGCATACGGCTTGATGCGCGCCAGCATCTCCGCACGCTTGCGGTGCTCTTCGGGCAGCCCCTTCGAGCAGAACTCGCGCACCTCGCGGAACAGCGCATCGACGTCAAGCATCGCCAAGCGCCGCTGTTCCATCGCGACGCGTCCATTGACGACGACGGTATCCACGTCACTGCCCATTGCGCGCTGCACGAACGCTTCCACGATATCCGAGCGCGGGTCGAGCCAGGGCTCGTTCTCGACGCGCGCGAGGTCGACGAGCACCGCGTCGGCCTTCATGCCGGGCGCCAGCGCGCCGGTCTCGCCTTCGAAGCCGCAGACGCGCGCGCCGTTCAGCGTCGCGATCTCGAAAGCCTCGTAGGCGTCCATCGGCGGCTCGCCCAGGTCGTAGGTGGAGAGGCGATGCACCTTGTGCATCATGCGCAGCTCCATCACCGCGTCCTCGTCGTCGTTGATGGTCTTGTCGTCCAGCCCCATCGCCACGGTGACGCCCGCCTTGCGCATCTGCATCACCGGCGTGATGCCGTTGCGCATGATGAAGTTGCAGCTCGGGTGGTTGGTGACCGACGCGCCGCGCCGGCCCATCAGCGCGATGTCGTCTTCGGTCACGTGGATGGCGTGGCCGTAGGTGACGTTCTTCGCCACCAAGCCGACCTCGTCCAGCCATTGCATGGTCGGCTTGCCGTGCCGGCGCAGGCCGTAGGCCTTCTGCACCGGGGATTGGAGCGTGTGCATATGGATGCGCGTCTTCCCCGCCGCGGTGTCGACGATGCGGCGGGCAAACCGCTCGGTGAGCCCGTGGGCCCACGACGGCGAAAGCAGGATGCGCGTGTCGCCGCCGTCGTACTTGGAATGCAGCTCGGCGAAGAGCGCGAAGTAATCGGCCTCGATCCGCGCCTTGTCGTAGTGCACGCGCGGCTTGGCCCACTCGCGCAGATCGGCGGGCAGCGTGTCGAAGAATGCAAATTCATCGAGCGCGAGCTTCGACTCGTCGCGCACGCCCGGCGAGAACGCGAGGCGGATGCCCGAGTCGAGGTAGACCTTGATCGCCTGGTGGGCGCGGCTGCGGCCGATCGGCCCGTCGTCGTCGAAGCCGTTGTGATGCAGCAGCGTGCTGCCGCTGCGGATATGGTGGTACGCCGTCATCCCCGCGCAGAGCTCCGGCGGCAGGAGATGCATGTACGCCCAGTCGAAGAGCGCGTTCTCGAGAAAATCGTTCTTCACGCCCTTCTGGATCGGCGACATGCCGCGGCCGTGGCTGTGCGCGTCCACCAGGCCGGGCATCAGGAGCTGCTTGCCGTCGCCGAGCACGCGCGCTCCGGCGTATTTCTTCTCGAGTTCCAAAAAACTGCCAACGGCGGTGACGCGTCCATCGTCGATGGCGATCGCGCCATCGCGCAGCACGCCCTTTTCCTTCTTGCGCGGATCCGTGAGCACGTGCTTGCCGCGCATCAGCCATGTGCCGTTCATCGCTTTCATTCTAGCCGCCCAGCAGTGCACCGCCGATCGCGCCGCCGCCGGCGAGGATCCACAGCGGATTGACCTTCAGCGTGAGCAAGGCAATAGCGCTCGCCGCGGCGATGGCCCACAGCCGCCAGTCCGGCGTCGAGGGCGTGCAGAGCACGTAGCCGCCCGAGAGGATGA
>DASQAW010000522.1:0-3112 GCA_035635495.1 Burkholderiales bacterium
TGCGCACCTCGGGGTCGGCCAGGTAGTAGTGGATGTTGGACATCTTCTCGGCCACCGGATTCTTCGTCCACACGCCCTGCGGCCCGCGGAAATCGGGGATGCCCGAGTCGGTCGAGATGCCCGCGCCGGTCAGCACGACGATGCGCTTCGCATCGCGCACCCAGTTGCGTACGTCCATCTCGCTCACGGGGATATATTAACGCCATGACCGCCGCGAATATCCGCCGCCTGATCGGCGCCGCCGCCCCGCTCTGGGCCGGCGAAGCCGAAGTCGTGAGCACCTACTGGACCTCGCCAAAGCGCACGCGCGAGACCGATCTCCTCTGGCTGCGCCGGCAGTGCTTCAAGGAGTTCTGGGGCTCGGGCGTGGGCAAGTACGACCGCGGCGGCGTGGTCTTGGGCCAGCTCAAGAACCTGCTGGCGCGCGGCGCCGACATCGACGTGAGCATCGATCGGTACGAAATACTCGATGCGATCGACGGCCTGCGCGCCGAGTACAGCCACTATTGCGCCTTCGCCGACCTCTACGACGAGCTGCGTCCCGCGGGCACGCCGAAGCTGAATCCCCAGGCGCTCGAGCCCTGGCCGGAGGAGGACGCGCTCACCGCGATCCGCTACCGCCACCAGGACGAGCACGGCGCGCTCGGCATGCGCGCCTGCAAGTTCACCGAGGGCGGCTATTGCACGCTCTTCTCGGCGGGCATGGCGCTCAAGGGACGGCAGGGCGTGGACGGCAAGATCGCGCTCGCCTGCGCCAAGGTCTACGACGACGAGTTCGAGCACATGCTCGCGGGCATCGCCGGCATCGCCGAAGAGCACCTCGATGCCGCCGACTGGCAACTCATGGAGCGGCTGGTCGCCGAGCAGCTCAAGGCGCGCATCCGCATGCGCAATGCGCAGTTCAGCCTCCCGCTCGGCAATGAGCGCATCGCGGCGATCGAGCGCGGCGACATCCGGCCGATCGAGTTCGACTACGCCCGCGCGCGGCTCGCTGCGTAGCCTAGGGCATCTGGATCTTGCCGCCCCCGCCTGGACCTACCGGCGGCAGCGGGCCCTGCGGCACCACGATCTGCGACGCCGCCTGGCGGCGCAGCTCCTGCAGCTCCTTCACCGTGCGCTCGATGGCCTCGCGCGCGAGCTGGCCGAACTTTTCGGCCGCTTCCTCGAGCGAGCCGGCGCCGATCTCGAAACCGATCGGCAGGGCGCCCGCCGGCGTCAGCACCTGTGTCTCGCCGATGTAGAGCACCGCGCGCGCCGGGTCGCGGTTGCCGTCCTTCTTCACCGGTGTCAGGCGGCGGATGGTGCCGACTCGCCGGTCCGTGAATATCTCTTCCAGAAAAAGGGCATTCGGATCGACCTTGATCTCGCTGGTGGGTTCGGGTTTGGTCGCCATTGGATCAGTAGGGTTGCGGCGGAGTCGGGAGCACGAGCTGCCAGCCGCCGGGACAGTCCTGCACGTAGGGATAGTAGGCTGCGGCCGCGGGGCAGTAGTACCAGTACTGCGGCGGCGGAACCACTGCCGGACCGTAGTACGCCGGCGGATAGTAATAGCCCGGCCAGTAGTACGCCGCGGGCCACGCGACAAAGCCTGCGCCGATGAAGACGCGGGCGCCGCCATGATGGAAATGATGCGCATGACCGGCATGAACCCCGGCGTGGCCGCCGCTCGCACCATGACCGCGTCCGCCGCCACCGCTCCGGCCGGCTTCGCTATCGAACGCGATCGCCGCCAATCCCAGCGCGGCGCAACCAACGAGGGCGAGCCTGGCCCACTGCATGGGCCAAGCATAGCACCGCGATAATCTGCGTATCATCGCGGCGCATGACTTGGTCGATCATCGCGCGCGATCCGGCGAGTGGCGCGTTCGGGGTCGCGATCGCCACGCGCTTCTTCGCCGCGGGCGCGCTTTGCCCGCATGCGCAGAGCGGCGTCGGCGCCCTGTCGACCCAGGCGCTGGTCAATCCACACTATGGCCCCCAGGCGCTCGAGCTGCTGCGCGCCGGCGTACCGGCGCCCGAGGTGGTCAAACGCGTGACCGCACCTGACGAGGGCCGCGACCACCGCCAGCTCCATGTCATCGACGCCGCCGGCCGGATCGGCCAGCACACGGGCGCGCAGTGCATCGATTGGTGCGGCGCGGTTGCCGGCGACGGCTATTCCGTCGCGGGAAACATGCTGGCGAACGAGCGCGTGATCGCCGACACCGCTCGCGCCTATCGCGACGCGAATGGACGTCCATTCGCCGAAAGGCTGATCGCGGCGCTCGAGGCGGGCGAAGCCGCCGGCGGCGACAAGCGCGGCAAGCAATCCGCGGCGCTCCTCGTTTATTCCACCGAGGCTTATCCCGAGATCGATATCCGGGTCGACGACCACGCCGAGCCGCTCGCCGAGCTCAGGCGCCTCCACGACAAGGCGCACGAGCGCTTCATCCCCTTCATGCGCTGCGGGCCGAGCAAGGCGCGGCCCTGGGGCATCCTCGATCGCGCCGCCATAGAACAAGAGATTGCGCGCTACAAGCGACCTGCTTGAGGTAAAGGGGCTGCGCACCTCGTTCGACGGCGAGCGCGGCGAAGTGCGCGCGGTCGACGGCGTGAGCTTCAGCCTCGAGCGCGGCCGCACGCTCGGCATCGTCGGCGAATCGGGCTGCGGCAAAAGCGTCACCGCGTTGTCGATCATGGGCCTCGTGCCGCAGCCGCCCGGGCGCATCGCCGGCGGCGAAGTCCTGTTCGAGGGCCGCGACCTGCTCAAGCTCTCGGCTGGCGATCTGCGCGACCTGCGCGGCGACCAGCTGTCGATGATCTTCCAGGAGCCGATGACTTCGCTGAACCCGGCGTTTCCGGTGGGCGACCAGGTTGCAGAGGCGTTGCTTCGTCACCGAAAACTGAGCAAGGCGGAGGCAGGGAATCGCGCGATCGAGATGCTGCGCCGGGTGCGCATCCCCTCGCCCGAGCGCCGCGCCGACGACTATCCGCACCAGCTCTCGGGCGGCATGCGCCAGCGGGTAATGATCGCGATGGCGCTGGCCTGCAACCCGAAGCTCCTCATCGCCGACGAGCCCACCACCGCGCTCGACGTCACCATCCAGGCGCAGATCCTGGAGCTGATGCGCGC
>DASQAW010000523.1:0-10849 GCA_035635495.1 Burkholderiales bacterium
GAGATGCGCGTCGGCGAGGTGATCACCGCCGAGGTGCTGAGCGTCGACGACAACTTCGTGGTGGTGAACGCGGGGCTGAAATCTGAAAGCATCATCCCGTCCGACGAGTTCAGGAACGACGCGGGCCAAGTCGACGTCAAGCCCGGAGATTTCGTCAGCGTCTCGATCGAGGCGCTGGAAGATGGCTTCGGCGCCACGCGCCTGTCGCGCGACAAGGCGAAGCGCATGGCGGCCTGGCTCGAGCTCGAGAAAGCGCTCGAGAACGGCGAGAAAGTGAAGGGCGTGATCACCGGCAAGGTGAAGGGCGGCCTCACCGTCATGACGAAGGGCATCCGCGCGTTCCTGCCGGGCTCGCTCGTCGATCTGCGCCCGGTGAAGGACACCACGCCGTACGAAGGCAAGGAGATGGATTTCAAGGTCATCAAGCTCGACCGCAAGCGCAACAACGTCGTCGTGTCGCGCCGCGCCGTGCTCGAAGAGACCGCGGGCGCCGAGCGCGAGCAGCTCCTCGCCTCGCTGCAGGAAGGCGCCACCGTCAAGGGCATCGTCAAGAACATCACCGACTACGGCGCATTCGTCGACCTCGGCGGCATCGACGGCCTGCTGCACATCACCGACCTCGCCTGGCGGCGCGTAAAGCATCCGTCCGAGGTTTTGAACGTCGGCGATGAGGTCACCGCCAAGGTGCTGAAGTTCGACGCGGAGAAGAACCGCGTCTCCTTGGGTCTCAAGCAGCTCGGCGAAGACCCATGGGTCGGCATCGCGCGCCGCTACCCGCAGGGCACGCGCCTGTTCGGCAAGGTCACGAACCTCACCGACTATGGCGCGTTCGTGGAGGTCGAGAGTGGGATCGAGGGGCTGGTCCACGTCTCGGAGATGGACTGGACGAACAAGAACGTCCACCCGTCGAAGGTCGTGCAGGTCGGCGACGAGGTGGAGGTGATGATCCTCGAGATCGACGAGGAGCGCCGGCGCATCTCGCTCGGCATGAAGCAGTGCATGCCCAATCCGTGGGAAGACTTCGCGCGCGAGTACAAGAAGGGCGACCGCGTGAAGGGCCAGATCAAGTCGATCACCGATTTCGGCGTGTTCGTCGGGCTGCCCGGCGGCATCGACGGCCTGGTGCACCTCTCGGACCTCTCGTGGTCCACGCCCGGCGAAGAGGCGGTCAAGAACTTCAAGAAGGGCGAGGAGCTCGAGGCGGTGGTGCTCTCCATCGACGTCGAGCGCGAGCGCATCTCGCTCGGCGTGAAGCAGCTCGAGGGCGACCCGTTCACCAACTTCATCGCCAGCCACGAGAAGAACAGCGTGGTGAGCGGCACGGTGAAGTCGGTCGACGCCAAGGGGGCGGTGGTCGACATCGGCGGCGTCGAAGGCTATCTGCGCGCGTCCGAGTTCTCGCGCGACCGCGTCGAAGACCTGGCCAAGCACCTGAAGGAAGGCGACACGGTGCAGGCGATGATCATCAACGTCGACCGCAAAAACCGCTCGATCAACCTTTCGGTGAAGGCGAAGGACCTGACGGAGGAGACCGAGGCGATGAAGCAGCTGCGCACGGAGAACGCGGCGGCGAGCGCCGGGGCCACCAATCTCGGGGCGCTCTTGCGCGCGAAGCTCGACAAGGGCGGCGGGTCGGGCTCGCAGCAATAAGCGGGCGCACCAAAGGGGGTAAGGTTCGATGACCAAGTCGGAACTGATCGCGCGCCTCGCCCAGCGCTATCCGCAGCTGGTGGCGAAGGACGCCGAGTACGCGGTGAAGATGATTCTCGATGCGATGACGCAGAGCCTGCTCAGCGGTCACCGCATCGAGATCCGCGGCTTCGGCAGCTTCGGGCTCAACTACCGGCCGCCGCGCACCGGCCGCAACCCGAAGTCGGGGGAGAAGGTGCACGTGCCGGAGAAGTACGTGCCGCATTTCAAGGCGGGCAAGGAACTGCGCGAGCGCGTCGACGGCGCGACGCCCGATGCGTCCGCCGCGCCGCAGGAGCGGGCTTCGCAGCCTGTCAGATAAGGCGTCCGGGTGCGTATCGTCACCTGGGCGATCCGCCTCATCGTATTCGTGCTCTTGATCGCGTTCGCCGCAAAGAACGTCGAGCCGGTCACGCTGCGCTTCTACTTCGACCTCGCGCTGCAGGCGCCGCTGGTCGTGCTGCTGTTCGCGTTCTTCGCCGCGGGCGCCTTGTTCGGCGTGGCGGCGCTGGTGCTGCCGCTGCTGCGCCAGCGGCGCGAGCTCGCCCTGCTGCGCAAGCGCGTGCCGCCGGAGGAGCCGGGGCGGCCGCCGCTGGCCGAACTTTAGATGAGGGTCTGAGTGGAGGAGTTCCAGTACTGGTGGCTGCTCGCGCTGCCGCTCTTTTTCGGCCTCGGCTGGATCGCGGCGCGCATCGACATCCGGCAGATCGTCACCGAGTCGCGCGCGCTGCCGCGCTCGTATTTCAAGGGCCTCAACTTCCTGCTGAACGAGCAGCCCGACAAGGCGATCGAGGCCTTCATCGAGGTGGTGAAGGTCGACCCCGAGACGATCGAGCTGCACTTCGCGCTCGGCAGCCTCTTCCGCCGGCGCGGCGAGTATGACCGCGCCATCCGCATGCACCAGAACCTGCTCGAGCGCGCCGATCTGCACCAGGACCAGAAGGTGATCGCGCTGGCCGAGCTGGGGCAGGACTACCTGAAGGCGGGGATCCTCGACCGCGCCGAGGAAGTGTTCAAGAAGCTGGAGAAGAGTCCGCAGGGGGCGGCCGCGCGCGCCCATCTGCTCGACATCTACGAGCAGGAGAAGGACTGGAACCGCGCCATCGACATGACGCGGCAGGTGGGCGCCGAGCCGCGCGAGCTCGCGCAGTACTACTGCGAGCTCGCCGCGTCCGAGGCGGCGCAGTCGCGGCCCGACGCGGCGCGCAAGCACCTGGAGGCCGCGCTGGAAGCGAACCGCAAATGCGTGCGCGCCAGCCTGCAGCTCGGCGATCTGGAACGCGACGCCGGCAACACCGAGCAGGCGATCGAGCAGTGGCAGCGCATCGAGTCGCAGAACCCGGCCTATCTCGCGCTGGCCGCGCAGCGCCTGTTCGAGGCCCACCGCGAGGCGGGCCGCGCGGAAGAGGGGTTGCGCCTGCTCGCCGACTACCTCGAGCGCTATCCGTCGCTCGACCTTCTCGACACCGTGTTCCAGCAGACGCTGGAAGCGAAGGGCCACGAGGAGGCGTATAAGCTCGTGCGCGACGAATTGCGGCGCAACCCGACGCTGCTCGGCCTCGACCGGCTGCTCGAGGCGCAGATCATCGCCGCCGGCTCGCCCGACAAGCGGCGCGATCTCGAGCTCGTGCGCAGCCTCGTGCACGGGCACACCCGGCGCCTCGCGCGCTACCGTTGTGAAACCTGCGGCTTCAAGGCGCGCCAGTTCTACTGGCGCTGCCCGGGCTGTGGCGGCTGGGAGACCTACCCGCCGCGCCGCACCGAGGAATTCGAGCTGACTCCATGAATAAATTCGCATGAACGTCACCGTCATCGGCACCGGCTATGTCGGCCTAGTCACGGGCGCGTGCCTCGCGGACGCCGGCAACAACGTTTTCTGCCTCGATCTGGACGAAAGCAAGATCGCGCGCCTGAACCGCGGCGAGATCCCGATCTTCGAGCCGGGGCTCGAGCCGATCGTCCGGCGCAACGAGGAAGCCGGGCGCCTGCGCTTCTCCACCGACGTCGCGGCGAGCGTGGCGCACGGCGAGCTGCAGCTGATCGCCGTCGGCACGCCGCCGGGCGAGGACGGCTCGGCCGATCTGCAGCACGTGATCGCCGCCGCGCGCTCGATCGGCCGCCACATGGACGGCTACAAGGTGGTGGTGACGAAGTCCACCGTGCCGGTCGGCACCGCCGACAAGGTGAAGCACGCGATCATCGAGGAGCAAAAAAAGCGCCATCTCGGCAGCGATTTCAGCGTCGTCTCCAACCCCGAGTTCCTCAAGGAGGGCGCGGCGGTCGAGGACTTCATGCGGCCCGACCGCATCATCGTCGGCTCGGACGACGCGCGCGCGATCGCCATGCTGCGCAGCCTCTACGCGCCCTTCCAGAGGAACCGCGAGCGCATCATCGTCATGGGCGTGCGCTCGGCCGAGCTCACCAAGTACGCGGCGAACGCCATGCTCGCCACGCGCATCTCGTTCATGAACGAGGTCGCCAACCTCGCCGAGGCGATCGGCGCCGACATCGAGGAGGTGCGCCGCGGCATCGGCTCCGATCCGCGCATCGGCTACCAGTTCCTCTATGCCGGCATCGGCTTCGGCGGCTCGTGCTTCCCGAAGGACGTAAAAGCGCTGCAGCGCACGGCGGCCGACGCCGGCAAGCCGCTGCGCGTGGTGAATGCGGTCGAGGAGGTGAACGAGGCGCAGAAGCACGTCCTCGGCTTCAAGATCCGCGAGCGCTTCGCCAACCAGTTGCGCGGCAAGTGCATCGCCGTGTGGGGCCTCGCGTTCAAGGCGAACACCGACGACATGCGGGAGGCGCCGAGCCTCGCCTTGGTCGACGACCTCGTCGCCGCCGGCGCGACCGTGCGCGCGTACGATCCGGCGGCCGGCAAGGAGGCGCAGAAGCTCTTTGCGGACAGCGCGAGCATCACCATAGTGCCGCACGCGATGGATGCGCTCGAGGGCGCCGATGCGCTCGCCATCGTGACTGAATGGCAGGAATTCCGCAGCCCCGACTTCGCCGCCATCAAGAAGGCGCTGAAGACGCCGGCGATCTTCGACGGCCGCAATCTCTACGATCCGGCGGCGCTGCGCGCGCAGGGGCTGGAGTACTACCCCATTGGCAGGAAGCAGTGAAGGGGCCCGACACATCGAAGGGCCGCGTTCTGGTGGTCGGCGACGTGATGCTCGACCGCTACTGGTACGGCGACGTGTCGCGGATTTCTCCGGAGGCGCCGGTACCGGTGGTCCTCGTGAACGAGAAGAAGGAAGACTTGCGGCTCGGCGGCGCGGCGAACGTCGCGCACAACTGCGCTGCGCTGCGCGCGAGCACGCGGCTGCTGTCGGTGGTCGGCCACGACGAGGCGGGGCGGCTGCTCGAGCGGCTGCTGAAGAAGCACGGCGTCGACGCGAACCTGCATCGCGACCGCTCGATCCGCACGACCGAGAAGCTGCGCGTAATCGGCCGCCAGCAGCAGCTCCTGCGCATGGATTTCGAGCGCGCGCCGTCGCGCGAGGTGCTGGCGTCGAAGCTGACCCAATACCGCGCCGCGCTGCCCGAGTGCGACGTCGTCATCCTTTCCGACTACGGCAAGGGCGGCATGAAGCACATCGGGCAGATGATCCAGCTCGCCCGGCGGGCGAAGAAGCGCGTGCTGGTCGATCCGAAGGGCGACGACTATGCGCGGTACCGCGGCGCCTCGATCATCACGCCGAACCGCGCCGAGCTGCGTGAGGTCGTGGGTGCATGGGAGGACGAGGCGGATTTCTCGCGCCGCGCGGAGAGCCTGCGGCGCAAGCTCGACCTGGAGGCGCTGCTGGTGACGCGCGGCGAGGAAGGCATGACGCTGTTTCGTGCCGGCCGCAAGCTGCACTTCAAGACCGAGGCGCGCGAGGTTTTCGACGTCACCGGCGCCGGCGACACCGTCATCGCGGGACTGGCGGTGATGCTCGCCGCCGGAGCGAACGTCGAGGCCGCGGTGCGGGCCGCCAATCGCGCCGCCGGCATCGTCGTCGGCAAGCTCGGCACCGCCGTGGCGAACTACGAGGAGCTGTTCGGGAAATGATGTACTACGTCGTCACCGGCGCCGCCGGCTTCATCGGCTCCAAGCTCGTCGAGGGCCTGAACCGCCGCGGCATCAGGGAGATCATCGCGGTCGACAACCTCGCGCAGGCGGACAAGTTCAGGAACCTCGCCGGCTGCGAGATCGCGGACTACGTCGACCAGGCGGAATTCATTTCCAGCCTGGAGAAGTGGGAGGGCGCGGTCGAGGCAGTGCTGCACCAGGGCGCCTGCTCCGACACCCTTGAGACCGACGGGCGCTTCATGATGGACAACAACTACGCCTATTCGCGGCGGCTGCTCGAGTGGTGCCAGGAGGAGGAGGTGCCGCTGCTCTACGCGTCCTCCGCGTCGGTCTACGGTAGCGGCCCCGACTACCGCGAGGAACGGGCGAGCGAGCGGCCGCTCAACATCTACGGCTACTCCAAGTTCCTCTTCGACCAGCTGGTGCGCTCGCGCCTCCCCGAGGCGAATGCGCAGATCGTCGGCCTGCGCTACTTCAACGTCTACGGCCCGAACGAGGCGCACAAGGGCCGCATGGCCTCCGTCGCGCTGCACGCCTTCCAGCAGCTGCACAACGAGGGCAAGGTCAAGCTGTTCGTCGGCGCCGACGGCTACCGCGACGGCGAGCAGCGGCGCGATTTCGTCTATGTCGACGACGTCGTCGCAGTGAATCTCTGGTGTCTCGAGCGGCGCGACGTGTCGGGCATCTTCAATTGCGGCACCGGCCGCGCGCAGACCTTCAACCGCCTGGCGGTGGCGGTGATCAACGCGGTGCACGGCACCCAGGCGACGCTGCACGACATCGTGGCGAAGGGCCTGGTCGAGTACATCCCCTTCCCGGCGGCGCTGGTCGGCAAGTACCAGAGCTTTACCGAGGCGGATCTGTCCAAGCTGCGCGCGGCCGGCTACCCCGGCGAATTCGCCACCGTCGAGCAGGGCGTCGCCGCCTACGTGAAGGAGCTGCAGCGCAAGTGAAAAAGACCATCGAGGACTTCATCGGCAATACGCCGCTGGTGCGGCTGCAGCGGCTGCCAGGTTCTCAAAACAAAAATGTGATCCTGGCCAAGCTGGAAGGAAACAACCCGGCCGGCTCGGTGAAGGACCGGCCGGCCATCTCGATGATCCGCCACGCGGAGGAGCGCGGCCGCATCAAGCCCGGCGACACGCTGATCGAGCCGACCTCCGGCAACACCGGCATCGCGCTCGCCATGGCCGCCGCCACGCGCGGCTACCGGATGGTGCTCATCATGCCCGAGCATCTCTCGGCGGAGCGGCGCCAGACGATGCGTGCCTTCGGCGCCGAGATCATCCTCACCCCGCAGAAGGGCGGCATGGAGGCGGCGCGCGACCACGCCGAGCGCATGGTGCGCGAGGGCAAGGGCACGATGCTCGACCAGTTCGCCAATCCGGACAACCCGCTCGTGCACTACGAGACCACCGGCCCTGAGATCTGGCGCGACACCGACGGCCGCATCACTCACTTCGTCTCGAGCATGGGGACCACGGGGACCATCATGGGCTGCTCGAAGTTCTTCAAGGAGAAGAATCGCGCGATCCAGATCATCGGCTGCCAGCCCGAGGAAGGCTCGCAGATCCCCGGCATCCGCAAGTGGCCCGAGGCCTACCTGCCGAAGATCTACGACCGGAAGCGCGTCGACCGGCTGGAATCCGTGAGCCAGGCCGAGGCCGAGGAGATGACGCGGCGCCTCGCGCGCGAGGAAGGCATCTTCGCCGGCATCTCCTCCGGTGGCGCCGTGCATGTGGCGCTGCGCATCTCGAAGGAGGTGAAGAACGCGGTGATCGTGACCATCATCTGCGACCGCGGCGACCGCTATCTGACGACTGGAGTGTTTCCTGATTAAGACAAGGACAGACCACGTTTTCCTGGCGGGGGGTTGGTTTTGACGCCCATCCTCGCCTTCGACATCGAGACGGTGCCGGACTGCGCCGGGATCCGCCGGCTCTACGAGCTGCCGGAGGACCTGCCCGACGCCGAGGTGGCCGAGGTCGCCTTCCAGAAGCGCCGCGCGCAGGCGGGCAACGATTTCCTGCCGCCGCACCTGCAGCGCGTGATCGTCATCTCGTGCGTGGCGCGCGACGACGAAGGCGTCAAGATCTTCTCCATCGGCGAGCCCGAGCGCGACGAGAAGGCCGCGCTCGCGCGCTTCTTCGATGCGATTGACCGCAAGACGCCGCAGCTCGTTTCCTGGAACGGCAAGGGCTTCGACATCCCGGTGCTCAACCACCGCGCGCTGATCCACGGCGTGTGCTGCACGCGCTTCTGGCAGACCGGCGACGAGGACCAGGCGTTCCGCTTCAACAACTACGTCAACCGCTACCAGACGCGCCACCTCGACCTGATGGACCAGCTCGCGATGTTCAACTCGCGCAACTTCGCGCCGCTCGACGAGCTCGCGAAGCTGGCGCGGCTGCCGGGCAAGCAGGGCATCGGCGGCGCCGAAGTCTGGCCCGCCTACCGCAGGGGCGAGATCCAGGCGATCCGCGACTACTGCGAGGTCGACGTGGTTAACACGTTCCTCCTGTACCAGCGCTTCCAGGTGGTGCGCGGCCTGTCGACTCATGAGCGCTACGACGCCGAGTGCGCCCTGGTGCGCGAGACGCTCGAGCGGCGCCCCGAGCCGCACTGGCGGGAGTTCCTGTCGCTCTGGAAGAGCTGATCCTCGACATCGAAGGGCTCGATGCCGAGGGCCGCGGCGTCGCGCGCGAGCCTGACGGCAAAGTGGTGTTCGTTGCCGGCGCGCTGCCGGGCGAGCGCGCGGCGGTGCAGATCATGACCGGCGGGCGGCGCTTCGATCTCGGCCGCGCCAGCCGCCTGCTCATCGAGTCGCCCGGCCGCCGAACGCCGCTCTGCCCGCACTTCGGTATCTGCGGCGGCTGCGCCACGCAGCACGCGGATCTCGCCACGCAGATGGCCGCCAAGCAGGACTGGCTGCTGCAGAACCTGGCACGCATCGGCAAGGTGCAGCCCGAGCGGGTGCTGCCGATGATCAGCGGCGACGAATGGGGCTATCGCCACCGCGCGCGCCTCTCGGTGCGCCACGTCCAGAAGAAGGGCGTGATGGTCGGCTTCCGCGAGCGCCGCTCGACCCACGTGACCGACATGCACCAGTGCCCGGTGCTGCCCGAGCGCATCTCGGCGCTGATCGACCCGCTGCGCGCCCTGATCGCACAGCTTTCGGTCCACAGCCGTCTGCCGCAGGTCGAGGTCGCCGTGGGCGACAACGCTGCGGCACTGGTGCTGCGCCACCTCGAGCCGCTCACCGACGAGGATCAGGCGCATCTGCGCGCCTTCGCTCGCGAGCACGGCATCCACCTCTGGCTGCAGCCCGGCGGTCCCGACACCGCGGCGCCGTTCGAGCCGCCCGAGAGCGCCCTTTACTACGCGCTGCCCGATTTCGACGTCCGCCTGCACTTCAGGCCGACCGACTTCACGCAGGTGAACCATGCGGTCAACCGCCTGCTCGTCGCGCGTGCGATCGAGCTGCTCGATCCGCAGCCGGGCGAGCGCATCGCGGATCTCTTCTGCGGCCTCGGCAACTTCTCGCTGCCGGTCGCGCGCCGCGGCGCGCGCGTCATCGGCTTCGAGGGCAGCCGCGAGCTGCTCGAGCGTGCGCGGCAGAACGCGGCAGAAAATGGCCTGGTGGCGCAGTTCGAGGTGATGGACCTCTTCGCGCCGAATCTGGCGCCCTACGGGCCTTTCGACAAGCTGCTGATCGATCCGCCGCGCCAGGGCGCGATCGAGATCGTGAAATCGCCGCTCGGCGCGCGGCGCATCGTCTACGTCTCCTGCGATACGGCGACGCTCGCGCGCGATGCGGGCGTGCTGGTTCACACGCAGGGCTATCGGCTCGTCGCGGCGGGCGTGGTCAACATGTTCCCGCACACGGCGCACGTCGAGAGCCTTACACTTTTCGAAAAGGGAGGGACGCCGTGAAACCAACAACAAACAACATGCTCCGCCTCGCCGCGCTCGCGCTTCTGGCCTGCCTGCATTTCGCTGCCCAGGCGCAGCCCTTTCCCACGAAGCCGATCCGGCTGATTGTGCCCTTCGTCCCCGGCGGCAACGTTGACATCACCGCACGCACCGTCGCGCCAGCGCTCGGCGAAGCGCTCGGCCAGCCGATCGTGATCGAGAACCGCACCGGCGCTGCCGGCATGGTCGGCGCGCAGGCGCTGCTCGCCGCGCCGGCCGACGGCCACACGCTGATGATGGGCTCGAACAGCTCGCTCGCCGTGGCGCCGAATCTCTACCCGAACTGGCCGTACGACCCGCTGAAGGGCATAGCGCCGATCTCGAACCTGGCGGTGACGCCGTTCGTGCTGGTGGTGAAGCTCGCGCTGCCCGCGCAGACCGTGGCCGATGTCATCCGCCTGGCGAAGGAGAAGCCCGGCCAGCTCGCCATGGCTTCGGGCGGCAACGGCTCTTCGAACCATCTGGTGGGCGAGCTGTTCCAGATGATGACCGGCGTGAAGCTCAGCCACGTGCCGTACAAGGGCACCGGCGCGGCGCTGGTCGATCTCGCGGGCGGCCAGGTCGATCTGCTGTTCGACCAGGCGAGCTCCACCGTGCCCAACGTGCGCGGCGGCAAGATCCGCGCGATCGCTGTCGCGTCGGCCGGCCGGCAGGGCGCGCTGCCCGACACGCCGACCTTTGCCGAAGCCGGGCTCAAGGACTTCCAGATCGACAACTTCACCGGCCTGGTCGGGCCGGCGGGCATGCCTGCCGACGCGATCGCCAAGGTGCATGCCGCTGCGGTCAAGGCGCTCGCTACGCCTGCCGTGAAGGAGCGCTTCGCTTCCCTCGGCGTCCAGCCCGTCGGCAACACGCCCGAGCAGTGGGGCGCCGAGATCCGCGCCGATCTGGCGCGCTGGAGTCAGGTGATCAAGGCGGCCGGCATCAAGGCCGAGTGAACCCGTAGAGCTCGGCGGGCTGGTCCACGAGGATCCGCCGGCGAAGCCGCTCGTCCGGCACCCAGTGCTCGAGCAGCGCAAGAAGCTGGCGATCCTCGGGCATCGCCGTCTTGATGAACACATGCGGCCAGTCCGTACCCCACAGCAGGCGCTGCGGCGCCGCGTCCACGAGCGCCCG
>DASQAW010000524.1:0-2230 GCA_035635495.1 Burkholderiales bacterium
GCGCCGAGCTCGAGCCGCGCGATGTCGCGCAGGCGGGTGATCGCGCCGTTGGGCTCGGTCTTGACGATGATGTCGGCGAAGTCCTCCTCGGTGGCGAGCCTGCCCTGTGCGTTGATCGAAAGCTGCAGGTCGAGCCTGTCGCGCGTGGGCGATCCGCCCACCACGCCGGCCGCGGCCTGGACGTTCTGCTCGCGGATCGCGCGCACCACGTCGTTCGCCGAGAGGCCGCGCTCGGCGACCTTGCGCGGATCGAGCCAGACGCGCATCGCGTAGTCGCCGCCGCCCCACATCAGCACCTGCCCGACGCCGTCGATGCGCGCCAGGCGGTCCTTGACATTGAGCAGCGCGTAATTGCGCAGGTACGTCACGTCGTAGCGCTCGCTCGGCGACACGAGATGCACCACCATCGTGAAATCGACCGCCTGCTTCACTGTCGTCACGCCGAGGCGGCGTACCTCCTCGGGCAGGCGCGGCTCGGCCTGCGCGACCCGGTTCTGCACCTTCTGCTGCGCGAGATCCGGATCGGTGCCGAGCTTGAACGTGACCGTGAGTGTCATGCGGCCGTCGGTGGTGGCCTGGCTCGCCATGTACAGCATGCCCTCGACGCCGTTGATCTGCTCCTCGAGCGGCGTCGCCACCGTCTCGGCGATGACCTTCGGGTTCGCGCCGGGATAGTTGGCGGTGACGACGACCGAAGGCGGCACTACCTCCGGGTACTCCGAGATCGGCAGGAAGCGCAGCGCGATGATCCCGCCGAGCAAGGTGAGCACCGACAGCACGCCCGCGAAGATTGGGCGGTCGATGAAGAACCTGGACAGGTTCACGACGCCGCCTTTGCCGTCTCGGCCACTTGGGGTGCCACCAGCGTTCCGGGCCGCACGCGCTGCAGGCCGTTGACGATGATGCGCTCGCCGGGCTTAAGGCCCGAGGTGACGATGCGCTGGCCGTTCGCCGTGCCGCCGAGCGTGATCTCGCGGTAGGCGGCCTTGTTGTCCTCGCCCACCACCATTACGTAGCGCTTGTTCTGGTCAGTGCCCACCGCGCGCTCGCTGATCAGCAGCGCAGGCTCGGTCTTCGCCTGCCCCATGCGCAGCTTGGCGAACTGGCCGGGGATCAGGCTGCCGTCCTTGTTGTCGAATACGGCGCGCACGCGCACCGTGCCGCTCCTTGCGTTCACCTGGTTGTCGATGAGCTGCAGGCGGCCGCGGTGCGTCGTGCCGCCGGCCGTTTCCATCTCTACCGGTATTCCCTGCGTCAGGTCCTTCAGCGCGCGCAGGACGACTCGCTCATCGGCATCGAAGCTCGCGTAGATCGGATTGACCGAGACGAGGGTGGTCAGCACCGGCGCACCCGGCCCCGCGGCGACGAGGTTGCCGACGGTGATCTCGAGCCTGCCGACGCGGCCGGACACCGGCGCGCGCACCTGGGTATAGCCGAGGTTCAGGCGGGCGGACAGCAGCGCGGCCTCGGCGGCGCGCAGGTTGGCATCGGCTTCCTGCTGCGCATTGACGCGCTCGTCGAGCTCGCGCCGCGCGATGGCGCTTTCGTTCCACAGGCGCTGCGCGCGCTCGTGCTCGCTTTTCGTGTAGGTGACGCGCGCCTGCGCCGCGACCACCTGCGCCTGCGCGCGCTCGACTTCCGCGGCGTAGGGAGCCGGGTCGATCGTCACCAGCAGGTCGTCGCGCTTGACCAGCGCGCCCTCGACGAAGTGCACCGATTGCACGGCGCCCGCGACGCGCGAGCGGATGTCGACGCGCTCGACCGCTTCCAGGCGCCCGGAGAATTCGTCCCACATCGCCACGTCGCTCTGCACGACCGTGGCGACGGGCACGGGCGTCGCTTGCGGCGCCGACGGCTTGGTCTCCGCGCTGGAAGGCCGCAGGTGAAGCGCTCCGGCCGACAAGACGGCGAGGGCGGCGAGCGTCGCGGCCACCACGACGCGCCTGCGCAAGGGAACGAAATTCATCGGCGCTGCTCCTATATCTATATCGACCGCTACAGTAATGGCTTTGCTTAGCAATCGCTACAGATGTAATATTCGGGCACCATGAAACGCGCCAACGGCAGGCCGGCAAAGGCGCGCGGACGCCCGCGCGAGTTCGATCGCGAAGCTGCGCTCGAGCGCGCCATCGATGTTTTCTGGCGCCACGGCTACGAGGCGACCTCGGTGAGCGACCTCACCGCCGCCATGGGCGTCAACCCTCCCAGCCTCTACGCGGCTTTCGGCGAC
>DASQAW010000525.1:0-2565 GCA_035635495.1 Burkholderiales bacterium
GGACGAGCTCCTGGACTCGATGGAATGGCCGAGCCCGGCGGACCTGAAGGAGCTGAAGAAGCTCAATCAGGAGATGCGCAAGCACGCCGCCGCGGCGGAGTGGACACCGCTCATGCGCAAGAACCGCGATTTCCACTTCAAGATCTTCTCCCTCTCGCCCCACCGCGTCATCCTCGACGAGGTGCACCGGTTGTGGGTCCTCGGCGAGCCCTTTATCGCTCTACGGATGTCCTCGCCCGAGGCGCGTCTGCGCACCGTAGACGAGCACGACGAGATCATCCGCACGCTGGAGAAGCGGGATCGCAAGCTCCTCGTCTCGGCGATGGAGAAGCACCGGGCGTCGACCTCCACCGGCCTGCCGCCCGAGCTCTAGCTCTCCTCGCTCGAGCCGGGGCCCTCGAAGGCCCCGGCCGCTTCCAGCGCGACCAGCATGCGAAGCGCGAAGCGGCCGACCTGCTCGCGCTCCGTGGGCGTGAACTGCCCCATCGCCGGATCGATGGCCGATCGCTTCGCCAGGGTTTCGACCATTTCGTCGGCGACGCGGAAGCCTTTCTTCGTCAAGCGAATGAGAAACCCGCCGAGATGTCCGGGATCCTGCACGCGCTCCACCATGCCAAGCGTGGCCAGCCGATCCACCTTCTTGGTCATGGCCCCCGAAGTCACGAGCAATGCCTTGAAAAGGTCCGTTGGTCGTTTGACATAAGGGGGACCGCCGCGCCGCAGCGCAAACAAGACGCGCATGTCGGATCCGCTGACGCGGTAGTCCCGCTGGCAGAGGCGGTCGAAGTCCCGCTCGATCATCGTCCCGAGACGCATCAGGTAGATGGCCAGCAGGAAGCTCGAGAGATCCAGGTCACCTCGTTCGCGTTGCCATTGCACGGTAATGAGCTCGATGAAGCTCTTTCCGGCAAGGCGGCGGCCCGCGGTTGCAGCTTCTTTCGATTTCGATCGACCAGGCTTCCGGGTGCGCTGTGCCATCTTTAACGAGCGTACCAGCACCCCGGGCAACCGTCACCGCCCGCGCCGGCAGACCCCCTTGCCAAAATATCTTCCTTGGAAGATATAATGCCATACGTCATGCACGTGGACAAGCACAGCCGCACTTCCGTGGAAGCACTCTATGACGACTGACTTTCCCGCCCTGCTGCGCCTCGATGGGCGAGGCATCGTTCTCCTCGGCGCAGGACAGGGCATCGGCGAAGCGACGGCGCGTGCGCTCTCGCAGGCCGGCGCCCGCGTGCTGTGCGTCGACAAGGAAGGCGACCTCGCCAGCAAGATCGCCCGAGAGGTCAACGGCGAGCCTTGCGTCGCCGACGTGACGAAGCGCCCGGACATGGAGCGGGTCTTCAACCAGGCGCGCAGTTCTTTCGGCAGCGTGCGCGGAATCGTCGATATCGTCGGCATGGCGAAACTGGCGCCCCTTTCAGCGTTCACCGATGCGGACTACGACTGGCAATTCGACGTCGGCCTGCGGCACGCGTTCCTTGCCTTGCAGATCGGCGCGCCCCTGGTCGCCGAAGGCGGCGGCGGCGCGATTACTTTTGTGGGCTCGATCTCTGGCGTCGCCTGCCTGCCAAACGAAGTGGTCTACAGCGCCTCGAAAGCAGCGCTGCACCATATGGCGCGCGCAGCCGCGCTCGAATTCGGCCCGCGCGGCGTGCGGGTCAACGCGATCGCCCCCGGCTTCACCAGAACGCCGCGCCTGAACAAGCTCGTGCCGGAAGAACGCTGGAAGGCGATCGGCGAAGGCATCCCGCTCGGGCGCGCCGCCACGCCGGAGGAGATTGCAGGACCGCTGCTCTTCCTCTCCTCGGACCTAGGCGCCCACATCAGCGGCGCCGTCATTGCGATCGACGGCGGGCTGGGCGCGATGGCGGCCATCCCGCCGGCCTTCATCGCCACGTTGAAAGGGAAATAGACCGTGAAGACCGTCCGTTTCGAGCGTCACGAAGGCGTGGGCCACATCGTGCTCGCCAATCCGCCGAACAATCTGATCGCCACGCATTTCACCAATTGCCTGCGGGAGGCCGTGCACGAGGCGAGCGACACCGACATCCGCGCCGTCCTCGTGCGCGCCGAGGGCCCGAACTTCAGCCACGGCGGCGACATCCTCGATTTCATCGACAAGGACTTCAATTCCTGGCGCACGTTCATCTGTGAAACGCACCACGCGTATCGCGCGGTCGAGGCGCTGCAGATCCCGACCATCGTCGCCGTGCGCGGCGCGGCCTACGGCGGCGCCTTCGAGCTTGCCCTGGCCTGCGATTTCATCGTCGCGGCCGAAAACTGCACTTTCCGCTCGCTGGAAGCTTCGGTGGGCTCGGCGCCGGTCGCCGGCGCCGTCCAGCGGCTCGCCGAGCGCGCCGGCCGCGCGATGGCAGCGCGCTACGCGATGCTGAGCGAGCCGATGTCGGGCGCGACGGCCGGCCAGCTCGGCATCGCCGCGTTCGTCGTGCCGGAGGCCGAGGTGGAAGCCACCGCGGCCGCGCTGGCGAAGAAGCTGTCGACGGGTCCCACCCGCTCCTACGCCGCGATCCGCGCGCTCCTGAAAGCGTGGGCCGCCGG
>DASQAW010000526.1:0-4743 GCA_035635495.1 Burkholderiales bacterium
GCTCGGGCAGGATCCGATGGAGGTCGAGCGGCTCTCGCGCAGCCTGATCGGCTATCTCGGCTTCCGCGGCTCCGGCGTCGAGACGCGCGCCATCTCGGCCTTCGACATCGCGCTCTGGGACCACTACGCGCGCGTCGTGGACCAGCCGCTCTACCAGGTGCTCGGCGGCGCCTCGCGGCCGGCGATCCGCACCTACAACACCTGCGCCGGCTACCAGTACATCCGCGATACGCGCGGGCAGACCTCGGCAAATTGGGGCCTGGACGCCAAGCCCGGCGGGCCCTACGAAGACCTGGATGCTTTCCTGCACCGGGCCGACGAGCTGGCGCATTCGCTCCTCGAGCAGGGCATCGGCGCGATGAAGATCTGGCCGTTCGACACGTACGCCGAGCGGAACGAAGGCATGCACATCTCCGGCAGTGATCTGCATGCGGCGCTGGAGCCGTTCCGCCGGATACGCAAGGCCGTGGGCGACAAGATGGACGTGATGGTGGAGTTCCACTCGCTCTGGCGGCTGCCGCCCGCGCAGCGCATCGCGCAGGCGCTCGCCGAGTTCGACACCTACTGGCACGAGGACCCGATCCGCATGGACAGCCTCGCGCTGCTGAAAGCTTATGCGCCGTACTCGAAGGCGCCGATCTGCGCCTCCGAGATCCTCGCCGGCCGCTGGAGCTTCAAGGACCTGCTCGAGACCGGCGTCGCCGGGATCGTCATGTTCGACCTCGCCTGGTGCGGCGGGATCAGCGAAGGCCGGCGCATCGCGGCGCTCGCCGACGCCTGGCAGCTGCCGGTCGCGCCGCACGACTGCACCGGGCCGATCGTGTTCCTCGCGTCGCTGCACTTCTCGATCCATGCGCCGAACGCGCTGGTGCAGGAATCGGTGCGCGCCTTCTACACGGGCTGGTACAAGGAGCTCGTCACGCACGTGCCGCAGCCCGAGCGCGGCATGCTCGCCAAGCCGCCGGGTCCGGGCCTCGGCGCCGAGCTCCTGCCGGGGCTCTGGAAGCGCAAGGATGCGGCGGTTCGCGCCAGCTCTCTTTAGCCTTCTGGCCGGCTGCGCCGCGCAGCCGCCATTGCCCCAGTACGAGGAGGCTCGGTTGCACTGCCAGGCGTTGATGTATTACTCGCGCGGCAGCACGGGTCGCAGCGCGCCCAACTGGAACTTCTACGACTACTGCATGCGCGAGCAGGGCTACGCGCGCTAGTTTATTCTGCCCGCCATGGGCAACCGCGTCATCACATGGACTCTCGGCATCGCCGCCACGCTCGCGGTGGTGGTCGCCGCCGTCCTCGCCGCTGGTGCGATCCAGAAGCGCGTGCAGCAGCGGCAGGTCGCCGAGATGGTGCGCGACACGACCGAGAGGCTGCGCCAGGCGCTCGCCGCGAAGCCGACCCCGGATCTCGTCGCGGCGATCGACGCGAACCTGAAGGCGGCGCGCGCGCCGCGCGATCCGGCGCTGGCCGAGGCCGCCGAGAACTACATCCTCGGCGCGCGCGAGATCGCGCGCCGGCGCGGCGACATCGAGCGCCTCGAGCGCCAGGCGGCGGCGAGCCGCCAGGCGCTCGCCGGCCACATGGCGGGCGCCGCGCGGCGCAACGAGACGTGGATGCAAAACGCGCTCGCGCTGAAGAAGCGCGTGGAGAACGACTACTTCGACCTCAACGTCAACTTCAAGGCGCTCGACGACCTGCTCTTCAAACTGCCGGACTCGGAAAGGCGCCTCGAGCTCCGCGTCGGCCCGGGCTCGCTGCTCGAAGCCAGCCTGATCGCCTCCGCGCGCAAGCAGACCCAGGACGACGCGCGCCGCGCCAGCGAGGAGCTCGCGAAGCTCCGCCGCATCGGGCCCTAATTCGGGGTCAGGGTCGTAATTATTCCCCTGTGGAAAAAATTCTGGCTGCTGTTCACCGTGATCTGGGTGGTCGTCGCCGCGCTGAACGCCGGCAGCATCCTCGCTTTCTCGGAGGAGTACGAGAAGGCGCTGCGCCCGATCGTGCTGGGGTTGGCGGTCCCGGCGGTGCTGTATCTCGTGCTGCTCGGTTGGGAGCGGCTGCGCCGCAAATGAGCTTTCTAATTTCTAAACGACTTCTTCAGACCTTCCATAATTACGACCCTGACCCCGAATTAGGCGGCGGCGGGAGTGGCCGCGGCGAGGGAGATGATCAGGCGCTCGAGCTTGCGCGCGTCGGCGTCGAAGCGGCGGATGCCCTCGGCCAGCTTGTCGGTCGCCATCTGGTCCTCGTTGTGCATCCAGCGGAAGGTCTTCTCGTCCATCGCGATCTTGTCGCCGCCCTGCTTGTAGGCGAGCTCGGTGGAGAGCTTGCGCTCGAGCGGCCCCGGCGCCTTGGCGAGCTTCTCCAGCAGGTCGGGGGCGATGGTGAGGAGGTCGCAGCCGGCGAGCGCGAGGATCTGCTCGGTCTTGCGGAAGCTCGCGCCCATCACCTGCGTCTGGTAGCCGTGCTTCTTGTAGTAGGCGTAGATGCGCGTCACCGACTGCACGCCGGGATCGTCGTCGGCCGGGATGTCGTCCACCTTGCGCGCGGCGCGGTACCAGTCGTAGATGCGCCCGACGAAAGGCGAGATCAGCGTGACGCCCGCCTCGGCGCACGCCACTGCCTGCGCGAACGAGAACAGCAGCGTCATGTTGCAGTGGATGCCTTCGCGCTCGAGCTGCTGGGCGGCGCGGATGCTTTCCCAGGTGCTCGCCAGCTTGATCAGCACGCGCTCGCGGTCCACGCCATGGCGCTCGTAGAGCCCGATCAGCCGCTGGGCACGCGTGATCGAGGCAGACGCGTCGAACGAGAGCCGCGCATCGACCTCGGTGGAGACCCGTCCGGCGACATGCTTGAGGATTTCCCGCCCGAACTGCACGAAGAGCCCGTCCATCGCCGCTGCCGTGTCGCCGCGCGCCTCCTGGATAGCGCTATCTACCAAGTGGCGGAAGCGCGGGTCCTGCGCCGACGTGAGGAGGAGGGAAGGGTTGGTGGTCGCGTCCTGCGGCTTCCAGCGCGCCACCGCCTCGATGTCACCGGTGTCGGCGACGACCAGCGAGTGGCGGCGCAGCGATTCGAGTTGGGAGGTCATGAAATAACTATATCGCGGCGCGCCGGCACATTACAGACCCTGACACCCGCCGCGCGCGCCAGGGCCTACGCTGGGGCATGACCCAGCCGGCGCTCGTCCGCACGAACCGCTTGGTTCGCACCGCGGCGTTCGCTTACTGCGTCCTGCCGATCGGCCTGCAGCTGTGGGAGCAGGGCGCGGGCGCCGCGCCGTGGGTGATGCTGGCGCTCCAGTTCTTCGCCTACCCGCAGCTCGCCTACTGGCGCGCGGCGCGCTCGTCCCACCCGGCGCGCGCCGAGCTCGACAACCTGTTCCTCGACGCGGTGTTCCTCGGCGCCTGGGCCGCGTACCTCGGCTTTCCGGTGTGGATCAGCTTCGCGCTCATCGCGGCCGCGATGCTCAACGCGGCGGTGAATCGCGGCCCGCAGGGCGCGCTGCTCGCGCTCAACTGCAGCGCGCTCGGCGCCGGTCTCTGGGTGCTGGTCGGCGGCTTGCGCTTTGCGCCCGACACCAGCGCCCCGGTGACCATCCTCGCCGTCGCCGGCTCCCTCGCCTACACCTCGATCATCGGCGTGGTGGTCTGGATGCAGACCCGCCGCCTCGGCGCCGCGCGCCACGACCTCGCGCGGAGCGAGGAGCGCTATCGCCTGATCGCCGAGAACGCCGACGATCTCGTCGCCATGGTCGACGGGGATGGCGGCTGGCTCTACACCAGCCCCTCTTACCGGCGCGTGTTCGACCCCGCACACCTCGGCCCGGGCCGCGACGTCTTCAACCGCATCCATCCCGACGACGCCGAGCAGGCGCGCATGGCGATCGCGCGCGCCTCGGCCACCGGCAAGCCGCGCGACCTGGCGCTGCGCCTCGTCGACCGCGAGGGCAGGGTGCGGCAATACCGCTCGCACATCCAGCCGGTGGCCGGCGGCGCGCCGCCGCACAAGGTGATCCTCGTCTCGCACGACGTCACCGACCTGCGCGAGAGCGAGGAGCGCATGCTGCTCGCCGCCCACGCCCTCGAGGGCATGACCGAGGCGATCATGATCACCGGCGCCAACGGCACCATCGTCACCGTCAACCGCGCCTTCTCCGACATCACCGGCCTTACCCGCGAAGAGGTCCTCGGCCAGCCGGAGAAGGCGATCCGCAGCGGCCTGCTGCCCGCCGAGTTCTACGACGAGGCCTATGCCACCGTGCACCGCGAGGGCTACTGGTCCGGCACCACCTGGAACCGCCGCAAGAACGGCTCGGTTTTCCGCGAATGGCGCAGTTTGCGCTCGGTCAAAGACCCTGCCGGCGGCGTGACCCATTACGTCCACGTCTTCTACGAAGCGGCCTCGCCGAAGGCCTCGGCGACGTCGACCGGAAACCCCGTAGGCGCCTGAAATTCAAGCTGTATCCGCTTGTCCAAGGGTAGTAACATGCGCGTCACAACAACTAACCACCTTGCGAGGCAGGAGTTGCGTGCAGCCGACCGACATCAAGAACCCCGACTACTTCCATAAGGTTGTCGATTGCCAGTGGGCGTGTCCCGCCCACACCCCGGTTCCCGAGTACATCCGGCTGATCGCCGCGGGGCGTTACTCCGACGCCTACATGGTCAACTGGGAATCGAATGTCTTCCCCGGAATCCTCGGCCGCACCTGCGACCGCCCGTGCGAGCCCGCCTGCCGCCGCGGCCGCGT
>DASQAW010000527.1:0-5171 GCA_035635495.1 Burkholderiales bacterium
AACGTCTGGACGGTGGCACGCGCCGAGCGCGTCGCCCTCCTCGTCGACGCCGCCGACTACTTCAAGGCGTTCACCGAGGCGGCGCTCCGCGCGAAGCGCTCGATCACGATTCTTTCGTGGGACTTCAACAGCCAGACCCGGCTGCACTTCGACGAGGTGGAGCCGCGCAGTAATCCGAACGCGCCGCCCGCGCTGCTCGGCGATTTCCTCAACTATCTCGTGCAGCGCCGCCACTCGCTGCACGTGCATGTGCTGAACTGGGACTACCCGATGGTGTTCGGCACCGACCGCGAATTCCCGCCGCTCTACGGCTTCGGCTGGACGCCGGCGCGGCGCGTGCACCTGCGCTACGACGACACGCATCCGGTCGCGGGCTCGCACCACCAGAAGGTCGTGGTGATCGACGACTCGGTCGCCTTCCTCGGCGGCATCGACCTCACCGTGCGGCGCTGGGATACCCCGGAGCATGCGCCCGAGGATCCGCGCCGCGTGGCGGACGGCAAGCCGTACCCGCCGTTCCACGACCTGATGGTCGCCGTGGACGGCGAGGCGGCGCGCCAGCTCGCGGCGCTGACGCGCGAGCGCTGGCTCGCCGCCACCGGCCAGAAGCTGCGGCCCGTGACCTTCAAGGGCATCAGCGACAACGATCCGTGGCCGCAGAGCTTCGCGCCCGAGCTGCAGGCGGTCGAAGTCGGCATCGCGCGCACCGCGCCGCCGCGCGCGGAGCAACCGGCGGTGCGCGAGGTGGAGAAGCTCTACCTCGACATGATCGCCACGGCGCGCAACACGCTGTACATCGAGAACCAGTACTTCACCGCGCCGCGCATCGCCGCGGCGCTCGAGAAGCGGCTCGCCGAGCCCGACGGCCCGGAAGTCGTGCTGGTGCTGCGGCTCCTCTCGCACGGCTGGCTCGAGGAGCACACCATGCACGTGCTGCGCACGCGGCTGATCGACCGGCTGCTCAGGGCCGACCGGCACGGCCGCTTCCGCGTCTACTATCCGCACGTGCCGGGGCTGCCCGAGCGCTGCTGCCTCGACGTGCATTCGAAGCTGATGATCGTCGACGACCGCATCCTGCGGATCGGCAGCTCGAACCTCTGCAACCGCTCGCTCGGCCTCGACACCGAGGCGGACATCGCCATCGAATCGCGCGGCCGGCCGCAGGTGGCGAACGCCATCCGGCGCTTCCGCGACCGGCTGCTCGCCGAGCACCTCGGCGTGCCGATCGAGAAGGTGCGGGTCGAGATCGATCGCGCCGGCAGCGTCCACGGCGCGATCAAGGTGCTGATGCACGAGGGCCGCTCGCTGCGCGAGCTCGACTCGCTGCCCGAATGGTCGGACACGGTCGTGCAGGTCGCCGCGGTGGCCGACCCCGACGAGCCGATCGCGCTCGACGAGCTGCTCCTCGACCGGCACCACGACGACCCCGACGAGCCGGCGAAGCCGGCGTGGACCAGGCTCGCGCTGATCGCGCTGGGGGTGCTGGCACTGACGGCGCTCTGGCGCTGGAGCCCGCTCGCGCACACCGTGAGCCCCGACACGGTGATCGGCTGGGCCAAGGACTTCGGCAGCCGCTGGTGGGCGCCGATCGTGCTGATGCTGTCCTATACGCCCGCCTGCCTGGTGATGCTCCCGCGGCCGCTGATCACGCTCGCCGCCGTGATCGCGTTCGGCCCCTGGCTCGGCTTCCTCTACTCGCTGAGCGGCATCGTCTTGTCCTCCATCGTCACCTATTACATAGGGCGGCGCATGCGCCGCGACAGCGTGCGGCGCCTGGCCGGGCCGAGGCTCGACCGCATGATCGAGGTGCTGAAGAAGCGCGGGCTGCTCGCGATGACGCTGCTCCGCCTCGTGCCGCTCGCGCCGTTCGCGGTGGAAAGCATCGTCGCGGGCGCAATCCACATGCGGCTCTGGCATGTCGCCGTCGGCACCGCGATCGGGCTCCTGCCGGGGACGCTCGCGACGACCATCTTCGGCGACGCGATCGAGACCGCGCTCACGGGCACCGGCGACGTCAACTGGTGGCTGGTCGGCGGCGCGGTGGGGCTGCTCGCGGGCGGGATCGTGGCGGTGAAGCGCTGGTTCACCAAGATGAGCCGCCGCATCCACGCCGCGGATGAGCAGGCACTCCCAGAGTCTCGCTAACTGGCAAGCGCTCTCGGACCAGCTCCCCGAGAGCTGCCTGCGCATCGCCTCCTACAACGTGCACGGCTGCCGCGGCACCGACGGCCGCAAGGACGCGGCGCGCATCGCGCAGGTGATCCGCGAGATGGAGTGCGACACGGTCGGCCTGCAGGAAGTCGACTACCGCCTCGACTACATCGCCGGACGCGTCGGCATGGAGGCCGTGCCGGGGCTCACGCTCGTGCGCCACGACGGGCCGTATGGCAACGCTTTGCTCACCACCCGGCCAGTCCTCGACGTACGGCGCATCGAGCTCGGCTATGGGCGCCGCGAGCCGCGCAACGCGCTCGACGTCGACCTCGACGTCTGCGGCACCAAGCTGCGCGTGATCGTGACGCACCTCGGCCTGTTCGCGCCCGAGCGGCGCTGGCAGGTGCGCAAGCTCCTCGAACTGGTGCGCGAGACCCAGGAGCGCCTGGTCGTGCTCGGCGACATCAACGAGTGGTTCCCGTTCAGCCGGCCGCTGCGCTGGTTCAACCGCCTCCTCGGGCGCTCGGTGGCCGAGCGCTCGTTTCCGTCTCGCTGGCCGCTCGTCGCGCTCGACCGCGTGTGGGTGCGGCCGCGGCCGGCGCTGCTCGCGCTGAAAGCGCATCGCTCGCCGCTCGCCTCGGTGGCCTCCGACCATCTTCCGGTGAAGGCTATTGTGGCGACCCAGCACCTGCGCTGGGACCCTTACGCGCTGTCGAAAGAGGCCGACGCTACTGAGGGGAAAATCCCGATTTACGCAGCGCGGCGCGTTTCCTAACATCTGGAAATCGATACCACGCTCAACTGGCCTGAGCTGCTGCGTCATCCCGGTTCCCGGGACCACCTGGTGCAGCTCTACAGCGACCCCGAGTTCCTGGTCGAGGCGGTCGTGCAATACCTCGGCACCGGCCTGAGATCCGGCGAAGCCGCCATCGTCATCGCGCGGCCGGAGCACCGCGCCCGCTTCGTGCGCGCGCTCGGGCGCGCGGGGCTCTATCCGTCGTCCGCGCTGCGCCTGCTCGACGCCGAGACGACGCTCTCCACCTTCCTCGCCAGCGGCATGCCGGAATGGACCACGTTTCATCGCATCGTGGGCGGCGCGATTGCCGAGCTGCGGCTGCAATATCCGTCGGTTCGCGCCTACGGCGAGATGGTCGACATCCTGTGGCAGCGCGGCGAGCGGGACGCCGCGATCCGGCTCGAGGAATTCTGGAACGAGCTCGGCAGGCTGCAGACGTTTTCGCTGCTTTGCGCCTACGGCATCGATCCGCTGGCGGCCGAGTCCTACGGCGGCGGCGCGATCGAGGCGGTGTGCAAGTGCCACACGCACCTCATCCCGGCGCGCGACTATGCCCGTTTCAACGACGCGGTGAGCGACGCGAGCAAGGAGGTCCTCGACCAGCCGCTCGCGCAGATGCTGCTCAAGCTCGCCGCGAGCCATCGCCCGCACACCGAGATGCCGCTCGGCCAGGCTGCGCTCATCTGGCTGAAGCACAACATGCCGCGCACCGCGGACCGGGTGCTGAACGAAGTGCGCAGCCGGCTGGAGGCATCGGCCGGCCTAGCCGCCGACGCCGTCCATCCGGTCTCGCCGCCCGGGCTTGAGCCCTGAGGCGGGCTTGGGCGCCGTCCCCCCGACTGCGGCGGACGGCTCGGCTTCCTTGCCTTTGCGCTTGGCGACCCGGACCTTAACGCTCTTCAGGTTCGCGAACTCCTTGCGCGAGAGCTTGCCGTCGCGGTTCCGGTCCGCCCGGTCGAAGCGGCTCACCACCACCTCGTCCCCGGCCGCCTCGGAAAGCGACACGTAGCCGTCGCCGTTGAGGTCGAGAGACCGGAAGTAGGCATCCTGTGTCTTGTCGGCGTGGGCAGGTGCCACCGCCAGGCCGAGCCAGAGCGCCATCAGATATCGCATGCCGGCGAGGTTGCACTTATCGTGCCGGCACATCTGGTTACACATTGATGCAGCAGCCGCAGGCCCGGAGGTCTAGATTGGCCGCATGAAGACGGCCATCCGCATCCTGCTCGGCCTGGTGATCTCCCTCGGCGCGCTGAACGCGCACGCCCAGCGCGAGTTCAACCAGGCAGAGCTCGACGCGGTGCTCGCGCCGATCGCGCTTTACCCAGATCCGCTGCTCACCAACATCCTGAACGCCTCGCTCTTCCCCGAGGACGTCGGCGCGGCGGCGGCCTGGTCGCGCGCCAACCCGCAGCTCCAGGGCGACGCGGCGCTCGCCGCGGTCGACGGCGCGCAGTGGCACCCGAGCGTCAAGGCGCTGGTCGCCTACCCCGATGTCCTCGCGCGCATGGCGGAAAGCCCGCAATGGCTCGCCGACCTCGGCGAGGCGTACTCGGGCTCGGCCGCGGCGGTGAACGCCGAGATCCAGAGCCTGCGCGCGCGCGCGCAGGCGAGCGGCAACCTGCAGTCGAACGAGCAGCAATACGTCTATCAGCAGGGCCAGGAGATCGCCGTGCAGCCGGTGTATCCGCAGGTGGTCTACGCGCCCTACTACAACCCGTACATCGTCTACGGCACGTGGTGGTGGCCGGCGTATCGCCCGGTGTACTGGCGCCCCTGGATCGCGCGCCCGGTCTACGTCACGCGCGTGGTGCATCCGGTCCGCATCGTGCAGCCGGGCCGCGTGTGGCAGCACCCGGGTTGGAACCGCCCCGCGCACGTCGCGCGTCCCGGCCCGGTGGTCACGCCTTACCGCCCGATTCCGGAATCGCGCCGCCAGCCGATCATCCAGAGCTACCCGCGCCCGCTGGCCGCGGCACCGTCGATGCCGCCGCGCGGCTTCGGCCGCGTCACGCAGGAAGTGCGCCGCGCGCCGGTGGCCCAGAACGCGCCACCGATGCCGCAGCACCGCTTCAATGTCATGCAGCAAACGCGTTCCGCGCCGGTCGCGAACCCCATGCCGGCGCCGCAAGCGCGCGCCACCGAGCGCTCCGCCGGCAACGGCGGCTGGAACCGCGGCAGCGGCCAACGCGGTAACGGCGCCGGTAACGGCGGCGGACGCCAC
>DASQAW010000528.1:0-6057 GCA_035635495.1 Burkholderiales bacterium
GCGAGGTCGGGATGCTCGATGTCGATGAGGCGCCGCCGTCCGGCCCAGACGTCGTGTACCAGGTCCATGACCTTCGGCGCGCGTGCGCAGGCCTCGAGGTAGGCGGCCTTCTTCGCGAGGAAAGCGTCCGCCTCCTTGCCGGCGACCTTCACCTGGCTGGTGATGAGCCACAGATGGTTTTCGTCGTCGACCGGCGTGAAGTTGAAGAAGATCTCCGACCAGCCGCCGATGCCATCGAAGCCCGCGAGCGGCGGCACGACGACGCGCGTCACGTTCGGCACGTAATGCAGGCTCACGCGCACCTTGCCGCCCTTGCGCTTGCCGAGCCGCAGCATGCCCCAGTCGGTCTCTTCGGCCTCGATCGAGGGCAGCTCGGCGATCGCCGAGTGCGAGCCGCCGGGCCGGTGCACGAAGGCGACATGGACTTCGTCGGCGCTGTTCTCGTAGCACTGCAGCCAGTTGCACGGCACGGTCTCGGCGTTCCAGACGTGGACGAGCCTCGGCTCCGGCGAGGCCGGATACGGCGGAAACGGCGGCGGCGCGCCCTCGCCGAAGTACGCGAAGACGAGCCCCATGCATTCCTGCGTCGGATAGCTGCGCGCGGCCACCTTGCGCGCGAAGTTCGGGTCCTCGGCCGGCATCTCTATGCACTGGCCGCTGCAGTCGAACTTCCAGCCGTGATACAGGCAGCGCAGCGCGTCGCCCTCGACCCAGCCGAGATGCAGCTGCGCGCCGCGGTGCGGGCAGCGGTAGTCCATTACCTGGGCGCGGCCCGACTCGCCGCGGTAGAGCGTGTAGTCCTCGCTCATGATGCGGATCGGCTTGGCATGTCCCTTCGCCAGGTCTTCGCTGCGGTGGATCGCGAGCCAGAACTGGCGCATGAAGCGCCCGCCGGGGGTGCCGGGACGCGTCGAGGCGAGATCGGTCTCGTCCCGATCGGCCCGGCGTTCGGCCCGCCGCATGACGCTGCTCATCGGCCGAACTCTAGTGCAAACGCGATGTAGTGGAAATCCCCACATTGGGTTGCGACGACGGCACGGCGATTGCTGCGACTAGGCATTAACTTCTTGGAGGCTCGCATGGAGAGGTTTCAGCAGTGGCGGCGCCAGCAGGAAGGGAAGATGGGTTACATCCTGCTCTGGGCGCTGGGCGTGCCGATTCCCGTTCTGTTCGTGATCTTCCTGCTGCGCGGCTGCACGTGAGCCGCCGGCTGGTCAACCCTTTTTACAAGGAGGTGCATATGTTGAAGTCGTTCATAGCGCTTTGCGCGGTTGCCGGTGTGCTGGGTCTCTCGGCGTGCTCAGGCATGGGCCGCGGTGAAACCGTCGGCACGGTCGGCGGCGCGGCTGCCGGCGGCGTGGTCGGCTCGGCGGTAACCGGTGGCAGCACGCTCGGCACGCTGGGCGGCGCGGCGATCGGCGGCTATGCCGGCCACGAGGCCGGCGTGGACTACGACAAGAAGCATCGTTAAGCTCTTCTCGTAGCCAAGGAAGGGCGCCCTCGGGCGCCCTTTTATTTTGTGTGGGTTTGTCGTAGGTCTTGACCAGGCACGGCGATGACCTGCTTCATGGCGCCACTATAATCGGCCGATGGGGAGCCTCCGGGAACTCAGCGCCACGGCGGTGGAGCAGGCAGCACGTATCGACCTTGCGGCGGCCTTCCGGCTCGCGGTGCGCCTCGATCTGCACGAAGGCGTTTGCAACCACTTCAGCGTCATGCTGCCTGATGGGCAGCGTTTCCTGCTCAACGCGTACGGGCTGCATTGGAGCGAGGTGACCGCGTCCAATCTGCTCGCCCTCGACGCGGACGGACGCGTGCTTACCGGCGATGGCGAGTACGAGAAGACGGCGTTCTACATCCATTCGCGCATCCATCTGGGCAACCCGCACGCCGCGTGCGTCCTGCATACGCACATGCCCTACGCGACGGCGTTGACGCTGCTCGAGGGCGGGCGGCTCGAGATGGTCGAGCAGAATGCGCTGCGCTTTCACGACGACATCGCCTATGACGACACGTACAACGGCCTCGTGGTCGACAACGCCGAGGGCGACCGCCTGGCGCGCGTGCTCGGCTCGAAGCGCGTCCTGTTCCTCGCCAACCACGGCATCATCGTCGTGGGTCCCTCGGTCGCCGAGGCATTCGACAGCCTGTACTACCTGGAGCGCGCCTGCCGCCTCCAGGTGCACGCGCGCATGATGGGCGGGAAGCTGCGGCCGGTAAGGCCGGAGGTGGTGCGCACGGCTTGCCGCATGATGCGCGAGGACGCGCCGAAATACGCCGGCGCGCACTTCACGGCGCTCAAGCGCATCCTTGACCGCGAGGAGCCTGCGTATTCTCGGTGAGCGGGTGCAGCTGCGGCCGGCGGTGCCCGAGGATCTGCCGGCGATTCAAGAGATCTACGCCTACCACGTGCTGCACGGCCTCGCCTCGTTCGAGGAGGACCCGCCGCCGCTCGAAGAGCTGCGCCGGCGTTTTGAAGACGTACGCGCGCGGGGGCTGCCCTGGCTCGCCGCGGAGTTCGGCGGCGTGCTCGCCGGCTACGGCTACTGCGCGCCGTACCGCTCGCGCTCGGCGTACCGCTATACGCTCGAGGATTCGATCTACGTGCGCGACGGCGCCGAGGGCCGTGGCGTCGGCTCGGCGCTGCTCGACGAGCTCATCCGCCGCTGCGAGGCGCTCGGCTACCGCCAGCTCGTCGCCGTGATCGGCGACAGCGCGCACGAGGCGTCGATCAACCTGCACGCCTCTTTCGGCTTCCTGCGGGTCGGCACGCTGCGCTCGGTCGGCTTCAAGTTCGGCCGCTGGGTCGACAGCGTGCTGATGCAAAGGCCGCTGGGCCCCGGCGACGCTAGGCCGCCGTCGTCAGTACGATCTTTCCCTTAGCGCGGCGGCTCGCCAGCAGCTGGATCGCCTCGGCCGCGCGCTCGAGCGGCAGCGTCTGCGACACGTGCGGCCGCAGGCGCCCCTCGGCGTGCCAGCGCGTGAGCTGGCGAACACTCTCGGCGAAGGCCTTGGGCTCGCGCCGCGCAAAATCGCCCCAGAACACGCCGACCACCGAAGCGCCCTTGAGGAGCGCGAGATTGAGCGGCAGCTTCGGTATCTCGCCCGCGGCGAAGCCGACGACCAGCAGCCGCCCGCGCCAGGCGAGTGAGCGGAACGCGGGCTCGGTATAGGGCCCGCCGACCGCGTCGTAGACAACGTCGACGCCGCGCCCTTCGGTGAGTGCCTTCACCCGCTCGCGCAGGTCTTCCGTGGCGTAGTTGATGCCCGCATCGGCGCCATGCTCGCGGCAGACCGCGAGCTTGTCGTCGCTCGAGGCGCAGGCGATGACCCGGGCGCCGAGTGCTTTGCCGATCTCGATCGCGGCGAGCCCGACGCCGCCCGCGGCGCCGAGGACGAGGACCGTTTCGCCGGCCTTCAGCGCGCCGCGGTCGCGCAGCGCATGGTCCGAGGTTGCGTACGTGAGCAGGAACGCGGCACCGGTGACGAAGTCCATCTTCTCCGGCAGCGGCAGCAGCCGCACCGCTTCGGTCTTCACCTCTTCGGCAAAGGCCCCATACGTGGTGAACGCGATGACCCGCTCCCCTTGGCGCACATTCGTGACGCCGGCACCCACTTCCTTCACCACGCCGGCGAGCTCGCTGCCGGGCGAAAACGGCAGCGGCGGCTTGAACTGGTACTTGTTCTGGATGATGAGGAAGTCGGGGAAGTTGACGCTCGCCGCTTTCACCGAAACGACCACCTCGCCCGGCCCCGGCACGGGCGAGGGCAGCTCCTCGATCACAAGCGATTCGGGCGGCCCGTACTGCTTGCAGAGGACGGCTTTCATCGCCATAGAATGCCACATGCCCAAGCTCACCACCGATGACGGCGTCGCGCTGCACTACGAGGAAACCGGCACCGGGACGCCGCTGGTTTTCGTCCACGAGTTCGGCGGCGACGCGCGCAGCTGGGAGCCGCAGGTCCGCTACTTCTCGCGCGCCTATCGCTGCATCGCCTACAACGCGCGCGGCTATCCGCCTTCCGATGTGCCGGAGGACTGGAACCGCTACTCGCAGGAACGCGCCCGCGACGACATCCGCAGCGTCCTCGACGCCCTGCGCATCGAGCGCGCCCACGTGGTGGGCCTGTCGATGGGCGCCTTCGCCACGCTGCACTTCGGCCTCGCCTATCCGCAGCGCGCGCTTTCGATCACCGTGGCGGGCGGCGCCTACGGCTCGCATCCGGCCCACTACAAGCAGTTCCAGCAGGACTCGCGTACCAACGCCGAGCTGATCCGGCGCGAGGGCATGGCGAAGTTCGTTTCCACCTACGGCATCGGACCGCAACGCGTGCAGCTCCAGGACAAGGACCCGCGCGGCTTCGCCGAGTACCTCGCGCAGTTCAACGAGCATTCCGGCCTCGGCGCGGCCAACACGCTGCTCGGCGTGCAATGCCGGCGGCCGTCGATCTACGACCTCGTCGAGCCGATGAAGAAGATGACCGTGCCGACGCTGATCATGATCGGCGACGAGGAAGAGCCCTGCCTCGAAGCGAACCTGCTCATGAAGCGCTGCATCCCGGCCGCAGGCCTCGCGGTGCTGCCGAAGAGCGGGCATGCGATCAACCTCGAGGAGCCGGCGCTCTTCAACCAGCTGCTCGACGATTTCCTGCGCAAGGTGGACGCCGGCCGCTGGACCCTGCGCGATCGGCGCGCAACCGTACCCTCGATCCACGGCCCGGCGGGTAGGCCTTGAGCCTCGCCGTCGAGAAGCGCGGCGCGGTCGGCTGGCTGATCTTCAATCAGCCGGCGAAGCGCAACGCCATCAACGACGCCATGTGGCGCGGCATCCCGGCAGCCATGGAGAAGTTCGACCGCGACCCGGAAGTGCGCTGCGTCGCCTTCCGCGGCGCCGGCACCGAGGCCTTTGCCGCCGGGGCCGACATCTCGGAATTCGAGAGCCGGCGCGCCGATGGGGGAGCGGTAGCCGAGTACGACGATCTTCTCGACCGGGTGCTTCACTCCATCCAGGGCTCGCCCAAGCCGAGCGTGGCGATGATCTACGGCTTCTGCCTCGGCGGCGGCGTCGAGATCGCGCTCGCGTGCGACCTGCGCTACTGCGGCGCGTCGGCGCAGTTCGGCATCCCTGCCGCGAAGCTGGGGTTGGGCTACAACATCGAGGGCCACAAGCGGCTGCTGGAGACCGTGGGGCATGCCCGCGCGCGCGAGATCATGTTCCTCGGCCGGCGCTACAACGCCGACGAGGCCCTCGCCATGGGCCTCGTCCACCGCGTGCTGCCCGATGCGGAGCTGGAGCCGTACGTCGACGATGTGGTCAACACGCTATGCGAGAACGCGCCGCTGTCGATCGCCAACACCAAGACCATCCTGGAGGAGTATGTGAAGTCCGCCGGCAGCCCCGACGCCGGGCGCATGCGCACGGCGATCGAGCGCTGCGCCAGGAGCGACGACTACATCGAGGGCCGGCGCGCGTTCATGGAGAAGCGCAAGCCGCGGTTTACCGGGAAATGAGAATCAGAAATATCAAAGTGCGCCCGGTCGCGGTGCCGATGAAGCGCCCGCTGACCACCAGCACCACCGCGCTGACCGCCGCCGCGCTGCTGCTCATCGATCTCGAGACCGACGCCGGCGTGACCGGCCGCTCGTATCTCTTCGGCATGGGCAAGCACAACCTGCCGCCGATCATGAAGCTCGTCGAAGCGATGACCGACATGGTGAAGGGCGACGAGGTGGCGCCCCTCGAGCTGGAGCGCAAGCTCCGCGCGCGCTACTCGCTGCTCGGCGTGCATAACATGGTGATCTTCGCCATGGCCGGCATCGACATGGCGGCCTGGGATGCGCTGGGGCAGTCGCTCGGGTTGCCGCTGGTGCGGTTGCTCGGCGCGGTGCCGCGTCCGATCCCCGCCTACAACTCCAAGGGTCTCGGCATCATGCCGCTCGCGCCGCTCGCGAAGGAGGCGACCGAACTGGTCGGCGAAGGCTTCCGTGCGGTGAAGCTGCGCCTCGGGCGGCCCGAAGCGCGCGACGATCTCGAAGCGCTGCGCGCAGTGAAGAAG
>DASQAW010000529.1:0-2718 GCA_035635495.1 Burkholderiales bacterium
GGGCGGCCGTGGCAGGAAGCGGTGATCTACGAGCTGCACGTCGGCAGCTTCACGCCCGAGGGCACGTACGCCGCCGCTGCTACCAAACTTGGCCATCTTCGCGAGCATGGGATTACGGCAATAGAGCTGATGCCGCTCTCCGATTTCGCCGGCCGGCGCAACTGGGGCTACGACGGCGTGCTGCCCTTCGCGCCGGACAGCGCCTATGGACGGCCTGAGGAGCTCGAAGCGCTGATCGAGGCCGCGCACCAGGCGGGGCTGATGGTGTTGCTCGACGTCGTCTACAACCACTTCGGGCCGAAGGGCAACTACCTCGGCCTTTACGCGCCGCAGTTCTTCGATTCCAGGCACCAGACCCCGTGGGGCGCCGCGATCAACTTCGGCAACGAGGTGGTGCGCCAGTACTTCATCCACAATGTCCTCTACTGGCTCGAGGAGTACCACTTCGACGGCCTGCGCTTCGACGCGGTGCACGCCATCGTCGACCACTCGCCGCGCCACATCCTCGACGAGATCCGCGACAACGTGCCGGCGCACAAGCACCTCGTGCTCGAGAACGACGCCAACCAGGCGCGCTTCGTCGGCCCGGGCAAGTACAACGCGCAGTGGAACGACGACTCGCATCACGCCTACCACGTGCTCGCGACGGGCGAGTCCGACGGCTATTACATCGCCTACGCCGACGCTCCGGTAAAGCACCTGGCGCGCTGCCTGGCCGAAGGGTTTGCGTACCAGGGCGAAGTGTCCCCATTCTCCAAGGAGCCGCGCGGCGAGAAGTCGAGCCACCTGCCGGCGTCGTGCTTCGTCGATTTCCTGCAGAACCACGACCAGATAGGCAACCGCGCACTCGGCGAACGCCTAGTCTCGCTCACCGACGAAAAGAAGCTGAAGGTGTTGACCGCGATCCAGCTGCTGGCACCGTCCCCGCCGCTCCTCTTCATGGGCGAGGAGTGGGGCTGCCGGCAGCCGTTCCTGTTCTTCTGCGACTTCGACGGCGAGCTCGGCGAGGCGGTGCGCAAGGGGCGGCGCGAGGAGTTCACCCGCTTCAAGAGCTTCAAAGGCGAGGTGCCCGATCCGCTGGCCGAGAGCACGTTCGAGGCCTCGGTGCTCGACTGGTCCAAGGCCGACCACGTCTGGCTCGCGCATTACAAGAACCTGCTCAGCCTGCGCCAGCAGCACGTCGTGCCGCTCGGCTGCGGCCCGGGCAAGTACCGCATGCTCGGCGAGCGCGCCTTCGAGGTGACGTGGGGCAGGCTCCTCCTCATCGCCAACTGCGGCGAGCAGAATGTGGCGGTGAAGGCGCCGGCCGAGAAGCCGCTGTGGAGCAACGGCGCCCCCGGCGCACCCTGGAGCGTCAACTGGTGGATCAGATAATTCGGGGTCAGGGTCGTAATTATTCTTATGCTCCAGAGACGCCGCGCGAAGTCCCGTTTCCGCCTGGTCGTGTCGCCCATCACGACCTCCATGATGTGATTGATCCATGGAGCTGCGTCGCTCATCGTCGAGAATAATTCCGGTCCTGACCCCGAATGCAGAAGTTGCGGAGAGCTATCTCGACGTCTGGGGCAACGAGAAGCACATCGACCCCGCGACGCGCGAGAAGCTCGCAAAGGCGCTCGGACCCGAGCGCCGGCCGGCAAAGATCAAGCTCGAGCCGGGCCGCTGCTGCGAGCCCGGCCTCCTCGCGCAGGGCGGGCGCGTGTGGGGCCTCATGGTGCAGCTCTACGGCGTGCGCTCGAAGCGCAACTGGGGCATCGGCGACTTCGGCGACCTGCGCGCGCTGGTCGAGCTCGCCGCCGCGCGCGGCGCGGCGGTGGTCGGCGTCAATCCACTGCACGCGACGCAGGGCAGCCCTTACAGCCCGTCGAGCCGTCTGGCGCTCAACTTCCTCTATCTCGACGTCGAAGCGATCCCGGAATACGCGCAAAGCGCTGCGGCGCAGCGGCTGGTGAGGACCAGGGCCTTCCAGCGGAAGCTGGAGCAGCTGCGCAAGGCGCCGCTCGTCGACTACGCCGGCGTGAGGGTGCTCAAGCTCAATGTGCTCGAGCTCATCTTCAAGGCGGCGAAGCCCAAGGCCGGCAAGCCGAGCACCTTCGCCGTCTTCGAGGCGCTGCGCGAGAAGTACGGCGCCGGCTGGGAAAGCTGGCCGCGCGAGTACCGGGACCCGCGGTCGCGCGCGGTCAGGAAGTTCGTGAAGAAATATGCCCGGCGCATCGCCTTCCACGAGTGGATGCAGAGGACCACGCGGGTGCAGCTCGACGCGGTGCAGCGCCGCGCGCACGCGCTCGGCATGCCGATCGGCCTCTACGTCGATCTCGCGCTCGGCGCCGACCGCGGCGGCGCCGAGGTGTGGGCCGACCGCGAGTCCTATGCGCTCGACGTGACCTGCGGCGCGCCGCCCGACGAGTTCAACCCGAAAGGACAGGACTGGGGCCTGCCGCCATATTCGCCGCGCGCGCTGCGCGCCACCGGTTACCGTGCATTCATCGAGCTGCTGCGCGCCAACATGCCGGAAGGCGGCGCGCTGCGCATCGATCACGTCATGGCGCTCCACCGCCTCTACTGGATTCCGCGCGACGCGAAGCCGGAGAAGGGCGGCTACGTGCACTACCCGCTCGAGGAGCTGCTCGCGGTGCTCGCAGCGGAGAGCCGCGCGCGCAAGTGCCTGGTGGTGGGCGAGGACCTCGGCACGGTGCCGGCCGAGCTGCGCGCGAAGCT
>DASQAW010000530.1:0-1915 GCA_035635495.1 Burkholderiales bacterium
AAAGATGTACTTGCGTATCCAGAACTCGGTGTCGCGCACGCCGACATGACCGATGAAGTGGATCACCCCGAGCCCGCCAGGCTTGAGATATTCGGCGTGGGCGCGGATCACCTCCGGAAGCTGGTCGCGCCCCGCGTGCTCGAGCGTCCCGATCGAGAGCAGCTTGTCGAACTGGCGCGGCACCTCGCGGAAGTCGCGCTCGAGGACTTCCACCTTGCCTTCCAGGCCGCGGCGCTTGATCTCGGCGCGCGTTTCCTGGACCTGTTCAGTGGTGGTGTTGATGCCGGTGCCGAGCGCGCCGTACCTCTCCCAGGCGTAGAAGAGCAGGTTGCCCCAGCCGCTGCCGATGTCGGCGAAGGTGTCGCCTCGCTTGAGCAGGACCTTGCGGCACACGTGGTCCATCTTGGCGACCTGCGCTTCCTCGAGCGTCTTGGACCCGTCGGCGAACCAGGAGCAGGTGTAGGCCATGCCAACTTCGTCGAGCCATTCCCGGTAGAAGTCCTGTCCCGGCCCGTAGTGAAAGCGGGCGTTCGCCTTCGCCTGCGCGATCGATGCGTTGCTGTATCGGAACTCGTGCCACCAGTTGCGCACCTTGACGAGGAGAGTCGGCTCGCCGTCGAAGCCGGCGTCCATGCCCGCGCGGAAGGCGTGCGCGAGGCTGCCCTCGATATCGATATCGCCGGCGAAGTACGCTTCGAGAAACCCGACATGGCCGAATAGCAGCACGCGCCACGCGGCACGGCCGTTGCGTATGATGATGGTTGCGTCCGCCGCGCGCTCGTGGTTCTGCCAGGAAGAGCCGTCGGCGAAGACGACGCGGAAGCAGACCTCGGTCTTCGCACCGATATCCTCCATTGTCTTCTTGAATTGCGTGTTCATGATCTCTGGGATGCCGGTATGCGAGGCGCGATCTTGACAGTTTTTTGCTTCAATTAGAAGCCGCAGGCCGAAAGGCGCGGAAAGATGTTACCCGTGGCGACGGCGGTTCTGCTAGTCTCTGAGGCCGTCCGGCCCGCCCCGCCCGATTTCGAGTGAAAAATACTACGCGCACTTTCGTCGCCGCGCTCTGGCTGGCCGCATGCTGCGCCTATGCGCAGACTCCAGCGGAGGCGCTGTTCCGCTCGATCGAGAACGGGGATTTCGCCGAGTTCTCCCGCCTGGTCGATACCGGGCTCGACCTCTCCACGAAGAACAGGCTGGGAGAAACCCCCCTCTACGTGGCCGCCGAGAAGGGCCAGCTCGAGATGGCGAGACTGCTCATCGCCAGGGGCGCCGACGCGAAGGCGCAGACCCCCAACGGCGAGAGCGTGCTGCACGCGGCCGCCATGATCGAGAGCGTGGCGCTCATGACGGCGCTGATCGAGGCGGGCGCCGACAAGGATTCTGCGAACAACGACGGCGAGACGCCGCTCCACTGGGCGGCCATGACCGGCACCTTTCTCGCGGTGAAGGCGCTCGCCGACGCGGGCGCGGATCTCGACGTCCAGGACGTGCGCCTGGCCAACACGGCGCTGCATGCCGCGGTCTCCCACGACGATATCGTGCTCATTCACTATCTGATTTCGAAGAACGTGCGCACGGACCTGCGCAACAACGCGGGCCTCACGGCGCTCGAGCTCGCCAAAGTCCGCGGTCGCGGTTCGGTGAAGCTCTTCGAGCGCTAGCATGCTCAGCGACCGCAGAATCATCTTCGCGGCGAGCTTTCTGCGCGCCGTCGCCAACGGCCTGATCGGCGTCCTCGCCGGCATCTATCTCGCGCAGCTGGGGCTCGACCCGGCGGCCTGGGGCGCGGTGCTCGGCGCCGGAATCGCCGGCACGGCGGTGGGTGCGGCGGGCGTGATGTTCTGGGGCGACCGAATCGGGCGCAAGCGCTGGCTGGTCGCGCTCGGCGTGCTCGCCGCGGCCGGCGGCATCG
>DASQAW010000531.1:0-17856 GCA_035635495.1 Burkholderiales bacterium
TGCTGGGCGCACGGCATCGTGCACATCATGGAAGGCGACCTGCCGAACGCGCGCTACTGGTACGGGCAGGCGCAGCGCAGGTTTCCGTCCGAGCCGGCCGCGAAGAGCGAGATCGCGGCGCTTAGAGCGGCGCTGGACGGCGAAAAATAATTACGTACCCGACCCCGATTTGCGGGAGCGCGGGCGCAGGCCCAGGCGGCGGCGGGTGCCGGCGGCGGCGCCCACGCGCGCGGCGATCAGGGCGCTGAATTCCTCGGCCGGCATCGGCCGCGCGAAGAGGAAGCCCTGCGCCTGCTCGCAGCCCAGCGTGCGCAGGAACGCCGCCTGGGAATCGAGCTCGACGCCCTCGGCGACCACGGTGAAGCCGAGCGTGTGCGCCATGTCGACGATGGTGCGCACGATGGTGGCATCGGCCTCGTCGTCCATCACGTCGGCGACGAAGGAACGGTCGATCTTGAGCGAGGCGAGCGGGAAGCGCGTGAGGTACGCGAGGCTCGAGTAGCCGGTGCCGAAGTCGTCGATCGCGATCCGCACGCCCGCGGCGCCGAGCGCGTGCAGCACACGGATGGCGTGATCGGGATCGTGCATCAGCTGGCTCTCGGTGATCTCGAGTTCGATCAGCGAGGGATCGATGCCGGCGTCCTGGACGATCGAGCGGATGCGCTCCTCGAGATCGTGCTGACGGAACTGGCGCGCCGACAGATTGACCGCCACCGGCATCGCCGGCGCGCCCAGGCGCTGCCAGGCCTTCAGGTCCTCGCAGGCGCGCTTCAGCACCCACTCGCCCACGGGCACGATCAGCCCGGTCTCCTCGAGCACCGGAATGAATTCCACCGGCGCCACGCGGCCGCGCTCCGGGTGGTTCCAGCGCAGCAGCGCCTCCGCGCCGCAGGGCTGGCCGCTGGCGAGGTCGATCTTCGCCTGGTAGTGCAGGCTGAACTCGCGCCGCTCGAGCGCGCGGCGCAATTCCAACCCCATCTGGGCGCGCGCGCGCGTGCGCTGGTTGATCTCGGAGGTGAAGAACTGGAAGGCGTTGCGGCCGGACTGCTTGGCGCGGTACATGGCGGCGTCGGCCGCGCCGAGCAGCGTCTCGGCGTTGTCGCCGTCGGCCGGGAAGGTGGCGATGCCGATGCTCGCCGTCACCACCAGCTCCTGTCCCTGGATGGTCACCGGCGCGGCCAGGCGGTCGATGATCTTCTGCGCGACGAGCGCCGCATCGTCGGGCCGGGCGAGGTCGCCCAGGATGACGGCGAACTCGTCGCCGCTGATGCGCGCCACGGTGTCGCCGTCACGCAGGGCCGACTGCAGGCGCTTGGCCGCCTCCTGCAGGAGCTCGTCGCCCGCGGCATGCCCTTGGGTGTCGTTCACCAGCTTGAAGTCGTCGAGGTCGATGAAGAGCACGCCGAGCGAGACGCCGCGGCGGCGCGCCTGCACGATCATCAGCGAGAAGCGGTCGGACAAGAGCGTACGGTTGGGCAGCCCGGTGAGCGGATCGAACTGCGCCAGGTAGGCGAGCCGCGCCTCGCTGTCGAGGCGATGGAGCGCCGCGGAGACCATGCTCGCGCCGGCGGTGAGGAAGCGCGTCTCCTCGGGCCCGAAGCTGCCTGGCGTCTCGGATACTGCGCACACGATGCCGCGCGGTCCGCCGTCGGCAGGCACCGGCACCGCGGCGAGCGAGCCGTAACGGCGCAGCCATTCGAACGGCAGCGGCAGCCCTTCTTTCCATGGGCCGTTGAGCACGACCGGTTCGGAAGCTTCGAAGAGCGGCGCCAGCGGACTGTCCGGCTCGATCTGCACCACGGCCGAGTCGGTCGGCGTGGACGGGAGCCCGGCGACGCGGCGCAGCACCACCTCGCGCTCGCCGCTGCCCCGCTCGAAATACGCCACGGCGCCGGCGCCGAGGCCGTCGAGCACGCTCTGCACCGCCTTGGCGATGAGCTCGGCCGGATTGCGCTTGGAGAGCGCGGCCTGGCCGAGGCGCGAGATCTTCTTCTGGTAGCGCGCCTGCGCCGCGCGACGCTTCTCGGCGCTCATGCGCTCGGAGAGGTCGCGTGAATTCACCACCAGCACGCGGCCCTGCGGCGTGTCGAGCAGGCTGCGGCGGCTTTCCACCGGGAAGACGCTGCCGTCCTTGCGCCGGTACTCGGTGATCACCGTGTTCGTGCGCCCCACCAGGCCGAGCAGCTCGGTGGTCTCGGCGCGCAGCGTCCCGGTGGTGGCATCGGGCCGGATATCCCCCGCACGCAGCTTGAGCAGCTCGGGACGCGTATAGCCGAGCTGCACGCAGGCGGTCTCGTTGAAGTCGAGCAGCCGCCCCGCGTTCAGGTCGAAGAGGAACACCATGTCGGCGGAAGCGTCGAGCGCGGTGCGGAAGCGATGCAGCGCCGTCTCCTTTTCCTTGCGCTCGGTGATGTCCTCCATGATGGCGATCTCGTGCTCGGGCTCGCCGCGCGCGTTGCGCGCGAGCGCCACGGTCAGGTTGACCCAGAGCACCGAGCCGTCCTTGCGCAGGTAGCGCTTCTCCAGCTGCACCGAGGGGACCTCGCCCGCCCGCATGCGCGCGCGTTCCGCGTCGGTCTTGTCGCGATCGTCGGGATGCGAGATCTCCTTCACCGAGCGGCCGATGAGCTCGGGCTCGAAGTAGCCGAGCATGTCGCAGAGCTTGCGGTTCAGGTCGGTGAAGCGGCCGGCGAGGTCGACGTGCGCGATGCCGGTGGCGGCGAGCTCGAAGGTCTGGCGGAAGCGCGCCTCGCTGGCAGCGAGCGCCGCTTCGGCCTGCTTGCGGGAGAGGAACTGGCCGATCTGCGCGCCGACCACGCGCATGGTGCGGATCAGGCGCTCATCGGGCTGGCGCACGATGCTGCTGGAGATCGACAGCACGCCCACCGTGCGGCCTTCGAAGGTGACCGGGAAGACGCAGGCGCCGTGCACGCCGGCCTCGCGCACCCGCGCGCTCGCCGTCGAGCGCGAGTCGCGGCTCACGTCCGAGCTCCACACCGGCTCGCCGCTCGCCCAGACGTGGCCGATGAGCCCGTTGCCCGGCCCGATGGCCACGCCGCGCGAGCTCTCGGCGAAGCGGGCCAGCGGCTCGGCGCCGTTCGACCACACGTCCTCGCAGCGCATGACACTCGCCGCCTCGTCCAGCCTGAAATAGCGGCCGCAGTCCCAGTTCTCCGTCTCGCAGATCGCCTGCATCACCGAGCGCAGCGCGTCCGGGATGCTCTTCGCATCGGCGAGATAGCGCGCCACCGCGTGCTCGAGCGCAAGGAGACGCTCCTCGCGCCGGCGGTGCGTCACATCGCGGCCGACGCCGCGGTAGCCGAGGAATTCGCCGCTCGCGGCGAACATCGGCTCGCCGCTGATGGAGAGGAACCGTGCCTCGCCATCCGCGTCGATGCGCCCGATCTCGAAGTCGCGGAACGGCTTGCGCGCATCCAGCGCCGCCCGGTGCGCCGCCCAGCCGGCCGCATCGGGATGGATCGACGGTACCTCCCAGCGGGTCTGGCCCAGCACCGGAGCGGTGGCCGGGCGCTGTTTCTGCTCACGCGTGGTGCGCGTGATGCGGTGCTGGACGTCGGTCTCCCAGTAGAAGTCGGACGAGAGCTCGACCAGGCTGCGGAAGCGCTCCTCGCTCTCGCGCACCACCGTCTCGGCCTGCTTCCGCTGCACGAACTGGCCGATCTGGCGGGCGATCACGCCGAGCGCCTGCACCAGGCGCGGGTCGGGCTCGCGTGCGCCGGCCGAGGTCAGCGAGAGAACGCCGACGATGCGCCCGCCGGCGATGACGGGCGAGAGAAACGAGCCGCGCGACCAGCCCTTCGGCGCAAGCAGCGAGCGCGGATCATTCTGCGAGTCGGGCACCCAGAGCGGCTGGGCGTTCTTCCACGCCGTGCCGACGAGCCCCGCGCCGGGGGTGATGGCGAGCTGCTTGGAATCGCGCACGAAGCGCTCGACCTCGGGCGTTCCCCTCGACCAGGCCTCCTGCATGCGCATCACGCCGGCGGCTGCGTCGAGGCCGAAGTAGCGCCCGCAATCCCAGCCTTCCGTCTCGCAGATGGTGCGCAGCACGCCGCGCAGCGCCGAGGACACGCTGTCGGCCTCGGCGAGGACGCGCGTCACTGCGTGCTCGAGGCGCAGCCGCTCCTCGCCGCGCTTGTGCTCGGTGATGTCGCGGCCGATGCCGCGATAGCCGCGGAAGCGGCCTTCGGCGTCGAACACCGGCTCGCCGCTGATCGACAGCCAGCGGCTGCCGCCGCCCGGCGCCGGCCGCTGCATCTCGAAATCGCGGAACGCCTCGTGGCGCTCGATCTGCGCGCGGTGCTGCGCCCAGCCGGCTTCGGTGAGGTTCAGCGCCGGCTGGTCCCAGCGGCGCCGGCCGAGATAGGCGGACGCGTCGAGCCCGGTCTTCTCGCCGAGCCACTTGGACATGAAGGTGAGCCGGAATTCCGCGTCCTGCTCCCAGTACCAGTCGGCCGAGAGCTCGGTCAGCTTGCGGAAGCGCTCCTCGCTCCTGCGCAGCGACTCGAGCGTGCGCGCGTGCAGCGCGGCGAGCCGGACCGGGCGCTCGAGCGCGCCTTTGCCGAGGTGGCCCTTGAGGAGAAAGTCGTAGGCGCCGGTCGCCGCTGCGCGCGCGCGCAGATCCGGACTCTCGTCGACCGTGAGCGCGATCACCGGGTAGTCGCACGCGCGCACCAGCGTGGCGACGGTCTCGCTCGCCGCGGAATCGGGCAGATGCAGGTCGGCGATGATGAGGTCGTAGCGCTCGCGCGACAGCCGCTCGAGCGCCGCGGTGAGCGTGGTGACGAGCTGGGTGCGGCACTGGACCGAGCGGATCGCCGCGAGATGCTGCTCGACGATCATGCCCGAGGCCTGGTCGTCCTCGACCAGCAGGACGCGCACGCTCCCCAGCACCTCCCCCTGTGCCCCCGGCTTTCCTCCCATGCCGGGAGGATACCAATGCTTTCAGCTCCCGGGGATGATGCCGGGCGCCTGCCGCTCACAGAAACTTGCGATATCCCGAGGCCGTGCAAGCCATACCAGATCGGCCGCCTTACCCTTGCAGTGGCGCAAGGCGGCGCGCAGGCGCCGCAGGCGGAAGGGCTGCCCGAAAATATAGCCGTGAACTGAGACATTCATCACAAGCGGATGGCTTTTGCACTGCTCGATCATCTCGTCGAACTGGTCGACGAGCATGTCGCAGAAGTCGGAGGCGGCCTCCTTGCGGTGCACGATGACCTGCGAGTCGTTGAGCTCGATCGGGTAAGGAATTGAAAGAATCGGCCCGGCTCGCGTGCGCAGCCACACCGGCTGGTCGTCCATAGGCCAGTCCATGAGGTACTTGTACCCCAGTTCCTTCAGGAGGTCCGGGGTATGCGCGGTCTCATAGGCGCCCGCGCCCATCCAGCCCGCCGGCGGCGAGCCCTCGTGGCGCGCGATGGTCTCCGTCACCTCGCGCAGGATCCGCTCCTCGTCGGGCTGCCACAGGCCGCGCAGGTTTTCCGCGTTGGTCCGCCCATGCGCCACGACCTCGTCGCCCCGCTTGCGGATCGCCGCCATCACCTGCGGGGCGTACTCGTAGACCAGGCTGTTCGTGTTGTGCGCCGCCGGCAGCTTCAGCTCGTCGAACAGCTCGAGCAGGCGCCAGATGCCGACGCGGTTGCCGTAATCGCGCCAGGCATAGTTGCGATGCGTCTGCGGCTCGCCGCTCTTCGCCGGATCGTGACCGAGGCCGGCGCCGAACGCGAACCACTCGACGTTCGTCGTCAGGACGAAGGCAAGGCGCCGTGTTTCTCCATTCGGACCGCTGGGCCAGCTATAGTCGCGCCGCTCCGGCAGCGGGATGAAGTCGTAGCGGCTGTGCTGGGGAAGGAGCGGCTTCAGAGGCTCATCTCGAGCGCGTAAAGGCCGCCGGCATGCCGGTCGACGGCGAAGACGATGCCGCGGTCGTCTACGAACACGTCGTTGATCTGCGCCGTCGGCACCGGCGAGCCCTGCGGCGCGGGCGGGATGAAATGCGCGATCTCGCGCGGCTGGAACGGATCGCGCACGTCGTAGGCCCTCACGCCGGCATTGAAGAAGGTGCCGAGCACCACGTCCTCCGAGCGCCACGCGCCGATCGCGGGCGGATTCTCGTGCACGTTGTGCGCGCCGCAGCGCCCGCCCTTGTGCAGGAGCGGGGTCACGCCGCTCACGGGCAGCGTGCTGATGCTCACGAGGTTCTTCTCGTCGCGCGCGTCGAGCAGCCAGACGAGCTTCGGCCAGTCGGCGCCGTCGTTCTGGATCGACTCGTCGGTGACGACGAGGAGCTGGCGCTTGAAGAGCGGCAGCACGGTATGCGTGAAGCCGTTGTAGGGCGGCGAATTGCTCCAGCGCGAGACGAGCTGCGGCCGGCTGCGGTCGGCGATGTCGAGCACCATCATGCCGCCGTCGAGGTAGCCGAGGTAGCAGCGGTCGGGGCGCTCGGGATAGACGTTCGTGTTGTGCGCGCGAAAACCCGCATCGAACTTCGCCGGCAGGCGCTGCGGCGGCGCCTCGGCGTCGCCTGCCATGGTTCCGGGCAGGTGCCAGCGGCCTACGGCCACCGGACGCGCGGGATTGCTCACGTCGACGATGCGGTAGATCTGGTCGTCCTTCAGGTCGCGCGGCTTGAGCTCCGGGTCGGAGCAGGCCATGTGCACGGTCTTACCGTCGACGAACCAGAGCTGGTGGCAGCCGCGCGAATGCGGTCCCGAGGCGTCGAACCGCGCGATGGAGCGCGGGCGCTCCGGGTCCGAAATGTCGAACATCTCGAAGCCCGCGGGCTGCAGGCCCCATTCGCTCACCTGGTAAGCCACCGCCATCAGGTCGCCCGAGGTCTCGAGCGAATTGGAGCGCATGCGGCCGTGGGGCAGATCGGTCTGCACGATCACCTTCGGCTGGCGCGGATCGGTGACGTCGACCGCGGTGAAGTTCTTCGGCGCGCTCTCGTGCGCGAGCCACAGCACGCGCCGGCCGCCGCGCGCGAGCTGCAGCGACATCCCCTCGCCCATGCCGCCGTAGCCATTCAGCGTGTGCTGCGAGACTAGCTTCATGTTCGATTGCATGGGGCGCTACCATAGCAGACGATGAAACGGATTCTCGCCGCCGCGCTGCTCGCTTTCGCAGCCGCCGCGTCGGCGCAAACCAAGCCGGTTCGCATCGTGGTGGCCTACCCGCCCGGCGGCGGCATCGATGTGCTCGGCCGGCAGCTGGCGGAACGGCTCACCGCCGCCTGGAGCCAGCCCGTGGTGGTGGACAACCGCCCCGGCGCGAACACGATCGTGGCTGCCGACGCGGTGGCCAGGGCCGCGCCGGATGGGCTCACGGTTTTGATGACCACCGACGCCACCTTTTCCATCAATCCGCACCTGTACGCCAAGCTGCCCTACGACGCGCAGCGCGACTTCATCCCGGTGACGATGCTGGTTCTGCTGCAGCAGCTCCTGGTGGCGCATCCGTCGCTGCCGGCGAACACGCTGGCGGAACTGATTCGCCTGGCGAAGGAAAAGCCCGGCGGCATCAACTACGCTTCCTATGGCAGCGGCAGCCAGCCCCACCTCTCCGGCGAGATGCTGAAGTACAAGGCCGGCATCGATCTCGTGCACGTGCCGTACAAGGGCATCTCGCTCGCCGTGCCGGCCGTCATGGCGGGAGAAGTGCAACTCACCTTCGCCGGCATCGCGACCTCGATGGGACCGCTCAAGGCCGGTCGCATCAAGCCGATCGCCATCGGCGGCGCGAAGCGCTCGCCGCTATTTCCCGAGGTGCCGACCTTCGCCGAGCTCGGCTACCCCGAGGTGGAGACGCACGCATGGTTCGGCCTGTTCATTCCCGCCGGATCGCCCAAGGAAGCGGTTTCGCGCCTGTACGCGGATACTAGGCGGGTGCTCGACGATCCGGAGTTCCGCCAGAAGCAGCTTGTCGACAAGGGCTACGAGGTGGTCGGCAGCTCGCCGCAGGAATTCGCCGCCTACCTCAAGCGCGACAGCGAGAGCCGCGCCCGCGCGGTGCAGATCTCGGGGGCGAAGGCGGAATAGTGGAAACCGTCCTCGTCGGCCCGGCGCCGCGCATCGCGGTCTCCCATGCGGGGAAGGGGCCGATGGTGCTCTTCCTGCACGGCATCCGCGGCAACCGCGGCAACTGGCGCCACCAGATCGACTTCTTTGCGAGGCACGACTTCGCCGCCGCTGCGTGGGACGCGCGCGGCTATGGCGACTCGGACGACTACGACACGCCGCTCAACTTCCGCGACCATTTCGTCGGCGACGTGCTGCGGGTGGCGGCGCATTTCGACGCGCAGAAGATGCACCTGGTCGGCCTGTCGATGGGCGGGCGCATCGCGCGCAACGTGGCGATCTACTATCCCGACCGGCTCTACTCGCTCACGGTGGTCAACGCGAACCCCGGGTTCAACTCCATGTCGGCCGACGAGGTGCGCCGCTTCGTCACCGAGCGCACCACGCGCACGCCGCAGTCGATGCGCAACCTCCTCGGCAGCAAGCCGCGCAAGGGCGCGTACGAGGAGTTGATGGACGGCATCGACAAGATCCGCGATCACTCGTACCGCAAGACGCTCGAGGCCTCGGTGGCGCAGGACCGCGACGCACCGATCGAGAACATCCGCGTGCCGACGCGCATCATCGCCGGCGAGGAGGACAACGTGTACTCGCCCGACATCGCGCGCGTCATGGCCAAGCGCATTCCGGGGTCCGAGCTCGTGCTGATGAAGCGCACGGGGCATCTGGCGAACCTGGAGCGCCCCGAGCGCTTCAACGAGATCATGCTGGAGTTCCTGCTCCGGCATAACCCCCAATGACCGGAAAGGACTGCTCCAATGGCTAACAGGGTCGCACTCGTCACCGGCGCCGGCACCGGCATCGGCAAATCGGCAGCGCTCGCGCTCCTGAAGGACGGCTACCGCGTGGGCCTCGTCGGCCGGCGCCAGGAGCTGCTCGAGAAGACCGCCGCCGAATCGGGCGCGGGCGAGCGCGCGCTCGTTCTGCCCGCCGACCTCACCAAGCCCGAGAACGTGCACGCGGTGTTCGCGAGACTGAAGGACACCTGGGGGCGGCTCGATGTGCTCTTCAACAACGCCGGCATGGGCGCGCCCGCGGTGCCGATGGAGGAGCTGCCGATCGAGACCTGGAAGGCGGTGGTCGACATCAACCTGAACGCGATGTTCTACTGCACGCAGGCAGCGATCCGCATCATGAAGGCGCAGGACCCGAAGGGCGGGCGCATCATCAACAACGGCTCGATCTCGGCGCACGCGCCGCGGCCGATGTCCGTCGCCTACACCTCGACCAAGCACGCGGTGACCGGCCTCACCAAGTGCATCTCGCTCGACGGGCGCAAGAACGACGTCGTCGGAAGCCAGATCGACATCGGCAACGCGCTCACCGAGCTCGCCGCGCGCATGGCGAAAGGCGTGCCGCAGGCCGACGGCTCGATCAAGCCCGAGCCGCTGATGGACGTCAAGCACGTCGGCGACGCCGTGCTGCACATGGCCAACCTGCCGCTCGAGGTGAACGTGCAGTTCATGACCATCATGGCGACGAAGATGCCGTTTGTAGGCCGGGGGTAAGGCCTCCTAACGGTAGGCCGAGGGTAAGCCTACTCAGCCGCGATCTTCGCCTCGCGGATCAGCTTGCCGTAGCGCTCGAGGTCGGCGCGGATCAGCGCCGCGAAGTCCTCGGGCGTGCCGGTGACGATGTCGTTGCCGCCCTGCACGGCGATGCGCTCGTGCACATCGGGCGCGTGCATCGCCTTGGCGATTTCCATGTTGAGCTTCTTTATTACAGCAGGCGCGGTCCCCGCCGGCGCCAGCACGCCCTGCCACTGCGACATGTCGAAGCCGGCGAAGCCCGCCTCCTGCATCGTCGGCACGTCGGGCAGCGACGAGGCGCGCTTCGCGCTCGAAACGGCAAAGGCGCGCAGCTTCCCGGCGCGCACCTGCGGCACCGACGTGATCACGGTGTCGAACATGAAGGCGAGCTGCCCGCCGAGAAGATCGGCGAGCGCCGGCGCGCTGCCCTTGTAGGGGATGTGGTTGAAGCGCGTTCCGCTGGCGAGGCCGAAGAGCTCCGCGGCGAGATGATTGCCGCCGCCGACGCCGGTCGAGCCGTACGCCAGCCCGCCCGGCCTGGCCTTCGCCGCGGCGACGAGCTCGCCGATCGTGCTGTAAGGGGCGTCGCTGCGCGTCACGAGCACGTACTGGTACACGGCGCACTGCGCCACCGGCGCGAGGTCGCGCACCGGGTCGTACGGCACCTTCGGGTAGAGCACCGGGTTCACCACGATCGGCCCGCTCGCCACTGCGAGCAGCATATAGCCGTCGGGCGGGCTCTTCGCCACGAAGTCGGTGCCGATGCCGCCGTTCGCGCCGGGCTTGTTTTCCACCACGTACGCCTGCTTCAGCGCCTCGGTCAGCTTCTGCGCCAGCGTGCGCGCCCAGATGTCGGCGTTGCCGCCGGCGACATAGGGCACGATCACGCGCACCGGCTTGTTTGGGTATTCCTGCGCCGCGACCGATTCGGCGAATGCCAGCATCAAAGCGAGCAATGTTTTCATCGGCGCTTATCATAGGCCAATGCAAACGCTCGACCGCCAGCACCGCGCGCCGCGCGAGCCGCTGCCGCCGCAGGCGACCGATAGCCACATGCACGTGTTCGGGCCGTTCGAGCGTTTTCCACTCGCGTCCGAGCGGGCCTACAACGTCGCCGAAGCGCCACTCGGGACGCACGAGCGCATGAAGGCGCAGACCGGCCTCGAGCGCACGGTGCTCGTGCAGGCGAGCGGGCACGGCACCGACAACCGCGCGATGCTCGCCGCGCTCGCCGAGCTCGGGCCGCGGGGCCGCGGCGTGGCGGTCGTCGCGCCGCAGACGCCGCTCGCCGACCTGCAGCGGATGCACAAGGCGGGCGTGCGCGGCGTACGGCTCAACCTCTACACCTTCCCCGGCCGCCATGTAGGGGAGCCGGCGGCGCTGGTGCGCACCTACGAGCGCCTGATCGCCCCGCTCGGCTGGCACCTGCAGCTCTTCTGCGAGCCGGCGACGCTCAGCGCGCTGGCGCAGTCCATCGAGCGCTGCAGCGTGCCGGTCGTCGTCGACCACATGGGCATGGCGGACGCGGCGCTCGGCCTGGATCAGCCCGCGTTCCAGGCGCTGCTTCGCCTCGCGTCCACGGGGCGCACGTGGGTGAAGGTGGCGGGCGCCGACCGCATCACGCGCGGCACAGGCCGTCTCGCCGATGCGATTCCCTTCATGCGCGCGCTGGTCGAGGCCGCGCCGCGGCAGCTCGTGTGGGGCACGGACTGGCCGAACATCGGGTTCCATGCGCGCCAGCCGGTGCAGGGCGACGAACTGCTCGCGCATCGCGAGCTGGACGCTGGCGAACTGCTCGATGTATTCGCCGAGGCCGTACCCGATGCCGAGGCGCGACGCGCGATCCTCGTCGAGAACCCCGAGCGCCTCTACGGCTTCTCCGCGTCCTCGTAGTTCTCGCGCCGGAAGCGCGGCGTGCAGATCGCGAGGAACGTCAGGTCGTCCTTGCCGATGTTGGTGATGCGCTGAGGGCAAAGCGGCGGGATGAGCACCACGTCGCCGGCGGCCACTTCGCGCGGCGCGAGATCGCCGATCTCGACGCGCCCGCGTCCCTCGATGATGACGTAGCGCTCGGTCGTGCCCGCGAGGCGATGCCAGCGCGTCGTGACGCCGGGCACCACGCGTGCGAGCGCGATCGAGGCGTCGGCATCCGCCGGCGTGTTGGCGAGCTCGGTGAGGTAGCAGCGCTCCGGCGTGTAGACCTCGACGCTGCGATCCAGAGGCAATATCGCCGGCTTCATGCGGCGATCATGGCAGCACGCGTTTTGCGCCGCTAGCGCGCCGCAGCCTGGCCGCCAGCTCGCCGCGGTTCGCGACTTCGATCCGCTCGAGCTGCAGCCAGGTCCGCAGGCGCTCTAGCTCGCGCGCCATGGCGGGGACCACCCGGCTCGCGGCCTGGCCCGGCTCGAGGTGGGCGCTCTGCACCATCAGCGCCTTCCGCCCGCGGTCGGCTTTGAGGTCGCAGCGGGCGACGAGCCTGTCGCCCAGCAGGAATGGAAAGACGTAGTAGCCGTATTTGCGCTTTGCCACCGGCGTGTAGATCTCGATGGTGTACTCCATGCCGAAGAGCCGGCGCAACCGCGCGCGATCCCAGACCAGCGAGTCGAAGGGCGTGACGAAGGCGCTCGCCTCCACGGTCCGCGCCACCCGTGCGCCGGGATGCAGGTAGGCCGGCTCCCTCCAGCCATCGACCCGAGCGGGAAGGAGGCGTCCCTCCTCCACCAGCTCCGCCATCAGCCCGGGCGCGACCGGCTTCCTCCGCTTGCCGGTCCTGCCAGCCCAGCGCCAGGGCGCGGGTCCGGAGCGGTCGCTCCAGCCGTCGACGTAGAAGTAGCCGCGGAGGTCCTCGAGCGTGCCCACGCCGCAGGCTCTTGCCGCGAGGCAGATGAGCTCCTTCATTGCCGCCTCGCGCGGCGGCGCCGGCGCTTCGCGCGCGGCGCGCGGAATCACGCGCTCGGCGAGGTCGTAGAGCCGCTCGAAGCCGCGCCGCCCGGCGATGGCGAGGAGCCCGGTGTCGTAGAGATGCTCGAGCGTGAGCTTGCCGATGCTCCAGCCCCACCAGTTGCCGGAGCGCTTGCCGGCATTGGACAGCTCGGCTGCGGCGAGCGGCCCGCGCTCCGCGACCTCCGCATACGCGCGCGCCATGTAGGCGCCGCGGCGCGAGCGCATGAACTTGTCGGTCCACTCGCGATGCTTGTCCATGCGGTAGCGCAACAGCGGATAGAGCGACAAAGGCAGCAGGCACGCCGCGTGCCCCCAGTACTCGAACAGCTCGCGCTTCTCGTAGGCGAGCGCGTCCAATGCCGTGACCGGGTAAGGCCCCAGGCGCGCGAACGGCGAAACGTAGTGCGCGCGGGCGAGCACATTCACCGAATCGATCTGGAAGGCATGCACCCGCGCCGCGAGCTCGCGCAGGTGGTTGATGGTGGGGCTGGCCGGCCGCTTACCGAATGCCTGGGAAGCGACGGCCAGCCGCCGCGCCTCGGGCAGGGAAAAGCTGATCACCTGCCAAGCTTATAGGTGATCGCCCATCCAGGCGGCCGTGCGCACGGCGCCGCCGAAGCTGTAGAGGTGCACGCCAACCACATTGCTCGGCGCGCGGTTGCGCGTGTAGCGAGCAACGGTGACGAGCTGGTCCTGCGGGTCGGTGTTGGTGACGAGCTGGGCGATGCCGCTGCCAAGGTTGCGCAGCGCGCGCAGCGACAGGCTCACGCCGCAGCGCTGCGCATAGCGCAGCAGCGCCGCGGGATCGGTCGGCCCTGCGATGCCCACGTAGACCGGCAGGTCTGGCCACAGGCGGGCGAGCATCGCGCAGTAGTCGACGACGCGGGCTGGCGCGAAGGAGAACTGGGTCAGGACGTAGACGCCGATCGACTGCTGCGCCGCGAGCTCGAGCTTGCGCGCGAGCGCCTTCTCGAGCGCGTTCAGCGGGATGCGCGGATGGCCCTCGGGATAGCCGGCGACGCCGATCTCGCGCACGCCGCAATCACCCAGCAGCCCGTCCTCCAGGATCTGCAGGCTGTCGGCGTAAGGCCCCTTCGGCCGCGGCTCGTCGCCGCCGAGGAGCAGCACGCGGTGCACGCCGTACCGGGCGGAGGCCTGCGACAGGAAATCGCGAAATTCGGCGCGGTTCAGAATGCGCCGCGCCGATACGTGCGGCACCGGGTCGAGCCCGGCTTCGCGGATGGCGGCGATCGCTTCCAGCGTGCGCGCGAGCGGCAGTCCGGGAAGCGACGGAATGTAGACGCAGCTGCCGGCGGGCAGCAGCGTGGCGACGTCCTTCGCGCGGTGCAGCTCGCGCGGCGCGATCTCGAGCGAGCCCGCCGCCACCAGCTCCGAGATGCGCGGATCGACGCGTAGTTCAGTCGCGCTTGCGGGAAACGACATAGGACTCGTCCAGGAACCAGAGGCTGCCGTGCTTCTGCAGGACTTCGCGCGTCGCGTCGAGGTAGCGGCTGTCCCGCAGCGCCTCGCCCAGGCGCATGTCGTCGATCTGGGCGACGTAAATCGCCGCGTTCCAGGCGGCGAACAAGGTCGAGGTGCCGATGCTGGAAGAGATCTCGCTCGGCAGCGTGTGCATGTCGTAGCGGAAGATCGCCCGGGCATCCGCGTAGGCGTTGAAGTTGTACCGCCGCGCGTCGCGTCCGAGCTCCACCTTGGTCGCGCGCATCAGGTCGTGGCGGCTCTGCGTGAAGGGGTTCTCGCCCGGCCAGACCTTCTGCACGATCTCCAGTCCCGGGTCATGGCCGTACGAGTGGATGCCCAGCAGGCGCCCGCCTTTGCCGAGCGCGCGCACGAGCGGTGCCACGACCTTCTGCGCCTTGAATTCGAGCGGCGCGCGTGCCCGGTAGGGCTGCGAGGCGATCACCATGTCGTACTCGGCTTTGCCCTCGCCGCGCCGCGGGATGACGTTCTCCAGCAGGAAGCGGTAGTCCTCGCGGTAGAGGACCAGCGCCGTCGGATGCTCGTAGATCGGGTTGCCGCTCTTCGGGCTGTGGCGCGCCTGCCAGCTCTTCGCGAGGAAGGGCTCGAGCGCGGCGATCTGCTCGCTGAAGTCGTGCGAGGTCGTGCCGGTGAGCGCCGCCTCGTGCCAGACCATCGAGGTGGCATGCTCGACCGCCCGCGGCTGCAGCCAGGGCGCCTCGCTGTAGTACATGTTGGTGACGACGAGTACCGTGGCGGGATGCTCGAAGAGGCGGTCGGCCATCTTGCGCAGGGAGAGGCGCACGTCCTCGAGGCTGATCTCCTTGCCGACGATGTAGAACGGCACCGTCGGGAACCGCCGGTGCATCTCGCGCATGACGCGCGCCAGCACCGTGCCGTCGCCCATGCCGGCGTCGAAGACGCGCACGGCGGGCGGCCGCGGATGGATCTGGCCGAGCTCGAGGCCGACGCGGCGCGCGATGACGTCTTTCTCGCTGCAGGTGTTGACGAAGAGGAGATATTTCTGGCGGTTGTCGAAGAAACGGAAATTGGTCTCGGGATCCGCCTTCTGCATCGGCGCGGGCGCGCGCTGCGCCGCGCCGGCGTGGATGAGCGGCATGAGCTCCGGCGGCGAATCGCCCGCCCCGGGCGCGCCGTGCTTCGCCATGAAGTCGTTGACGCGCGTCAGCGTCTCCGGCGTCACTCGCGCGCCGTCGCGCAGGCGCGCGACGAACTTGCCGTCGTTCACCGCGCGGCGGCCGAAAGTCGATTCGGCCATGCCGGTGCGCCGGCAAAAATCCGAGATGCTGCCCAGAAGGGAACCCCCTCGGGGACCGCTTTGCGTCCCGCCCTCTACCTGCATCCACCCTCCGTAACAGGACTGCGCGAAAATCTTGCGCGCGTTTGCGGTGGGACATCAACCACACATGCCGCGGCGCGCAAAGTGGGATACTGCCCAATCCTTAATTATCAATGCCTTCCGTCCTAGACCTGATCGGCAATACACCGATGCTGGAGGCCCAACGGCTCGATACCGGCCGCTGCCGGCTGTTCCTCAAGCTCGAAAACCAGAACCCGGGCGGCTCGATCAAGGACCGCATCGCCCTCTCGATGATCGAAGCGGCGGAGCGCGAAAAGAAGATCCAGAAGGGCTCGCTCATCGTCGAGGCGACCGCCGGCAACACGGGCCTCGGCCTCGCACTGGTGGCCGCGCAGAAGGGCTACCGCCTGCTCATCGTCGTACCCGACAAGATGAGCCAGGAAAAAATCTTCCACCTGAAAGCGCTCGGTGCCGAGGTGCGCCTCACGCGCTCGGACGTGACGAAGGGACATCCCGAGTACTACCAGGACATGGCGGCGCGCATCACGCGGGAGACGCCCGGCGCGTTCTACGTGAACCAGTTCGGCAACGAAGCCAACCCGCTCGCGCACGAGACGACCACCGGGCCCGAGATCTGGTCGCAGATGGAGCACCAGGTCGACGCCGTGATTGCAGGCGTCGGCACGGGCGGGACGATCACCGGCCTGTCGCGCTTCTTCGAGAAGGTCTCGCCGCAGACCGAGATGGTGCTGGCCGATCCGGAAGGCTCGATCCTCGCGCCTTATATCAAGACCGGTAAGGTCCCGGCGTCGGTCGGGAGCTGGGTAGTCGAGGGCATCGGCGAGGATTTCATACCGCCGGTGTGCGACCTCTCGCGCGTGCGCAAGGCCTACGCCATCCCGGACAAGGAGGCGCTCCTCACCTGCCGCGAGCTCCTGCGCAAGGAAGGCGTCATGGGCGGCACCTCGACCGGCACGCTGCTCGCGGCGGCGCTGCGGTACTGCCGCGAGCAGACCGAGCCCAGGCGCGTCGTGACCTTGGTCTGCGACAGCGGCAACAAATACCTGTCCAAGGTCTATAACGACTTCTGGATGCTCGACCAGGGCTTCATCGAGCGCGAGAAAGCGGGCGACCTGCGCGACCTCATCAGCCGCCGGCACCACGACCGCGCGGTCGCCACCGTGAACGCGGACGAGAGAGTACTCAACGCCTACCAGCGCATGAAGCTCTACGACGTCTCCCAGCTTCCCGTGCTGAAGGACGGCCGCATCGTCGGCATCGTCGACGAAGAGGACATCATGGCCGAGGTGTACGACAATCCGGAGCATTTCAACGAGCCGGTCACCGAGGCGATGGAGAGCCACATCGTCACCGTGCCCCCCAGCGCAACGGTCGAGGAGCTGATGGGCGTCTTCAAGCGCGGCATGGTCGCCATCGTGGTCGAGGGCGACGAGTTCCTCGGGCTCATCACGCGCATCGACCTGCTCAACTGGCTGCGCCGGAGGTCTCAAGACAAGTGAAGTTCGACACCAAAGTGATCCACGCCGGGCAGGAGCCCGACCCACGGACCGGCGCAGTGATGACGCCGATCTATGCCACCTCGACCTACGCGCAGTCGAGCCCCGGCGAGCACAAAGGTTTCGACTACGCGCGCACGCGCAACCCGACGCGCGATGCGCTCGAAGCCTGCGTGGCGGAGCTCGAAGGCGGCGACGCCGGCTTCGCCTTCGCTTCCGGCATGGCGGCGATCGGCACGCTTCTCGAGACGCTCGACGCCGGCTCGCACGTCGTCTGCATGCACGACCTCTATGGCGGCAGCTACCGAATTTTGGAAAAGGTCAGAAAACGGTCAGCGGGCTTGCAGGCGACGTTCGTCGACCTCTCCGACCGCAAAGCACTGGAGCCCGCGATCCGGCCCAACACGCGCATGCTCTGGGTCGAGACGCCGACCAACCCGCTGCTGAAGCTGGTCGACCTCTCCGCCGTCGCCGAGATCGCCCATCGGAAGAATCTGCTCTGCGTCTGCGACAACACCTTCGCCTCGCCGTGGATCCAGCGGCCGCTGGAGCACGGCTTCGACGTCGTGGTGCACTCGACCACCAAGTATCTGAACGGTCATTCCGACGTCATCGGCGGCGCCGCGGTGATCCGGAAGAACGCGGAGCTGAAGGAGAAGCTCGCCTTCCTGCAGAACGCCGTGGGCGGCGTGCCGAGCCCGTTCGACGCCTTCCTCACGCTGCGCGGCATCAAGACGCTCGCGCTGCGCATGGAGCGCCACTGCGGCAACGCGATGCACATCGCGGCATGGCTGGAGAAGCATCCGCGAATCGAGCGCGTGATCTATCCGGGCCTCGCGAGCCATCCGCAGCACCTGCTCGCCGCGAAGCAGATGAACTCCCGCTATGGCGGCATGGTGAGCGCGGTCATCAAAGGCGGGCTCGGCGCCTCGCGCCGCTTCCTCGAGCGCTGCAAGCTCTTCACGCTCGCCGAG
>DASQAW010000532.1:0-2859 GCA_035635495.1 Burkholderiales bacterium
AGCTCTTCGAGCAGTGGGCGGTCCTCGAGACGCTCACGCCTTCCGAGTACCTCGAGTTCCGCGACGTGCTCGGCCCGGCCTCGGGCCTGCAGTCCTTCCAGTTCCGCGCCATCGAGTTCCTGCTCGGCAACAAGAACGCGCGGCGCCTCGAGCTCTACCGGCACGACGAGCCCACGCGCCAGCTCCTGGACAAATTGCTGCACGCGCCCAGCCTATACGACGAGTTCCTGCGCCACCTCGCGCGCCGCGGCATGCCGGTGCCGAAGGAGCGCGTCGAGCGGGACTGGTCGCAAGCCTATGAGCGGCATCCCGGAGTGGTGGCCGTCTTCAAAACCATCTACGACGACCCCGCGCGGTACTGGGACTGCTACGACATGTGCGAGAAGCTGGTCGACGTCGAGGAGAACTTCCAGCTCTGGCGCTTCCGCCATGTGAAGACGGTGGAGCGCGTGATCGGCTTCAAGCGCGGCACCGGCGGCAGCGACGGCGTCGCCTTCCTGCGCAAATCGCTCGACGTCGCGCTGTTCCCCGAGCTGATCGATGTCCGCACGCACCTTGGATGAGGACTGGCTGAAGGCGGAGATCTGGCCGCGGTTCTCGCGCGTGCTGGGGCGCCAGGAAATCTACCTGGCGAACCACTCGCTCGGCCGGCCGCCCGACCGCATGGCCGACGACGTGCGCTCGGCGATCGACGCGTGGTACGCCCGGATGGATGGCGCGTGGGACCTCTGGCTCGAGACGCGCGAGAAGTGGCGCGCGCTGACCGCGAAGCTCGTCAATGCGCCGCGCGCGGACTGCATCATCCCGAAGACCAGCGCCGGGCAGGGGCTGCGCGCGGTGCTGAATTCGCTCCCGGGCAAGCCGCGCGTGGCGACGAGCGACGGCGAGTTCGATTCGATCGACTTCATCCTGCGCGTGTACCGCCAGCAGGGTCGCGCCGAGGTGAAAATCGTGCCGTGGCAGGAGATGTCCGTAGAAGGTGCCGACCTGGTCGTCATTTCCACGGTCATGTTCCGCACCGGCGAAGTGGTGCGGCATCTGCCGCGGTTGATCCATGACGCGCACGCTGCCGGCGCGCTGGTGCTGCTCGACGTCTATCACCACGCGGGCGTGATCCCGCTCGATCTCGCGGCGCTGGAAGCGGACTTCGCCGTGGGTGGCTCGTACAAGTACCTGCGCGGCGGACCCGGCGCCTGCTGGCTCTACGTGCGCCCCGGTCTCATCGACAGCATGCGCACGCCCGACACCGGCTGGTTCGCGAAGAAGGACGTGTTCACCTACCTGCGGCCCGAGCCGCCCGAGTTCGGCGCCGGGGGCGATGCCTGGCTCGAATCGACGCCACCGGTGCTCGGCTGCTTCCAGGCGCTGGCCGGGCTCGAGCTCACGCTGGAGCTCGGCGTCGACCGGCTGCGCAAGTATTCGATGGCACAGAAGCAGCTCCTGGCCGAGCTCGTCCCCGGCCTCGAGGGCGCCGACAAGCACTATGGCGCCTTCGTCACGCTCAAGCATCGCGATGCGGTGGGATTGGCGCGCGAGATGGAAAAGCAGGGGGTGAAGGTCGACGCGCGCGGCGAGTACCTGCGCCTGTGCCCCGACATCCTGAGCTCGCGCGCCGAGCTCGAGCGCGCCGCGGCTACTTTAAGAGCTCTGCTGAAGACCCTATAGGACGATTGGCACTTCCGGGTCATTGCACGTTTCGCCGCGCGCGTCCCTAATGCACTTCCGATTTACTGCGCAATTTCTAGTCGAAACGTGGGGATCGCGATAAGGGCTAAGTAGTCCGCTCCTTACGACGGAGGTGCCATGTCCGAGCGCGCCGTTATCCCGTCTCGCAACACGTTCCTGCTGTTTACTTTCTTCCTCTTCGGTTTCGTCCTCCCGCAATCCGCGGCTGCGGAAGCTCGCCCAAGCGAGACCTACGGCCGATTGCCGCTGCACTTCGAGGCGAATCTCGGCCAGACGAACGAGGACGTGCGGTTCCTCGCGCGCGGGCCCGGCTACAGCGTCTATCTGACAGCCGGCGAGGCGGTGGTCGTGCTAGCAAAGCCGAACGCGGATGCAAAACGCGACGCTCACGCCACGCGCGAGCGGCTTGGCACGCAGACGCGAGCAACGCCAATCGTGGTGCGCATGAGCCTAGTCGGCGCCGCGACCAAACCGCTCGTGAGCGGGCTCGACGAGTTGCCGGGAAAGGCGAACTACTTCATCGGCAAGGATCCGGCGAAATGGCGCGCCAATGTGCCCACCTACGCCAAGGTCCGCTACCAAGAAGTCTATCCCGGGATCGACCTCGTCTATTACGGCAACCAGCGCCGGCTCGAGTATGACTTCTTGGTCGCGCCCGGAGCCGACCCGAATGGGATCGTGATCGGCTTCCAAGGCGCGGAGCGGCTGGAGATCGACGCCCAGGGCGAGCTCGTGCTGCATGTGGCGGGGGGTGTGATACGTCAGCGAGTGCCAGTCATCTATCAGGAGATCGACGGCGTCAGGACGAAGATCGAGGGCCGCTACGTGCTCAAAGATAAGCATCGCGTCGGCTTTCAAGTCGCGGCCTATGACCTCGCCCGGCCCCTCGTCATCGATCCTGTGCTGGTGTACTCCACCTACCTGGGCGGGAGCGGCAGCGAGCAAGCCTTAGGCATCGCGGTGGATGCCGCGGGCGCGGCCTATGTGACGGGCTTCACGACCTCGGCTGATTTCACCCTCGGCTGCACCGCTCCCTGCACGGTGCTGGATGCGACCCTGAGCGGCGGAGTCGACGCCTTCGTGACCAAGCTCGACCCCACCGGCTCCGCGCTCCTCTACTCCACCTACCTCGGCGGGAGCGGCGACGACAGTGGCCTCGGCATCGCGGTGGAT
>DASQAW010000533.1:0-13778 GCA_035635495.1 Burkholderiales bacterium
GCGTTCGTCGCGCTGTGGGTGGTCTCGGTGCTGCTCGACTTCCTGCCGACGATCGAGGAGCGCATTCCGCTGCAGGCCTACGCCACCATCTCGGTGGCCGTGGCGCGCGCGCTGCTCGTCGCCGGCGGCGCCTGGTTCACCGCCGACATGTCGGTGATCCTGTGGCTGCTGCTCGCCACCGTGCTGCTCAAGCTCGCGCTGCTGCTGGGCTACATCGGGCGCTTCCACGGCTGGGGCCAACCGTGGTTCAGCGGCCCGCTGTTCGCGGGCCAGGTCAAGTACACCGCGCCCTTCGGCTTCTCCTCCGCCTGCTACGTGCTGCGCTCGCAGGCCGACCAGTGGGTCGCGGCGACGCTCTTCACGCTGCACAGCTTTGCCGCCTTCTCGATCGCCGCGATCCTCGGCCAGCTCGTCAACATCTTCCGCACCTCGGTGGTCGAGGCCTTCATGCCGAGCATGAGCCGCATGGAAGCCGCCGGCGAGCTGAAGAGCATGATGGAGATGAACGCGCGCGCGAACGCGATGGTCGGCCTGCTCCTGCTGCCGATACTCGGCTTTGTCTTCGCCTTCGCCGAGGACCTCGTCAGCCTGGTCTACACCGCGGCGTACATCGACGCCGCGCCGGTGATGCGCGTCTACATCTTCGGCATGGCGGCGCTGGTGGTCGAGCTCTCGAGCGTGCTCCAGCTCCTGCGCCAGGGCATGTTCTCACTCGGCATGAACGTCGCGGTGCTGGCGGTGGCGGTGCCGATGAGCTGGTTCGGCGGCATCGAGCTCGGCCTGGCCGGCGCGGCGGCGGGCAGCGTCACCGCGCTCTACCTCGACCGCGCGATCGTGCTGCAGCGCATCGCCGCGATCTCGGGCGTCCCGGTGCGCAGGCAGCAGCACTGGGCGAGCCTCGCGCGCTACGTCGCCTGGACCGCCGGCGCCACGCTCGCCGCCTGGCTCACCGTGCATTACCTCTTCCCCGGCGCGCCGCCTGTCGTGCGCCTGCTGGCCGGCGCGAGCGTGCTCGGCGCGCTCTACGGCGCCGGCAACTGGAAACGCGGACGCTCATTTTCCCCATGAGGCTGGCGCTGGTCACCGGCTCGCTGGTGCACGGCGGCGCCGAGCGCCAGGCGATCACGCTCGCCAACCGCCTCGCCGAGCGCGGCCACGAGTGCCACGCCATCTACGTCAAGAACGACCCGAGCCAGCTCTCGCGCCTGCGGCTGCCGCCGCCGGCGACGGTGCGCTGCCTGCACGCCAAGCGCTACTTCGACCTGGGCGCCCTGTCGCACCTGCATGCGCAGCTCCTGCGCCTTGCGCCGCAGGCGATCCTCGCCACCAATCCCTACGCGCTGACCTACGCCTCGCTCGCCAATCCGGGCGTGCCGCTGGTGGTGACGCTGCATTCCACCTATATCCGCACGCTCAAGGAGCAGCTCCAGATGATGGCCTACCGGCCGTTCTTCTGGAGCGCGGCGTGTGCCGTGTTCGTCTGCGAGCGCCAGCGCCGCCACTGGCTGCGCCGCGGGCTCTTCGGGCGCAAGAACCGCGTCATCTACAACGGCGTCGACCTCGAGCACTGGCAGCCAGTGAAGGCGAGCGCGCTGCGCCGCGCCCTCGGCTTCGCCGAGGACGACTATGTGATCGGCCTGTCCGCCGTGCTACGGCCGGAAAAAAATCCGGCGCAGCTGGTCGCTGCCGTGGCGGAGTTGTGCAAGCGCGGCCTGCCGGCGCGCGCGCTCTTTATCGGCGACGGCCCCGAGCGCTCGGCCGTCGAAGCGATGGGGAAAAAGCTCGGCGTCGCCGACCGGGTGGTGATTTCCGGGCTGCAGGACGACGTGCGTCCCTTCCTGTCGGTGTGCGACGTCGTAGCGCTGACAAGCTTCACCGAGGCATTCTCCCTCGCCGCCATCGAGGCGATGGCGCTCGGCCGCCCGGTGGTGCATCCCGAGGTCGGCGGCGCCGCCGAGATGATCCACTCGGGCCAGGACGGATGGCTATTTCCGGTCGGCGACACCGCTACGCTAGTCGACCGACTGACCGTGCTCGCCGATCCGGTGGTGCGCGCGCGCATGGGCGAGAACGCGCGCGCGACCGTCGCGCAGCGCTTCTCGGAGCGCTCGATGGTCGAGCATTACGAGGCATTGCTAATCGAAATCTCTGCTAGCCGGAGCAAAAGTGAACAGCTACGAAACCGCGCAACAGCGCATTAGGAGCCGCGGCCGGACCTGGCTGGTAAGCGGAGCGGCGGGCTTCATCGGCTCGCACCTCGCCGAGCAGCTGCTGGGCCTCGGCCAGAGCGTCATCGGCCTCGACAACTTCTCCACCGGCCAGCGCGCGAACCTGCCGGCGGGCATCCGCTTCATCGAGGGCGACATCCGCTCCCTCGATGCCTGCCAGCGCGCCTGCCAGGGCGTCGACATCGTGCTCCACCAGGCGGCGCTCGGCAGCGTGCCGCGCTCGATCGACGACCCGATCGCGAGCAGCGCCGCCAACGTCTCGGGCTTCATCAACATGCTGGTGGCGGCGCGCGACATGGGCGTGCAGCGCTTCGTCTATGCCAGCTCGAGCGCCGTGTACGGCGATCATCCCGCGCTGCCGAAGGCGGAGGCGGTCACCGGCCGGGCGATGTCGCCGTATGGCCTTACCAAGCAGGTGAACGAGCTGTACGCGGACGTCTTCGACGTCTGCTACGGGTTCAAGTCCATCGGCCTGCGCTACTTCAACGTGTTCGGCCCGCGCCAGGACCCGAACGGCGCGTATGCCTCGGTGATCCCGGCGTGGATCGGCGCACTGCTGCGCGACCAGGTGCCCTACGTCAACGGCGACGGCAGCACGGCGCGCGACTTCTGCCATATCGACAACGTGGTGCAGGCGAACCTGCTCGCGGCAGTGGTCGAGGATCCGGCCGCGCTTGGCCAGGCGTACAACATCGCGCTCGGCGACCAGACCTCGCTCACCGAGCTTTTTGAGCTGATCCGGAACGGCGTCGCGCGACGTTATCCCGCAGCGAAGCACGTGAAGGTCATCCATCGCGAGCCGCGGCGCGGCGACCTGCAGTTCTCGCGCGCCGACATCTCCAAGGCGGCGCGGCTGCTCGGCTACCGCCCCGCGGTGCGGATCATGGAAGGCCTGGAGAAAACCATCGACTGGTATGCCGACAATCTCCGCCGGCAGGAGGAGATGCGGGACGAACGAAAGGTGGCGCATGCCTGAAGTACTCGAGCGCAGTGAAGCCAAAAGCACCCCGGCGGCCACGCTGCCCACGGTGGCGGTGGTGGGGCTCGGCTATGTCGGCCTGCCGGTCGCGGTGGCCTTCGGCCGTCAGCGGCCGACGATCGGGTATGACCTGTCCAAAAAGCGCATCGAGAACCTGCGCCACCACGTCGACGCGACGGGCGAGGTGAGCACCGCCGATCTGCTCGACTCGCAGCAGCTCCGCGCCACCTCGTTCCCGACCGAGCTCGCAGAGGCCGATTTCATCATCGTCGCGGTGCCGACGCCGATCAACGCGGCGCGCCAGCCCGACCTGTCGCCGCTCGAATCGGCGAGCGAGACGGTGGGGCGCTACATGAAGCCGGGCGCCATCGTGGTGTACGAGTCGACGGTGTATCCCGGCGCGACCGAGGAGGTGTGCGTGCCGATCCTGGAGAAGGCCTCCGGCATGCGCTGGCGCCAGGACTTCCACGTCGGCTACTCGCCCGAGCGCATCAACCCGGGCGACAGGACGCACACCTTCACGCAGATCCTGAAGGTGGTCTCCGGCGACGACGCGGCCACGCTCGACAAGGTCGCCGATCTCTACGCGTCGGTGGTGAAAGCCGGCGTGTACCGCGCCTCGTCCATCCGCGTGGCCGAAGCGGCGAAGGTGATCGAGAACACGCAGCGCGATCTGAACATCGCGTTCGTCAACGAGCTGGCGATCATCTTCGAGCGCATGGGCCTCGACACCACCGAGGTGCTGAAGGCGGCGGGCACCAAGTGGAATTTCCTGCCCTTCCGGCCGGGCCTCGTCGGCGGCCACTGCATCGGCGTCGACCCGTACTACCTCACGCACAAGGCCGAGCTGATGGGCTACCACCCCGAGGTGATCCTGGCGGGGCGGCGCATCAACGACGGCATGGGCAGCCACATCGCGCGCAAGACCGTGCAGCAGATGATCCATGCCGGCCGCAACATCAAGGGCGCGCGCGTCAACGTGCTCGGCCTGACGTTCAAGGAGGATGTGCCGGACATCCGCAATTCCAAGGTCATCGACATCATCCGCGAGCTGCACGAGTTCGGCGTCGAGACCTTCGTGCACGACCCGCAGGCGAGCCCCGACGACGCGCTGCACGAGTACGGCGTGCGCCTCGCCGACTGGGACTCGCTGCCCGCGGCGGACGCGCTGATCCTGGCCGTCGCGCACCGCAAGTACCTCGAGCTGCCGAGCGAAGCCCTGCTGCGCAAGGTGGTGCGCGCGGGCTGCCTGATCGACGTCAAGTCGGTGCTCGACGCCGCCGCCTTCCGCAAAGAAGGACTGCGGGTGTGGCGGCTCTGAGCCACAATGCGCTAGCGCTCGCCGCCAGCCCGCAGCCGCGGAAGCTGCGCGTCGGCGTGTTCGCCGACGGCCCGCTGCAGCCGCGCTGGGTCGCCGAGGCGCTGGCCAAGCTCGGCGCCGCCGAGTTTGCCGATGTCTTCCTGGTGCACGCCGGGAGGGGCGCGCCGCCGGCTGCGTCGGCGCCCTGGCGGCTCTACGCCAGGTTCGACCGGCGCTTCTTCGGCAACGATCCGACCGATCCGGTCGCGCTCGCGGAATACATCGCGCCGGGCGGGGAGGGGCCGCTCGACGTCGCCTTTGCGCTCGGCGAGGTGGAGGACAGCGCGCTCGACGGCAGGGCGCGCTACGGCGTCTGGCGCTTCTGCTTCGGCGCCGACGGCGCGCACGGCGAGACGTTCGCCGGCCTGCGCGAAGTGGCCGTGGCCGAGCCGCTCACCGCTTCCGGCGTCAAGGTGCGCGTCGCGCCCGACCGCCCGGCGCGGCTGGCCTACCAGTCGTGGTCGCGCACCTATCCCTTCTCCGTCGCCCGCAACCGCGACCAGCTGCTGCGCAAGACGGCGGAATTCGCGCTGCGCGCACTGCGCGAGCTGCATCGCTCGGGCGACGGCTGGCTCGCGCGCTGCCGCGAGGTGCCGCAGCGCGCGCCGGCGGCGGCGCCGGGGATCGGCGACCTCTCGCGCCTCGTGGGACGCCTTGCGGCGCGCGGCATGGAGCGCGCGCTGCATCTCGAGCAGTGGTTCCTCGCCTACAAGTTCGGCGGCGCCGTCACCGCCGATCTGGCTGGCTTTACCCGATTGATGCCGCCGAAGGACCGCGACTGGGCGGATCCGTTCGTCGTCGAGCGGAGCGGGCGCTACTACATCTTCTTCGAGGAGCTGCCCTACGCCGAGCGCAAGGCGCACATCTCGATGATCGAGCTGGATGCCTCGGGCAATGCCTCCAGACCGCAGCGGGTCCTGGAGGCGGACCATCACCTGTCGTATCCGTTCCTGTTCGAGCACGACGGCAGCCTCTGGATGCTGCCGGAGGGCGCGCGCAACCGCAATGTCGAGCTCTACCGCTGCGTCGACTTCCCGCTGGTGTGGAAGCGCGAGAAGGTGCTGATCGACGGGCTGCGGCTCGTGGACGCGACCCTGCACCGTGGCGCCGACCGCTGGTGGATGTTCGCCAACTCCGCCGCCGGCGAGAGCCGCAATTTCGACGACGAGCTGCACATCTTCCATGCCGAGCGGCTGACCGGCGAGTGGCAGCCGCATGCGAAGAACCCGGTGAAGTCGGATGCGCGCTCGTCGCGCCCCGCCGGCAGCCTCTTCGAGCGCGACGGCGTGCTCTGCCGCCCGGCGCAGGTGTGCGTGCCGCGCTACGGCGCGGGGCTCGCGATCCAGCGCGTGCTCAAGCTCACGCCGCAGGAGTATGCCGAGCGGCAGGTGGAGCGCCTGCTGGCGGATCCGGCGGCGGGACTCTTCGGATTGCACACCATGAACCGGGCGGGCGATCTCACCGTGGTGGACGCATTCGCACGCCGGCGGCGAATCTAGACCTATGCAAACGCGCCTGTATTCCTCCATCGCCATGATCGGCGCCGCGCCCGAGACGCGCGGCAGCGTCGCCGCGGTCGTCGACGCCTATCGCACGCACGGCCTCTTCAAGCGCTGGCCGGTGCAGTACATCGCCAGCAACGGGGACGGCACGCTCGCCCAGCAGGGTTTGCTGACGGCGAAGGCAGTGCGGGAGTTCGCAGCGCTGCTGGCGCAGCAGCGGCGCATGGTCGTGCACGTGCACGCATCCTCCGGCCCGGGCTTCTGGCGCGAGGCGGCGTTCATGGGCGCGGCGCTCGCCGCCGGCTGCCCGCTCGTCCTGCAGCTCCACGGTAACGGTTTCGACACCTCGATCCGCTGGTTCCTCGAGCGCGCGGCCGTGGTCTGCGTGCCGTGCGAGGCCTCGCGCACCTGGGTGCGCAGCGTCGCGCGCCGCGCCGACGTGATGCTCGCGCCGCCGCCGGTGGCGCTGGCCGTGCCGGAGCTGCCGGCGAAACCGAATCTGGTGCTGTTTCTAGGGCGGCTCGAGGCGAAGAAGGGTATTTACGATCTCCTGGACGCGATCGCCCGCCTGCGCGGCGCGATTTCCGACGTGCGCCTGGTCTGCGCGGGCGACGGCGACCGCATCGGCGTTGCGCGCTACGCCGAGCAGCTCGGCATCGCCGACGCGGTGAAGTTCACCGGCTGGGTAGGCCCCTCCGGCAAGAGGGCGCTGCTCGAGCATGCGGCCGCCTTTGCGCTGCCTTCGTACGAGGAGGCGCTGCCGGTGAGCCTGATCGAGGCGATGAGCGCCGGCATTCCGGTCGTCGCCACGCCCACCGGCGGAATTGCCGAGGTGGTCGCCGACGGCGCGAGCGGTTTCCTCGTCCCGCCGGGCGACCGGACGAGCCTCGAGCGCGCGCTGCGACGCCTGCTGATCGACCGCGCGCTCAACGCACGCATGGGTGCCGCGGCGCGCGAGACGGCCAAGGCGCGCTTCGCCCCCGATCGCGCTATCGGCGTGCTGGAGAACCTGTACGAATCGCTCGGCGTCAACGCGCTCGCCGAGCGCGCGCCGCAGGTGCGGCCGGTCGCGCTCAGAAAAGCAGCGTGAAGCGCCACGTCGTCCTGCTGCTCGGGCCCAGCCGCGAGGCGATCAGTGGCGTCACCACGCACCTGAACGGCCTCCTCGGCTCGCGCCTCGCGAGCCGCTTCGACCTGGTGCATTTCCAGGTCGGGAGCGAAGGCCGCCGGGAGGGATTCCTCGGGCGCGCGGCACGCCTCGCGCTGAGCCCGCTCGCGCTGGCCGCGGCCATCGCGCGCCATGGGGCCGGGCTGGTCCACATCAACACCTCGCTCAACGCAAAGGCCTATTGGCGCGACTTCGCCTATGTGGTGGCGGCCAAGCTCTGCGGCGCGCGCGTCCTCTACCAGGTGCACGGCGGGGTCTGGGAGAGGTTTGCGCAGAAGGGCGGCATGTTCGCCGCGTTGCTGCGCCGGATGCTGCGCTGGCCCGACGCGGTGGTGGTGCTCTCGCGCGCGCAGCTCGATGCCCTGCGCGCCGCCGTCCCGGAGCAGTCGGTCGAGCTCGTGCCGAACGGCATCGATTGCGGGCCCTACCTGCGCTACAACCGCCCGGCGCCGGAGCCGCAGGCGCCGCTGCGGCTCATCTACATCGGGCGGCTCGTGCCGGGCAAGGGGCTGCTGGAGACGATCGAGGGCCTGCGGCTCGCGCGTACGAGGGAGATCAGCGCGCGCCTGGTCATCGCCGGCAACGGCCCCGAAGAGCCGCGCCTGCGGCAATACGTGCGCGAGGCGGCGCTGACGCGCGACGTGAGCTTCGTCGGCGCCGCCTACGGCGAGCACAAGGCGCGGCTCCTCGCGCAGGCAGACGCGCTCGCGCTCGCGAGCTATTCAGAAGGCCTTCCCTATTCGCTGCTCGAAGCCATGGCGGCCGGCGTCGTGCCGATCGTCACGCCGGTCGGCGCGATCCCGGACGTGATCGCCGACGGCGAGCTTGGCCTGCTCGTCGCGCCGCGCGACGCCGAGGCGATCGCGCGGGCGATCGGCAAGCTCGCCGCCGACCGCGCGCGGCTGGCGCGCATGAGCGCGGCCTGCCGCAAGCACATCGGCGCCGCGTACTCGATCGAGCGCGTGGCGCGAGACTTCTCGCAACTCTACTCGGGCCTGTGCGCGGCGCGGACCCCGAAGGCAGCGACCTGACATGTGCGGCATCGCCGGATGGGTGGCACCGGCGGCGAGCGCTCCCGACGAGCGCGCGCTGCAGCCCATGCTCGAGGCGCTGCTGCATCGCGGGCCCGACGGCGCGGGCAGCGCGTCCTTCGGCGCCGAGCGCGGCGCGTACCGCGTGGTGCTCGGCCACCGGCGCCTCGCCATCATCGACCCGAACGGCTCGCGCCAGCCGATGCGCGACGACGCCGCGGGCCTCGCGCTCACCTTCAACGGCGAGATCTACAACTTCCGCGAGCTGCGCGCCGAGCTCGAGGGCCACGGCCAGCGCTTCGAGCGCGACTCCGACACCGAGGTGCTGCTGCGCGCCTACCAGCAGTGGGGCACGCAGTGCGTGCACCGCCTGCGCGGCCAGTTCGCCTTCGCCGTGTGGGACGCGCAAGCCGAGCGCCTGTTCCTCGCGCGCGACCGCTTCGGCGAGAAGCCGCTCTACCTGCACGAAGCCAACGGCGCGCTCTACTTCGCTTCCGAGATCAAGGCGCTGCTCAGGCTGCCCCAGGTGCCGCGCGAGGTCGACCTCTCCGCGGTCTGGGACTACCTCGCCTACCGCTACGTGCCGGGACCGCGCACGCTGCTGTCGGCGATCCGCAAGCTGGCGCCGGCGAGCGCCGCGGTCTGGCACCGCGGCCATCTGCAGGAGATCCGCTACTGGACCCCGCCGGACAAGTTCCCGCGCGCGAAGGGCGGCGGCCTCGCCAACCGCGACACGCCCGCGGCGTTCCTCGCGCAGCTCGGCGAATCGGTCGAGCTGCAGATGGTCAGCGACGTGCCGTTCGGCGCCTATCTCTCCGGCGGGCTCGATTCGAGCGTCTTGGTGGCGCTGATGACGCGCTATTGCTCGAAAGTCAAGACCTTCTCGGTGGGCTTCGCCGGCGACCGCCACAGCGAGCTGTCGCACGCCGCGACCGTCGCGCAGCAGTTCGGCACCGAGCACCACGAGATGGTGGTGACGCCGCGCGACTTCATCGACCACCTGCCGCGGCTCGTCGCCGCGCGCGATGCGCCGGTCTCCGAGCCCTCCGATATCCCCATCTTCCTGCTCTCGCGCGAGGCCTCGCGCACGGTCAAGATGGTGCTCACCGGCGAAGGCTCGGACGAGGTGCTCGGCGGCTACCGCAAGCACGTCGCCGAATGCCTGGCGTGGATCTACTGGACCGTGCCGCGCGCCGTGCGCCGGCTCGCCGCGCCGCTGGTGCAGCACCTGCCGTTCCGCTTCCGCGACCTGAAGATCGCGGTGGCGAGCCTCAGCTGCGACGACTGGCGCGAGCGCTACGTGCGCTGGTTCGGCGCCATGGACTTCCAGCAGCGGCGCGAGCTTTCGCGCCTGCGCGTGCACGAGCGCGAGATGCGCGACGACCTGCCGCCCTTCGACGTGCATCCCGAGGCGAGCCCGCTGCGCAGGATGCTCTATTTCGACCAGACGAGCTGGCTGCCGGACAACCTGCTCGAGCGCGGCGACCGCATGACGATGGCCGCCTCGATCGAGGCGCGCGTGCCCTTCCTCGACCACAAGCTGGTGGAGTTCGTTGCCACGCTGCCCGACCACTGGCGCGTGGACGAGCTGCGCAGGAAGCGCGTGCTGCGCGAGGTGGCGCGCGCGCTCCTGCCGAAGGAGATCCCCGAGCGCAGCAAGGTCGGCTTCCGCGTGCCGGTGACTGAATGGTTCACCGACGGCATGCGCGACTATCTGTACGACCATCTGCGCTCGAGCGATTCGCTCACCCGCGGCTACTACAACGCCGCCGTGCTCGACCGCGCGCTCGACCAGCACACCCGTGGCGTGACCACGCACGACAAGCTCCTCTGGACGCTGCTCACGCTCGAGATCTGGCACCGCCAATACCGCAGCCCGGCGGCGCGGGAAGAGAGACTCGCATGTGCGGCCTAGCCGGCTGGGCCACCACCGGCCCTTGCCCCGACCACCGGGCGCTGGCGTCCATGGCGGAAGCGCTCTCACACCGCAACGACGGCGAGGCGCTCTCGGCGGTGATCGACCGCCAGCCGCGGCGCGCGGTGGTCATGGCGGCGACGCTCAGCGACCCGGCGAGCGGCGTCTCGCTCGCGCTCGACGGCGCGATCCTCAATGCCGCCGAGCTGCGCGCGCAACTGGCGAGGCGCGGGTACCCGTTCAAGGCCAAGACCGACGCGGAGCTGCTCCTGCGCGCCTACCAGCACTGGGACAAGGAAGTGGTGAAGCAGCTGCGCGGCGCGTTTGCCTTCTCGGTGTGGGACGCAGCCAAGGAACGCCTGCTGCTCGCGCGCGACCGCTTCGGCCAGAAGCCCCTGCACCTGCACCAGGCCGGCGGCGCGCTGTATTTCGCCTCGGAAGTGAAGGCCCTGGCGCGCGCGCCCGGGGTGAAGGCGGAGGTGGACATGGGCGCGGTGGGCGACTACCTCGCCATCGGCTACGTGCGCGGCCCGCGCACGCTCGTCGCGGGGGTGCGCAAGCTCGCCCCGGGCACGTATGCGCTCTGGCAGTTCGGCAGCCTGCGCGAGACGCGCTACTGGACGCCGCCTGATGGCGCCGCGGCGGCGGTTGACCAAGGCTTGCCCGGAAAGAAGCAAATCGACATCTTCATCGAGCGCCTGGACGACGCCGTGCAGCTGGCGATGGAAAGCACGCGCCCGGTGGGCGTGCTGCTCGCCGGCGGCTACGACTCGGCGGCGATCGTCGCGCTCGCCAGGCAGCACCGTGATCACGTCGCCACCTTCTGCGCAGGCTTTACCGACGACCAGCGAAGCGAGCTGCCGGCCGCGGCGGGCCTCGCCAAGCACTTCGGCACCCGGCACCACGAGATCGTGCTCGAGCGCCGCGACGTGCTCGCCGGGCTGCCGCAGCTGGTCGCGAGCCGCGACGCGCCGGTCTCGCGCCCGGCGGACGTGGCGCTGCATCTGCTCGCGCGCCAGGCGGCGCGCCACGTGAAGGTCGCGCTCTCCGGCGACGGCGGCGACGAGATCCTCGGCGGCTATCGCCGCCACACCTTCCTGCGCGGCTTCGCTCCCGGCCCCCGGCGCGTGAACGGCCTGTTCATCATCCCGCTGGCCGATCCGCGGATGCCGCAGGAGGAGGGACGCACGAGCGCGCTGCGCAGCATCCTCTACTACGAGCAGACCGGCTGGCTCGCGGACAACCTGCTCGAGCGCTCCGACCGCATGACCGCCGCCGCGTCGCTCGAGCTGCGCGCGCCGTTCCTCGACCACCGGCTCGCCGAATACGTCTCGGCGCTGCCCGACGCGGCGCGCGTGCGCGGGCTGTCGACCAAATGGATCCTGCGCCAGGCCGACCGGCGCCTGATCGGCCAACTAGGAATCAAAGCGGGGCTCAAGCCGCGCAAGGCGGGCTTCCGCATCCCGCTCGGCGACCTGATGCGCGGCGAGAGCCGCGAGCTGCTCGTCGACCACCTGCGCGGCCCGGGCTGCCTGACGCGCGCCTATTACGACGGCAAGGTCCTCGATCGCCTGCTGGACGAGCATCTCGCCGCCAGGAAAAACCACGAAGAGACCCTGTGGACGCTTCTGAACCTCGAAATCTGGCACCGGATCCTTTCGGCCCAATCGCGCCCAAGGTAAACCGGTCGTTGCGCTGGAAGCTGAACCGGCTGCGCTGCATGACGCCGGTGGAGGTGGCGCATCGCGCGCTGCGCGCGCTGCAGGCGCACGCCGAGCGCTCGGGCCTGCTGCGGGCGCCGGCGCTGCCGGCGCCCGACCTGTCGGTCGGAGCGAAGCCTTGGTTGCACAAGCCGTTGGGCAACCACGGGGGCATCGAGCCGGCGGCGTATCTCGCGGCGGCCGGGCGCATCGTCGAAGGCCGCCTCGACATCTTCGCGCTGCGCGAGCTCGAGCTCGGCGTGCCGCCGCGCTGGAACCGCGATCCGAAGACCGGCATCGAGGCGCCGCTCGCCTTCGGCAAGCTGCTCGACTACCGCGACCCCGACCTCGTCGGCGACATCAAGTACCTGTGGGAGCCGAACCGGCACTTGCAGCTCGTGACGCTCGCGCAGGCCTACGCGCTCACCGGCGAGCGGCATTACTACGAGGCGCTCGCGACGCAGCTCGACAGCTGGTTCGTCGCCTGCCCCTACGGTCGCGGCGCGAACTGGGCCAGCGCGCTCGAGGCGGGGCTGCGGCTGATCAACTGGTCGATCGCCTGGCAGCTGGTGCGGCCGCTGGCCGACAAGGAATTCGAAGCGCGCTGGCTGCGCTCGGTGTACGAGCACGCGCACTTCATCCGCCACTGGTTCTCGGCGCATTCCTCCGCCAACAACCACCTGATCGGCGAAGCCGCGGGACTGTTCATCGCCGGCACGACCTGGCCGCACTGGCGCGAGATGCGCGAATGGGCGGCCGCGGCCAAGAAGATCCTGGAGCGCGAAGCGCTCGCGCAGACCGCGCCCGACGGCGTCAACCGCGAGCAGGCCGTCTGGTACCAGCACTTCGTCCTGGACATGCTGGTGCTGTGCCTGCTCGCCGGCAAGGCGAACGGCGAATGGTTCAGCGCCGACTACGAATCGCGCATCGAGGCCATGATGGACTTCATCGCCTCGATCATGGATCGCGGCGGCAACGTGCCGATGCTCGGCGACGCCGACGACGGCTACGTCGTGCGCCTGGACCAGGACCGCGCCTTCTCGCCCTACCGCTCCGCGCTCGCCATCGGCGCGCTGCTCTTCCGCCGCGGCGACTTCAAGCTCAAGGCGGGAGCGCTCGACGACAAGGCGCGCTGGCTGCTGGGTCCTGATGCAGCCCGCCAATATGCCGCGCTGGATGCCGAAGCCACGCGCCTGCCGCAGCGCCAGACCTTCCCCGAAGGCGGCTACTACATCCTCGGCGCCGAGTTCGACACGCCGAACGAGATCCGCGCGGTGGTGGACGCCGGTTCGCTCGGCTACCGGTCGATCGCCGCGCACGGGCATGCCGACGCGCTCTCGTTCACGCTGTCGGTCGGCGGACGCGAGTTCCTGATCGATGCCGGCACCTACGCCTACCACACGCAGGAGCGCTGGCGGCAGTACTTCCGCGGCACCTCGGCGCACAACACCGTGCGCATCGACGGGCGCGACCAATCCGAGCAGGGCGGCAACTTTCTCTGGCTGCACAAGGCGCGCGCCGGCTGCGGCCTGTGGCTCTCGTCCTCCGAGAAGGACAGCTTCGAGGGCTGGCACGACGGCTACGCGCGCCTCGACGACCCGGTGAAGCACCGCCGCCTGATCGAGCTCGACAAGGCCGCGCGCCGGCTCCTGATCGAGGACAGCCTCGACATGGGCGAGGACCACGAGGTGGAGCTCTTCTTCCACTGCGCCGAGGACTGCCGCGTCGACGCGGTCGCCGGGGGCTATCTGATCGAGCGCGACGGCATCACGCTGCAGCTCCGGCTTCCCGCCGGCGGCACGAGCGAGCTGTATCGAGGAAGCCTGTCGCCGCTCCTCGGCTGGGTCTCGCGCGGCTTCGACCGCCGCCAGCCGACCGGCACCATCGCCTGGCGC
>DASQAW010000534.1:0-4652 GCA_035635495.1 Burkholderiales bacterium
CGAGCCGGTGCGCTCCTGCGTACTGCCCGTTTCGGCGGCCGCGAACAAGAAGGTGACGACTATCGCGGGCCTCGGCACGCCCGAGAAGCCGCATCCGCTGCAGGCGGCGTATGTCGCCGAAGGCGTGCCGCAATGCGGCTATTGCATCAACGGCTGGGTAATGACGGCGGCCGCCGCGCTCAAGAAGAACCCCAAGGCGACCGACGCCGAACTGCGCGATGCGCTCGCGGGGCTGAAATGCCGCTGCGGCACGCACGTCGCGATCATGCGCGCCATCAAGCGCGCGCAGACGAGCATGGTGTAGGAGGAGACCATGGACCGTCGCGCGTTTTTGAAAATGAGCCTGAAAACCTCCGGCGCGCTGGTGGTGTCCTTTACGGCGCCGTCGTTCGAAGTCATGGCGCAGGCCCCCGGCAAGCCGGCGCTCGTGCCGGGCGAGCTCGATTCCTGGATCGCCATCCTGCCCGACGGCAAGGTGAACGCGTTCTTCGGCAAGATGGACATGGGGCAGGGTGTGGACGTGGGCATCGCGCAGATCGTGGCCGAGGAGCTCGACGTTGGCGCGGAGAAGGTGACGGTGCTGATGGGCGACACCGGGACCTCCTGCAATCAGGGCGGGGCGTCGGGCAGCACCGGCATCTCGAACGGCGGGCGGCTCCTCCGCCGGGCAGCAGCCGAAGCGCGGCGCGTGCTCGTAGATCGCGCGGCCGAAACGCTCGGCGTGCCCGCCGCTGAATTGAAGGTCGTGGACGGGGTCGTCGCCGCTGGCGACAAGAAGACCACGTATGCGGAACTGGTGGGCGGGCGCTACTTCCACCACAAGGTGGAATGGAACAAGCAGAACGGAAACCCGATGGATATCAGCGTGCCGGCGAAGCCGAAGGCGCCGGGCGACTACAAGGTCGTCGGCAAGCCGCTGCCGCGGCGCGACGTCGCGTGGAAGGTGTATGGCACCGACGGCTTCGTCACTGATGTGCGCGTGAAAGGCATGATGCATGCGCGGGTGATCCGGCCGCCGCGCGCGGCCTGCAGTGTGCGTGGCGTCGACGAAAGCTCGATCAAGGGCGTGCGCGGCGCGCGCGTCGTGCGCGAGAAGGATTTCGTCGCCGTCGTGGCGCCGAAGGAATGGGATGCGGTGCGCGCGGCGCGGATGCTGAAGGTGGACTGGCACTTCGAGGCGAATGCCTTCCCGGCCATGGATGGACTGCACGAGCACATCCGCTCGGCAAAGGTGGTGAAGCGCGAGGAGCCGGTAAAGCGCGGCGACGTCGAGGCGGCGCTGAAGACGTCCGGAGTGCGTCTCATCGAGGCCGAGTACGAGTGGCCGTTCCAGTCGCACGCGAGCATGGGGCCGGCGTGCGCGCTCGCCGATGTGCGGGCCGACGGCTGCACGATCTGGACCGGTTCGCAGAAGCCGCATTACACGCGCGAGGGTGTCGCCAAGCTTCTCGGCCTGCCGCCGGAGAAGGTGCATGGCAAATGGATTCCGGGTCCCGGTTCCTATGGCCGCAACGATGCCGGCGACGCGGCGATGGACGCCGCGTTCCTCTCGCGCGCGGTCGGCAAGCCCGTGCGCGTGCAGGGCATGCGTGCGGACGGGACGGCTTGGGACCCGAAAGCGCCTGCCTCGGTGCATCGCGTGCGCGCAGCGCTCGATGGTTCCGGCAAAGTGGTGGCGTACGACTTCCTGGCCAAGGGCTTCTCGCGCCAGGCGATCGCGACCAACGAGTCGGACCCCGCGCACAGCCTCGTCGGCCAGGCGCTCGGCATGAGGCCGAAAGGCAACGAGCTCCTCGGCATCCCCGCCGAGTCCTACGGCTTCGAGAACAAGCGGCTTGCCTGGGAAACCATTGCGCCGCTGGTCGTCGACGGCTGCTCGCCGCTGCGCACCTCGCACTTCCGCGACCCGGCCGGCCCCGAAGTGCACTTCGCCTCGGAGCAGTTCATCGACGAGCTCGCGGCCGCCGCCGGCGAGGACCCGGTCGCGTTCCGGCTGAAGTACCTGACGAACCCGCGCCACCAGGCGGTGGTCAAGGCGGCCGCGGAGAAGGCGCGATGGTCTTCGCTGGGCAAGGGGAAGGGCATCGCCTTCGCCGAGCGCAACGGCACCGCGGTGGCGGTGGTCGCCGAGGTCGAGGTGGACCGCAAGAGCGGCCGGGTCTGGGGCCGGCGCTTTACGGTGGCGCACGACTGCGGCCTGATCATCAACCCGCTTATCCTGCGGCAGGCGATCGAGGGCAACGTGGTGCAGGGACTCTCGCGCGTGCTGTTCGAGGAGGTCAGATTCGAGCGTGACAGCGTCGCCAGCGTCGACTGGGCGAGCTACCCGATCCTCGAGATGCCCGATGCGCCGGAGGCGATCGAAGTTGTCCTGATCGACCGGCCCGACGTCGCGCCGAGTGGAGCGGGCGAGCCGGCGCTGCGCGTCATTCCGGCGGCGGTCGCCAACGCCTTCTTCGACGCCACCGGCGTGCGGCTGCGGCGCGCGCCGCTCAATCCGGACCGCGTCAAGGCCGCGCTCGCGAAGGCCTGAAACAAATCGGGGACGGAGCCCGAACTATTCCGGGTCCGTCCCCGACGCGGGACTAAGTGCAGTTCAGCGGTTCGGCAGCTTCAGGTCGCGTTGCCGCAGCGAGTTCTGGATGAGCAGGATGTCGGTCGAGGTGATCGTGCGTTCCTGCAGCTTCGGCGTGACGCATGAGAAGTTGCTCGCGTCATTGATATCGCCCGAGCCGTTATACGCCGCCTGCGCAGGGTATGCGCAGAGCGGACGCGAGCGCACCAAGTGACCGTTGTTGTCGAAGCGCGTGGCGATGATTTTCTCGGGCGCCACGCCTTGCTCGACCCACTTGATGACCGCGCTCACCACGTGGTGGTCGGCATCCCGATAGGCCGCGGGCGGCTCGGGGAAGCCGCCGCCGATCGAGCTCGGGCCTGTGCCGTTGCCGCAATGGCTAACCGCGGGCGCCATGAACAGCCGGTGGTACTGCTGTACCTGCTTGCCGAACGCCTGCGCCGTCGCCGCAACCACCTGCGGCGAAAGGTTGTTGACGTGGATGTCGAAGGCGTGGTCCGGCAGATGGCGCAGCTTCTCGAATTGCGTCAGCGCGAAGAAATAGCCGAGCGAGCCATCCGGCGGCACGACCGAGTCGTTCCACCCCGCGTACTGGATCAGCCTGCCGCCGCGGCTGACGAACTCGGTGATGTCCGGGCTCGGCGCCGCCGTCACCGGCGAGATGAACTGCTTGACGTGATCGTAGACTGTCGAGAAGTTGATGTTTTGACGCCACTGCACGTTATCCCAGTCCACCCCATACACGTAGTGACCGATGAACGGGCCGTAACCACCACCGTCGGCGAAATTCGGGTTGAAATCGGCCTCGGAGCCAAACTTGGCGCCGGCGTAGCGCTGCTCGCCAGTCACCTCGTTGGTGGTGCCGGCATACATCGCCTTGACCGTCGCCAGTTCCTGCGCGGTGAGCGAGTTGTCGCCGTTGGGCCCCATCGTGTCGATGTCGAAGCTGCAGGCGCGCGGGTTGGTGATCTGACCATCGGTCAGGCCGTCGAGCGCATCGCACTTCTCGAGCACTTTCTGAGTGATCGCCGCGCGCTTCGCCGTACTGATCGCGGGCGGCTGTCCGAACACCGGGGTCAGGACCTTGCCGGTCCAAATCAGCCAGAAGAGCACATCTGGGTAGAACTGCGAGGGCGCGCCGGCGACGATGCCGTCAAAGAGCTGCGGATAGTTCTGCGCCATCATCATCGCCTGGCGACCGCCGTTCGAGCAGCCCTCGAAGTAGGAGTGCGCCACCGGATGGTCGAAGTAGGCAAGGCCTAGCGTCTTGGCTGCAGTGGCGACGTAGTAGTGCGCGCGCAAACCCCAGTCCTTCACCTTTTCCGGGTGACCCTTGGTCCAGGTGGCCGCCTCGCCGCCGTCGTGGCCCATGTTGCTGCCGGCGGTGACGAAGCCGTCGCCGATGTCCTGGCCAAGCCGCGCATAGGGCGTGGCGCCGGCGTAACCGCCGGTGCCGTTCACCTTCATGCGGCCGGTCCAGGCTGCGGCCGTGGCCGGGAGCCAGACTTCGAACTTGATTTCCGAATCGCCCGTCGGCCTCGCGGTCCCCTGCACCCGACAGAACGGCACGCTCGGCGTGACGCCGTTGACCGTCGTGTTGGCCGGCAGCAGCGCCGCAGCCGTTATCGTCGACGCCTCGGGCGTCACCGAGGTTAATTCCGCACAGCTGAGCGCCGCGTGCGTGACTCCGGACGCGCCGGCCAGGCCCAGGCCGAGCGCGCTGACAGCGGCCCCGATTACAGTCCTCCTCATCCCCTGCATGAAATCTCCCAATGGTTATCGCCCGAGCGGGCGCTCCGCCGAACATAGCAGTCCGTCGCTCGCGATCCATTTGAGATGCGCATCAATGGATGCGCATCTCTCATCAATGCGAGGCTAGAAGGAGCGCGGCAGGCCGAGCACGTGCTCGGCGAGGTAGGAGAGGATCAGGTTGGTAGAGATCGGCGCCACCAGGTAGAGCCGGTTCTCGCGGAACTTGCGCTCGACGTCGTACTCGGCGGCGAAGCCGAAGCCGCCGTGCGTCTGCAGGCAGACATTCGCGGCTTCCCATGAGGCCTTGGCGGCGAGGTGCTTGGCC
>DASQAW010000535.1:0-8741 GCA_035635495.1 Burkholderiales bacterium
CATGCCCTTGAAGTCGGCGAGGCTCTTGATCGGGCGCTTGAACCAGCCGAAGGCCTGCGGGCTCGCGCCGCCGATCGGCCAGGCGACGATGTTGAGCTTGAGGATGTCGCGGTAGAACTCCCGGTACAGGTCCATGCCGCCACCCTCATACAGCCAGCCGAGGAAGTCGAAATGGTCCATGCCGAAGGGCCCGGCGGGCGTCGCCGAGAAGAGCGTCGCCGTCTTGTTCTTGCCGACCCAGTAGTAGGCGACGCCGTGGCCGCCGTCGAGCACTTTCTTGTGCGTGGCGTCCAGGATCTCGAACGCCGGCACGATCTGCCCGGCGGCCATCGCCTCGATCTTCACTTCGCCGCGCGTCAGCTTGTCGACGCGCTCGGCGAAGTACTTGAAGTTGTCCTGAAGCGTGAGGCTCGCCGGCCAGGTCGACTGGAACTTGTACGTCTTGGCAGCGCTCGCCGCGGGCTGCTGGGCGAATGCCGTGGCGGCAAACAGAAGTGCGGCCGCCGTCGCACTGACGCGTCTCAGCATGGGTCCTCCTCCTCGACCCATGGTAGGACTAGTCCAGACGGGCAACAACCCCCTGCAGGTCCTTTGACGGCGCGGGATAACGCTCGAGCACGAGCGGATCGTGGCCCGGGATGATGTGCCCCGGCGACTCGGCGAGCTGCCGCATGCGCGCGTAGCCGTCGATCATCTCCGCCACCGACCAGACGATCGGGAACGGGCGCGCCTGCTCCATGTTGGCGTAGAAGTGGCTCGCGTCGGAGGCGAGCACGAGCCAGCCGCCGCGCGTGGCGACGCGCACGACCTGCAATCCCATCGTGTGGCCGCCGATGAGGTGCAGCGAAATCCCAGGGTAAAGCTCGCCGTCGCCGTCGTGGAAGCGCACGCGCCCCTCGTACACGCGCCGCACCATGCCGGCCACGTCCTCCGCCTCGAACGCGCCGCGGAAGCACTCGCTGCACATGTAGCGCCCGGTGGCATAGCGCATCTCGAGCTCCTGCAGATGCAGCGTCGCCGCCGGGAACAGCTCGAAGTTGCCGACGTGGTCGTAATGCAGGTGCGTGATCACCACGTCCTTCACCCGCGCCGCGTCGACGTCGAGCAGCCGCAGCGCTTCGGCCGGGCAGCGCAGATGGTCGCGCCCGCGCTTGCGCGCCATCGCCGCGCTGAATCCGGTATCGACCACGATTGCGCGCCCCTCGCCGCGCACCAGCCAGACGAAATAGTCGAGCGGCATCGGCCCATCGTGTGGATCACCGCCGATGAAGTTCTCGGACGCGCGACGCGCGTGGTGCGCGTACTTCAGCGCATAGACCTCGTAGGTCATAGCTTCAAGTCCTCGCGCAAGGAAAGGAGTGCGGCGCGCCACTCACGCGTTTGCGCCTGCCGATACACCGGGAAGCCGGGAAACCAGGGCGAGCCGCCCGCGCGCCGCATCCAGCGCCATTCCGCCGGATAGGGCACCAGCACCCGCGCTTTGCGTCCCAGTCCGGCAAGCAAGTGCACGTTGGTATTGCTCACCGCGACGTACTCGTCCAGCCCGGCGAGCACGCCGACGAGCGCCGGCAGGTCGTCGCCCAGCGCCGAAAGATCGTGGCACGGCGTCGCCAGCCCCGCGGCGAACCGCGCCATCTCGCCGGCACGCGCGCCGCGCTGGAGGAGCACAACGGTTCCCCGCCATCCGCGGAGCGCTGCCCCAAGCTCCGCCGGCGGGATCGCCTTGCTGAGCGACGCGCGCTCAATGCCGAACTCACGCCCGCGCGCCGTGTCCGTGCCCGCGCGCCAGGTCACGCCGAGATACGGCCCGCTGCCAAGCGCGGCCAGGCGCGCGCGTCCGTCGACTCCCGGCGTCAGCGGCCACGCCGGCGGCGTCTCGTCGCAGTCGAGCTGCCCGGGAAGCTCGCTCAGCCACAGGCGCCGATCGAAGCTTCCGGCCTCTTCCGCCATCACCGCCTCGAGCACGCCGCTGGCCAGGATGCCGTGCAGCTTGCGCTCGCAGTGCAGACTGATCCGCGCGCCGCGGGCGCGCAGCAGCGGCGCGAAGCGCAGGAAGAAGAGCACATCGCCCAGGCCCTGGTCTCCGCGCACGAGGACGTGCTCGCCTTCCAGTCGGTCGGGCAGCAGCGCCGGCGCGGCGGCGCCGGGCTCAAAAAGCGCGCGGCGCGCGAGGTAGTGCTGCCATCCGGAGCGCCAGCGCCCCTGGGCGAGCAGCGCGTGCGCGAGCGCGTTCTTCGCGACCCCCCATTGCGGATGCTGATCGACTGCGCGCGTCAGGCGTTCGATCGCCGCGGAGGCGCTGCCCAGCTCGGAGTCGCACTCGGCGAGCGCCATCGCCAGGTCCTCGGGATCGACGTGCTCGCCCAGGCGCTCCAGCAACTGGCGTGAGCGAGCCGCGTCGCCGCGCAGGCGATAGAGGCGCGCAAGATTGACGGCCAGCTTCGGATACGCCTCGTCGAGCGCGAGCCCGCGCTCGTACAGCGGAATGGAGTCGGCGAAGCGCTCCTGCTTCTCGAGGGTCTTGCCGAGATTGACCAGCGCGTCGAGGAACACGGGCTTGCGCCTGAGCGCCTTGCGGAAGCTCGACTCGGCCCGCTCGAGCTCGCCCATCTCGCCGTAGGCGACGCCGAGAGTGTTCAGGTAGTCGAGGTTCGCGCGGTTCGCCTCATGCGCGCGGCGCGCGGCGTCGAGCGCCAGCTCGCTCTGGCCGGACTGGAGGTAGCTCCAGGCGAGAGCGTTCCATTCGGCTGCATCGCTAGGCAAGGCGTACGCGCGCGAACTTGCGCTTGCCGACCTGCACGGTGAGCGTACGCCCCGCCGCGAGGCGCAGGTTGCGGTCGCTGACACGCTCGCCGTCGATGCGCACGCCGCCCTGCTCGATCGCGCGCGTCGCTTCCGACGTACTCGCCGTCAGCTGCGCGAGCTTGAGGAGCTGGGCGAGCGGCAGCCCTCCCGCCGGCGCCTGCAGCGTGACTTCGGGCATGTCATCGGGCAGCACGCCGTGGCGGAAGCGTTGCGCGAACTCCGCCGCCGCCGCCTCCGCCGAGCCAGCGCTGTGAAAGCGCGCCACGATTTCCTTGGCGAAAGCCGCCTTGACGTCACGCGGGTTGCCGGTGGCCTCGAGCTGCTGCTTCCACGCCGCGACCGGCCGGAACGACAGCAGCTCGATGTAGCGCCACATCAGGTCGTCCGAGACCGACATCAGCTTGCCGAACATCTCCTGCGGCGGCTCGGCGATGCCGACGTAGTTGCCGAGCGACTTCGACATCTTGTCGCGCCCGTCGAGCCCTTCGAGGAGCGGCATGGTGAGCACGCATTGCGGCTCCTGGCCGTAGTCCTTCTGCAGCTCGCGGCCGACGAGCAGGTTGAACTTCTGGTCGGTGCCGCCCAGCTCGACGTCGGCCTTCATCGCCACCGAGTCGTAGCCCTGCATCAGCGGATAGAGCAGCTCGTGCACGGCGATCGGCTGGTTGTTCCTGAAGCGCTTGCTGAAGTCGTCGCGCTCGAGGAGCCGCGCCACCGTGTAGCGCGAAGCGAGCCGGATCATGCCCTCCGCGCCGAGCTTGTCGGACCACTCGGAGTTGAAGAGAATCTGCGTGCGGCCGGGGTCGAGGATCTTGAACACCTGGTCGCGGTAGGTCTGCGCGTTGGCGAGGATCTCCTCGCGCGTGAGCCGCGGCCGCGTCTGGTTCTTCCCTGTCGGGTCGCCGATCATGCCGGTAAAGTCGCCGATCAGGAACTGGACCTGGTGGCCGAGCTCCTGGAAGTCGCGCAGCTTGTTGATGACCACGGTATGGCCCAAATGGAGGTCGGGCGCGGTCGGGTCGAGACCGAGCTTGACGCGGAGTTTTCGGCCGCTGGCGAGCTTTTTCGCGAGTTCTTCCTCGACGATCAGCTCGTCGGAGCCCCGACGGATGGTCTGGATGGCCTGCCCAATGGCGGACATGATCGATTTGCGGCGCAAGGCGCCTTTGCTAGACTGCGCAGGCTTCTGAATAAAAAGGGATTCTAGCCGATCTATGGAGTTGTCCGGGACGCTCAGGCGCACCGCAGCGATCCTCCTCGCTCTCTCGGGCGTGGTGGCGGCGTTCGCCACGATCGCGCCGCGCAACGAAGCGTCGGCTCTGCCGCCGCAGACCCTGATCGTCGAACCGCTCGCGCTCACGGCACGCGAGCTTCCCGCCGAAGGCCCCTACGTTCAGGAAGAGCAGTTCCAGCGCGGCGACACGCTGGCCGGCTTTCTCGAGCGCCTGGGAGTCGACGACGGCGCAATCGGCCGGCTCGCGCGCACGCCCGCGCTGCGCGCGCTGCGCCCGGGCTCGCATGTGCGCGCCGACCTCTCCGCCGAGGGTTCGCCGAAGGCGCTGACCTTCCTGACCGGCCGCGACACGCTCGTTAAGATCGTTCCGCTGGGCGAGGGCTTCCGCGCGGTCGAGGAGCAGGCCGCGTTCGAGACGCGCGTCACCATGAAGGCCGCCGTGATCCGCAGCTCGCTGTTCGCCGCGACCGACGACGTCGGCATCCCCGACAGCGTCGCCATGCAGCTCGCCGACGTCTTCAGCGGCGACATCGATTTCCACCGCGACCTGCGCAAAGGTGACCGCTTCACCGTGGTCTACGAGCTGCATCACCTCGGTGGCCGGCCGGTACGCGCCGGGCGGCTGCTCGCCGCGGAGTTCGTCAACCAGGGCAAGACGATTCGCGCGGTGCATTTCGGCTCGGGCTACTACGCGCCGGACGGCAAGAACCTGCGCAAGGCCTTCCTGCGCTCGCCGCTCGAGTTCTCGCGCGTGAGCTCGGGCTTCGGCATGCGCCGGCATCCGATCCAGAGCGCGTGGCGCTCGCACAAGGGCGTCGACTACGCGGCGCCCATCGGCACGCGCGTGCGCGCGGTCGGCGACGCAGTGGTGGAGTACGCGGGCGTGAAGGGCGGCTACGGCAACGTCGTCATCCTGCGCCACAACGGCCACTACTCGACGGTCTACGCGCACCTCAGCCGCATCGCCGTGCGGCGCGGCGCCCGCGTCGCGCAGACCGACACCGTCGGCTACGTCGGCCAGACCGGCTGGGCAACCGGCCCGCACCTGCACTACGAGTTCCGCGTTGGCGGCGAGGCGCGCAACCCGCTGGCTATCGCTTTACCCGCGGCGCTGCCGCTGCCTCAGCAGCAGCTCGCGGCGTTCCGCACGCAGGCGGAGCCGCTCATCGCGAGGCTGGATCTCCTCGCGAATGCGAACGTGGCTCTGCTGGATTAAAGAAGCTAGACGGAGAACGAAGACCCGCAACCGCAGGTGCTCTGCGCGTTGGGGTTCTTGATGACGAACTGCGCGCCTTCCAGGCCTTCCTGGTAGTCGATCTCGGCGCCCACCAGATATTGGTAGCTCATCGGATCGATCAGCAGGGTGACACCCATCTTCTCCATCACGGCATCATCTTCGTTCTTCATTTCATCGAACGTGAAGCCATACTGGAAGCCCGAGCAGCCGCCGCCGGTGACGAACACGCGGAGCTTGAGCTCCGGGTTGCCTTCTTCCTCGATCAGCTGCTTGACCTTGTTCGCCGCGCTGTCGCTGAAGACCAGCGGGGAAGGCATTTCGGTGACTGCATTCATTGCTGCTCCTTAGGTGCTCGACGCCAGCTTGAGCTCGACGCCCTTCATTTCTGCCGCGTGATGCACGAGGCGCCCTTCAACCACGGCGCCCTGATGGATTTCGATGGTCTTGTAATACACATCCCCTTTGACCCTCGAGCCCGCCTGTAGTTCGAGGGTTTCCGTAGCATGAACCGGGCCATTGATCGTGCCGTTCACCACGATGTGCGCCGCCTGCACTTCGCCGTCGATCCGTGCATCGGAGGACACTACCAGCGTGCCGGGCTGGTCGGCAAGCGCGCCGACGTTGCCGCGCACCATGCCGTCCACGCGCAACCCGCCGCTGAAGATCACGTTGCCCTCGATGCGGGTCGTCGCCCCGATGAGGCTGTCGATACGGTTCTGCGGCTTGCTTGTCGTCTTGTTAAACATGCCAGTCTCCCTCACAGCGCCCCCCGCCGTCCCAACGTTACCTGCCTTCACAACGTTACCGTATGCGTCGCGCGCGGCTGATTAGAGCCCGATTCGTAGACGCGCACCTGGACATTCTCCACCTTCGCCTTGGGATTCACCCGGAAGATGCCTTCGACGCGGCGGAAGTACTTGAATGCCAGCCGGAACTCGGACGCTCCTGCGTCCCCAGGCTCCGGGAAGGACATCATAGCATTCTGGCCCCGCTCCGTCAGAGTGACCACCAACTCCATGCGCCCGCTGAACTCGCGCTCGCGCCGCGCTCGCGGCGTGACGAGCATCAGGTGATAGCGGTACTCGCCCGGCAGCACGTCGGGCTCGACCTTGAAGCGATAGATCGCGAGCGTGCTGCCGGCGCGCGCTTCCGACGAGAGCATGCTCTCGAAGGTGGCCAGCTCCTCGCGCACCTTCGCGTTTTCCTGCTCTAGCGTGCGGATCTGCTGCGCGAGCTTCTGCTGCGTGGTGCGCTCGATTGAAAGGCGGCTCTCGGCGGCGTTGGCGATCGCGCGCAGCCGCTCGAGCTCGCCCTGCGCCGCGGCCAGGTCGCGCTTCGCCACCGTCAGCTCGCCCTGCACCTCGCTCTGGTCGAAGCCGGCGAAGCGCCGCCCGGCGTCGTAGATCCACGCCGCGGCCGCGGCCGAGACCGCGAGCAGCACGGCCAGCCCGACCCAGCGCCAGTACCACGGCATGTGCGAGTGCACGGCGACGCGAGGGGCGGCGATCCCGAACCGCCGCCGCACCTTCATCCAGCGGCCGGAGATATCGCGCATCAGGCAACCCGCCGCATCAGGGCACGACGGGCGGCTGGTCGAGCGCGCGCGTTTCGGGCAGGCCGAACATCAGGTTCATGTTCTGCACCGCCTGTCCGGACGCGCCTTTCACCAGGTTGTCGATCACGCTCAGTACGACGAGGGTATCCCCCTTGCCGGTACTTTGCGGTGGCTTATGCAACGCGATGCGGCAAACATTCGCCGCGCGCACCGAGCGCGTGTCGGGATGGCTGCCCGCGGGCATGACATCGACGAACGGCTCCCGCGCGTAGCGCTGCTCGTACAGCGCCTGGAAATCCACTTCGCGCGTCAGGCGCGCGTAGAGCGTCGCGTGGATGCCGCGGATGAGCGGCAGGAGGTGCGGAATGAAGACGAGCCCGACCTCGCGCCGCGCAAGCTGGGCCAGGCCCTGCCGGATTTCCGGCCAGTGGCGATGACCGGGGACGTTGTAGGCCATGAAGTTGTCTGCGGCCTCGGCGAAGCTCAAGTGCAGCTCGGCCTTGCGCCCGGCGCCGCTCACGCCCGACTTGGCGTCGGCGATGAGATGCTCGAGGTCGACCACGCCGCTCTCGATCAACGGCAGGAAGCCGAGCTGTACCGCCGTCGGATAGCAGCCGGGATTGGCGACCAGCCGTGCGCCGCGGATGTGCTCGCGGTTGACTTCGCACAGCCCGTACACCGCCTCGCGCACCAGCTCGGGCGCGGCGTGCTTCATCTTGTACCAGCGCTCCCATTCGGCGAGGTCGCGGATGCGGAAGTCCGCCGAGAGATCGACGATGCGCGCGCCGGCGTCGAGCACCGCGCGCGCCTCGCCCATCGCCACGCCGTTGGGCGTGGCGAAGAACACGACATCGCAGCCGCGCAGCGCGCTCGGGTTCGGCTCGGTGAACTTGAGATCGACGTGGCCGCGCAGCCCGGGGAACATCGCCGCCACCGCGCTGCCCGCCTCCTTGCGCGAAGTGATCGCGCGCAGCTCGACGTCCGGATGCTGCGCGAGCAGGCGCAGGAGCTCCACGCCCGTATAGCCTGTGCCGCCGACGATGCCTGCCTTCACCATTCGCTAGGCCCCAAAACAAGAAAGCCGCACATAAACAAAAAAGCCGCCCGCAGGCGGCTTTCGATTTCGGTTGCAGCTCCGATCAACGTTTCGAGTACTGCTTGCGCCGCCTCGCCTTGTGCAGTCCCACTTTCTTTCGCTCGACCTCTCGCGCATCGCGCGTCACCAGACCCGCGGCGCTGAGCGTCGGTTTCAGTCCTGCATCATACTCGATCAGAGCGCGCGCGATGCCGTGGCGCACGGCGCCCGCCTGGCCGCTCTCGCCGCCGCCGTAGACGTTCACCAGGATGTCGAAGGTGGCGAGATTCTTCGTCACCTCGAGCGACTGGCGCACCACCATGCGGCCGGTCTCGCGGCCGAAGAACTGGTCCACCGGCTTTCCGTTCACGACGAACTCGCCCTTGCCGGGCTTGAGGAACACGCGCGCCACGGCGCTCTTGCGCCGCCCGGTGCCGTAGTAGTAATCGCCGACCATCAGATCTCCAGTTGTTTCGGTTGCTGCGCCGAGTGCGGATGCGTGCCGCCGGCGTAGATCTTGAGCTTGCGCAGCATCGAGTAGCCGAGCGGCCCCTTGGGCAGCATGCCCTTCACCGCCTTCTGCAGCACGCGCTCGGGGTGCGCGGCGTGCAGCTTGCCGAAGCTCGTTTCCTTGAGGTGCCCGGGAACTCCGCTGTGCGAGTAGTACATCTTGCGCTCGGTCTTGCGGCCGGTGACCCGCAGCTTCGACGCATTCACCACGACGATGTAATCGCCGGTGTCGACATGCGGCGTGTACTGCGGCTTGTGCTTGCCCCGCAGGCGCGTGGCGATCTGCACGGCCAGGCGCCCGAGCACCTTGTTCTGGGCGTCGACC
>DASQAW010000536.1:0-1604 GCA_035635495.1 Burkholderiales bacterium
TCGCAGCGCGGCTGGGGGCAGTTCCGGGTTGAGTCGGTCGATGCGCAGGCCGGCCGAGCCCGGGTGCGCGTCCAGCACTCGGTTTTCGCCACGCAGAAAGGCGAAAAGGCGTGCTACATGTTCCGCGGCTGGTTCCCTGGCGCGCTGGAATTCGTCGCGCAGTCCGGCGTCAGGCTGACGTCCAGCGAATTGCAGTGCGCCGCCGAAGGCCACGACCACTGCCTCTTCGAAATCGCCCCAGCTTGAGGAAAAAGGGGTCAGAGCAATTTTCCTGTAACAAAGAGACGCGCGGCGCGCCGCAATTTGTTACAGGAAAATTGCTCTGACCCCTTTTTCAGTCGTTCTTGGCGCCGGAGGCGCGCACGATCGGGCCCCAGCGCCGGAGCTCGTCGGTCACGAAAGCGGTGAATTCCTTCGCGTCGAGCCGGTTCGGCACGATGCCCTCGTGCCGCATCTTCGCGCGCACGTCCGAAAGCTCGAGCGCGCGGCGCACCTCGGCGTTGAGCCTCTCGACGATCTCCGGCGGCAGGCCCGCCGGACCCGACAGCGAGAACCACACCGTCGCGACGAGGTCGGGATAGCCCTGCTCGACGAACGTGGGAATGTCCGGATACTCCGGCAGCCGCTGCGCCGAGCTCAGCGCCAGGCCGCGCGCGCGGCCGCCGCGGATCTGTCCTGCTGCCGTGCTTAGCGTGGTGGATACCGAGCTGAGCTGGCCGCCGATCAGATCGGTGACCGCGGCAGCGGCGCCCTTGTACGGGACATGCAGGACATCGATGCCGGCGACCCGCTTGAACAGCTCCATCACGAGCTGGCCCTGCGTGCCGGGTCCCGGCGAGCCGTAGGTGAGCGTGCCGGGCTTCTCCTTGGCGAGCGCGACAAACTCCTTCAGCGACTTCGCCGGCAGCGACGGGTTCACCGCGACCACGGCCGGCGGGCCGCCGAAGAGCGCGATGTGCGTGAAGTCCTTCAGCGGGTCGTACGGCGTGCCGTTCGGCAGGTGCGGCGCGATCACGTGCGAGGCGATGCCCGAGACGACCAGCGTGTAGCCGTCGGGCGGCGCCTTCGCCACGAGATCGGAGCCGACCACGCCGCCGGCGCCGCCGCGGTTCTCGATGATGAAGCCCTCCTTCAGCTGCTCGGAGAGCTTGCCGGCGACGAGGCGGCCCAGCGTGTCGGCGCTGCCGCCGGGGCCGAAGGGCACGACGATCTTGACGGGCCGCGCAGGGTAAGGCTGGGCAGCGGCAGCGAAACTGATGAGCAGACTCGACAGCAAAGCGAGCGAGCGGGTCATGCGCCGATTCTATAATCGCCGCAATGCACGATTGCATCGACGTTCACACGCACGTAGTCCCCGAGAACTTCCCGCCGTACGCCGGCTCCGGGCGCGACGTGCCGTGGCCGTCGATGGCGCCGGCGCACGCGTGCCACAAGCACGTGATGATCTCGGGCAAGGTCTACCGCACGGTGGCCGACGGCAGCTGGAGCGTGCCGCGGCGCATCGAGGACATGGGCGCGATGCGCATCACGCGCCAGGCGATCTCGCCGATGCCCGAGCTCCTCTCCTACTGGCTGCCGCTCGCCGACGCCAAGGTGATGGTGCG
>DASQAW010000537.1:0-3551 GCA_035635495.1 Burkholderiales bacterium
TGCACCAGTTCTCGGGCGGCTCGCTGGTCTCCTTCCGCCATCCGTCGCTCGGCTGGCTGCCGTTCCTGCTGCCGAGCCTGGAGCGGCAGAACATCGTCACCATCCTGGAACAGCAGGAACAAACCTGGAAGGGGATCCGCCGCCGGTAGCATGTAGGTAGAATGCGCGGCGCTTGATCCGCTTCTCCAACGTCACCCTCGCGCGCGGCGCGAAGGTTCTTCTCGAACGCGTCGACCTCACGCTCAATCCCGGCGAGCACGTCGGCCTGATCGGCGCGAACGGCTCGGGCAAGTCGAGCCTCTTCGCGCTGCTGCGCGGCGAGCTGCATACCGACAAAGGTGACGTCGGGTTCCCCGCGCACTGGCGCATCGCGCACGTCGCCCAGGAGACACCGGCGCTCGAGCGCCCCGCGACCGAATATGCGATCGATGGCGACACCGCGCTTCGAAACCTCGAAACTGAGTTGGCAAAGGCAGAGGCGGGGGGCGACGGCGCGCTGATGGGCGAGCTGCACGCCGCGCTCGCCGACGCCGACGCCTATACGGCGCGCTCGCGGGCAGAAACCCTGTTGCTGGGCCTCGGCTTCCGCGCCGAAGAGCTCTACCGGCCGGTGGCGAGCTTCTCCGGCGGCTGGCGCATGCGGCTGAACCTGGCGCAGGCGCTGATGTGCCGCTCGGATCTGCTGCTGCTGGATGAGCCGACGAACCATCTGGACCTGGATGCCATCGTCTGGCTCGAGGAATGGCTCAGGCGCTACGCCGGCACGTTGATCATCGTGTCGCACGACCGCGATTTCCTCGACGCCGTGGTGGAGACGGTAGTGCACATCGACGCGCGCAAGCTGCGGCGCTACACGGGCAACTATTCGGCGTTCGAGGAGCAGCGTGCGCAGGGACTGGTGCTCGCGCAGGCGCAGTACGACAAGCAGCAGCGCGAGCGCGAGCATCTGCAGTCCTTCATCGAGCGCTTCCGCGCCAAGGCGACGAAGGCGCGCCAGGCGCAGAGCCGCATGAAGATGCTGGCGCGCATGGAAGAGCTCGCCCCGGTGCACGCCGCCGCGCCGTTTTCGTTCGAGTTCCGCGAGCCGCTCCGCTCGCCCGATCCATTGCTCGTGCTCGAGGAGGTCGACGCCGGCTACGGCGACAAGACGGTGCTCGGAAGCGTGAAGCTCGTGCTGCGCTCCGGCGAGCGCATAGGGCTCCTCGGCGTCAACGGCGCGGGCAAGACCACGCTCATCAAGACGATCGCGGGTACCCTCGCGCCGCTCGCCGGCTCGGCAGTTCTCAACAAGGGCGTGGCGATCGGGTATTTCGCGCAGCACCAGGTCGAGATGCTACGCGACGACCAGTCGCCGCTCTGGCATCTCGCCAGGCTTGCACCCCGAGTCAGGGAGCAGGAGCTGCGCGACTACCTCGGCAGCTTCAACTTTCCCGGCGACATGGCGACCGGCCCGGTCGAGCATTTCTCCGGCGGCGAGAAGGCGCGCCTCGCGCTCGCGCTGATCGTCTGGCAGCGGCCGAATCTTCTGCTGCTCGACGAGCCGACGAACCATCTTGACCTGGAGACGCGCGAGGCGCTCACGGTCGCGCTGGCGCAGTTCGAGGGCACGCTCGTGCTGGTCTCGCACGATCGGCACCTGCTGCGCGCGAGCACCGAGCAGCTGGTCTTGGTGCGCGAGGGCCGGGTGCAGGAGTTCGACGGCGACCTCGACGACTACCGGCTCGCGCTCCTGAACCGCAAGGCCGCGCCGGCCGAGCCCGCGCCGCCGAAGCCCAACCCGCCGGCGCCGAAGCCGCCTTCGAAAAAGAACTTGCAAAGCCGGATCCAGCGCCTGGAAGAGCAGATGAAGCGGCTTGGCGTGGAAATCGCAGCGATCGAGGCGCGTCTCGGCGATCCCGCCACCTATCAGAACGGCGAGGCGTTCAAGGCGCTGCTCTCCGACCAGGCGTACCTCCGTCGCGAGTTGGAGCAGCTCGAAACCGAGTGGCTGGCAAAACAGGCCAAGCTCGAGAGTTGACACAGGCGGGCAAGCTTGGCGGCTTGGCCAGCGTCGGCATCCTGCTGCTTGCCGGCTGGGCGGCGCTCACCCCGCAGCCGATGGCCTGGATCTACATCGGCGCGCTCGCCCTCTTCGAGTTCTGGCTCGTGCGGCGCATCGCCGCGGTCGGCAAGGACCCCGTAGCCGCAGGCGTGCCGCCCTACCATTTCACGGACGAGGAGGCGCGGCTCGTCCAGCGCTACCGCTTCTACTTCGCCTACCCGGCGCTCGCGCATGCCGCGTCTTCGGTGCTAGCCGCCGTCGGCCTGAGCGGACTTGTGCTGACGCTCTGGCTCACCTTCAAGCAGGCCTTCGTGCCGGCGCTCCTCATCGGGGCCAATCTCTTCGCCGTCAGCCGCTTCACCAAGGTCCTGGCGCCGCTCATGGCGCTGCGCGTGGCCGCCTCGCGCGGCGACCGCGACGCGCTGCGCCGGCTGGAGATCCACGAGCCCGCGTGGGCGAAGATCCGCGCCGGCAACGAGGCAGAGCGTAAAATGGGGGAATGAACGCCCCCATCAAGACCGAAGACGCATTCCACCAGCTCATCCACCAGAACCACATGTGGGGCTTGTGGGAGATCGCGAGCCAGATGACGCCGCATCCGCGGCCCGAGGCCATCGCCCACCAGTGGAAATGGTCGCTGCTCAAGGAAGTGGTCAAGCAGTCGGCCACCGCCGTGCCGGTGGGCGACGAGCGCCGCGCGATGCAGCTCTTCAACCCCGGGCTGAATGGCCAGTGGGCCACGACCAACACCCTGATCGCCGCGGTCCAGGTCCTGCTCCCCGGCGAAATCGCCCGCGCCCACCGCCATTCGCCGGCCGCGATCCGCTTCATCATCGAGGGCGGCGGCGCCTACACCGCGGTCGAGGGCGAGAAGGTGATCATGTATCCGGGCGATTTCGTCCTCACGCCGAGCTGGCAGTGGCACGACCACGGCAACGAGACCAATGAGACGATCGTCTGGATGGACGGCCTCGACGTGCCGCTCACCAAGGCGCTGAACGCCATCTTCTTCGAGATGGGCAAGGAGCTGCGGCCGCAGGCGACGAAGCCGGTCAACGGTTCCAAAGCTCTCTATGGGCACGGCACTCTTGCCCCGACTTGGACCAAGGAGCGGCCGCGCTTCTCGCCGCTCATGCTCTACTCTTGGGACCAGACCGCCGAGACGCTGCACGCGCTGCGCGATCGCGACGGCTCGCCCTACGAGGGCATCGCGCTCGAGTACACCAACCCGCAGACCGGCGGCCCGGTGATGCCGACGATGTCGTGCCGCGTGCAGCTGATCCGCAAGGGCGAGAAGCTGAAGCCGCGCCGCGTCACCGGCAGCTCGGTGTTCCATGTCGTGCAGGGCAAGGGGCGCAGCGTGATCGAAGGCAAGACCTTCGACTGGGAGAAGGGCGACATCGTCGCGCTGCCCTCCTGGGCGCAGCACGCCCACTCGAACACCGGCAGCGAGGACGCGATCCTGTTCTCGATCAGCGACCGCCCGGTGCTCGAGACCCTCGGCTTCTAC
>DASQAW010000538.1:0-13473 GCA_035635495.1 Burkholderiales bacterium
GCCGGGAATAAAATGGGAATCGTGAGCGCCAGGATCGTCCTAAAGAACCCCCGTCTCCCGGCGCTGGAGCCGTTGGAGGTGCAGGCAATAGCAGACTCAGGCGCGCTGCACCTGTGCATACCCGAGCACGTTCGCCTGCAATTGCAGCTAGAGGTCATCAGCACCAAGGAAATCGTGCTGGCGGACGGCTCGGTGCGCTCAGTTCCGTATGTTGGACCGGTCCAGATCGAATTCAAGAACCGCATCGGATTCGTCGGCGCCCTGGTCATGGGCGATCAAGTGCTTGTGGGGGCGATCCCGATGGAGGACATGGATCTGGTGATCATCCCCCTGACGCGAACGCTGGACGTAAATCCAGCGAGCCCGAATGTAGCGACGAGCATCGCCAGACAGACCGCAGCGAGCTATTCCGCGCAGCTAGAGGTTACGCAATAGCTGCACCGCCTGGTCGACGCGCTCGACCGCCAGCACCTCGAGGTTTGGCACCTTCGCCTTCGGCGCATTGGCGCGCGGGATGATCACCTTCTCGAAGCCGAGCTTCGCCGCCTCGCGCAGGCGCTCCTGGCCGCGCGGCGCGGGGCGCACCTCGCCGGCAAGGCCGACTTCGCCGAAGACGGCCACCTTCTCGGCGATCGGCCGATCCGTCAGGGATGACACCACCGCCAGCGACACCGCGAGGTCGGCCGCGGGCTCGGCGATGCGCACGCCGCCGACGGCGTTGACGAAGACGTCCTGCTCCCAGGTCGCGATGCCCGCGTGACGGTGCAGCACCGCAAGAAGCATCGCGAGGCGGTTCTGTTCGAGGCCGACCGAGAGGCGGCGCGGATTGGGTGCATGCGCCGAATCGACCAGCGCCTGGATCTCGACGAGCAGCGGCCGCGTGCCTTCGATGGTCACCAGCACGCAGGAACCGGCGACCGGCTTTTCGTGCGTGGAGAGGAACAGCGCTGAGGGGTTGTTCACCCCGCGCAGGCCCTTCTCGGTCATTGCGAACACCCCCAGCTCGTTCACCGCGCCAAAGCGGTTCTTCACCGCGCGAACGAGGCGGAACGAGGAATGCGGGTCGCCTTCGAAGTAGAGCACGGTGTCGACGATGTGCTCGAGCACGCGCGGGCCGGCGATCGCGCCCTCCTTCGTGACATGCCCGATCAAGAGCAAAGCGGTGCCGCTGCGCTTCGCGTGGCGCGTCAGCTGCGCCGCGCACTCGCGCACCTGGGCGACCGAGCCGGGCGCGGATTGCAGCGTGTCGGACCAGAGCGTCTGGATCGAGTCGACCACCGCGACGCGCGGCTTGGCCGAGTCGAGCGTGGCGACGATGCGCTCGAGCTGCGTCTCGGCGAGGAGGCGCAACGCGCCGGACTGCAGCGCGAGGCGCCGCGCGCGCAATGCGACCTGGTCGGCGGACTCTTCCCCGCTGACATAAAGCGTGGGCAGGGAATCAGAGATGGCATGCAGCGCCTGCAGGAGCAAAGTGGACTTGCCGATGCCCGGATCGCCGCCGAGGAGCGCAACCTGCCCCGCCACCAGCCCGCCGCCGAGCGCGCGGTCGAGCTCGCCAAGCCCGCTCGGGATGCGGTCGACCTCCTTGGCGTCGAGCGCTTCGAGCGTCACCGCCTTCGCGGCTTCCGCGGCGTAACGATGCGAGCCAGCCTTCTCCACCGCTGTTTCGGCGAGCGTGCCCACCGCCCGGCACGAGGGGCAGGTGCCGAACCACTGCAGCGCCGAGGCGCCGCATTCGGCGCACACATAGGCGGTCTTCGCCCTGGCCACTATGGAACCTCGGTCACCGGCACGCGCGGCGCGAGCGCGCAGAGGAGCTGGTAGCTCAGCGTGCCCGCCGCCGCGGCGACTTCGTCCGCCGAAAGCCCTTCGCCCCACAGCGTCACCGGCATGCCGATGCCGGCGCCGGGAATGCCGCCGATGTCGACCGTGAGCATGTCCATCGATACCCGCCCAACGATGCGGGTGCGGATTCCGTTGACGAGCACCGGCGTGCCGACCAACGCGTGGCGCGGATAGCCGTCGGCATAGCCGCAGGCGACGACGCCGACCGCGAGCTCGCCCGAGGCCTCGTAGCTGAAGCCGTAGCCGACGCGTTCGCCCGGACGCAGATGCTGCGTCGCAATGAGCTCGGAGGTCAGCGTCATCGCCGGCTTCAAATCGAGGGCTTGCGCCGGGCGATCGGCAAAAGGCGAGCAGCCGTAGAGCATGATCCCCGGGCGCACCCAGTCGGCGTGCGCCTCGGGAAAGCGCAGCAGCGCAGCGGAATTCGCGAGCGAGCGCGGCCCGGGGAAAGATTTTGTCATTTCCCCGAACCATTCGAGCTGCGCTTTCACCCCCGTAGCACCATCGGCATCGGCGAAATGCGTCATCAAAGTCAGCGTCTTGACACGCGGGTGCTCGCGCAGCGCCCTGTAATGCGCGCCGAGCGTGTCGGCCGTGAAGCCAAGGCGGTTCATCCCGCTGTTCACCTTGAGGTAGACGTCGATCGCGCCCGGCAGATCGCCGGTGCGCAGCATCTCGACCTGCGCGGCGTTGTGGATCACCGGTGTCAGCGAATATTTGTGCAGGAGCGCCACGTCGGTCGGCTCGAACACGCCCTCGAGCATCAGGATCGGCTTGGTGACGCCGGCGACGCGCAGCCGCGCCGCTTCCTGAAAATCGAGCACGGCGAAGCCGTCGGCCGCATCCAGCGCCCGCGCGGCGCGCTCGAGGCCGTGGCCGTACGCATTCGCCTTGATGACCGCCCAGATCTTCGCTGGACCGCCATGGCTGCGCGCGACGCGAAGATTGTGCGCGAGAGCGCCGGCGGAAATGGCGGCGCGGATCGGGCGTGGCATTTTCCCTATTGTGCTATAAACGCCCGCGTTCCAAAGACGGAGTCGACGCGCGCCATGAAAGGCACGTGAACCGCGGTTTCTACATCATCATGGCGGCGCAGTTTTTCTCGTCGCTCGCCGACAATGCGCTGCTCGTCGCGGCGATCGCGCTGCTGATGCAGGCCGACGCGCCATCCTGGCTCACGCCGTACCTGAAGTTCTTCTTCGTCGCCTCCTACGTCGTGCTCGCGCCCTACGTCGGCGCCTTCGCCGACCGCCTGCCCAAGGGGCAGGTGATGTTCCTCGCCAACAGCGTGAAGATCGTCGGCTGCGTGCTGATGCTCTGGGGCATCGATCCGCTCGCCTCCTACGCCGTCGTGGGCTTGGGCGCCGCGGCCTACTCGCCGGCGAAGTACGGCATCCTCACCGAATATCTGCCGCACAAGCAGCTGGTAGTGGCGAACGGCTGGATCGAGGGCCTCACCGTCGCCTCGATTATCCTCGGCACCATGCTCGGCGGCATTCTCCTGCACGCCAACATTTCGGGTGTGCTGCTGCACCTCGACATCCCGTTCATCGACACCGGCATCGACACGCCGGCCGAAGCCGCCATCGCGCTGATCGTGGTGGTCTACGCGATCGCGGCGCTCTTCAACCTGGAGGTGCCGCGCACCGGCGTGACGCTCAAGCACCTGCCCGCCGACCCGCTCGAGACGCTGCGCGACTTCGCGCTCTGCGTCGGCCACTTGTGGCGCGACAAGCTCGGCCAGATCTCGCTCGCGGTGACCACGCTCTTCTGGGGCGCCGGCGCGACGCTGCAGTTCATCGTCATCGAGTGGGCGCGCTCCGCGCTCAACTTCGATCTGTCGAAGGCGGCAATCCTCCAGGGCGTCACCGCGGTCGGCATCGCCATCGGCGCGGTGCTCGCCTCGGCCTGGGTCTCGCTCGAGCGCTCGGTGCGCGTGATTCCGCTCGGCATCGCGATGGGGCTCGTCGTCATCCTGATGGTCTTCGTCGATAAGGTGTGGCTGGCGGTCGGCCTGATGATCCTGATCGGCGCGATGGCCGGGTTCTTCGTCGTGCCGATGAACGCGCTGCTGCAGCACCGCGGGCATCACCTGGTCGGCGCCGGCCGCTCGATCGCCGTGCAGAACTTCAACGAGAACACCTCGGTGCTGATCATGATCGCGCTCTACTCGGTTCTCCTGAACGTCGGCCATTCGATCTCCCTCGTGATCGTGTTCTTCGGCCTGTTCGTCGCGGGCACGATGGGGCTCGTGCAGGTCTGGTTCTCGCACAGCCGCCGCGCGCACCCCGACGAGATCGAGCGCCTGCTCGCGTTCGCGCGGGCCGAGGACCCGCGTCCGCAGAAGCAATAAAGGGGTCAGAGCAATTTTCCTGTAACACCTACGCCCGTCAGTAGTTACAGGAAAATTGCTCTGACCCCTTTATAGGGTTTGCATGGTTTTCTTCGCAAAGAGCAGGTCGGCCCAGGCCTTTGCCTTGTCCGGGAGATTCCGCAGCAGATAGGCAGGGTGGTAGGTGACGATCAGCGGCACGCCTTCGTAGCGGAACACGCGCCCGCGCATGCTGGCGACGGTGGCGTCGCTGGCGAGAAGCGTCTGCGCGGCGAAGCGCCCCATCGCGATGATGAGCTTCGGCTTGATCAGCGCGATCTGCTCCTTCAGGAACGGCGTGCATTTCGCGACCTCGTCGGGCTCGGGATTGCGGTTACCCGGCGGCCGGCACTTGAGCACGTTGGCGATGTAGACGTTCTCGCCGCGCCTGAGCTCGATCGCGGCGAGCATGTTGTCGAGGAGCCTGCCCGCCTGGCCGACGAACGGATCGCCGAGCCGATCCTCCTCCGCGCCCGGCGCCTCGCCGATCAGCATCCAGTCCGCGTTCTCGTCGCCGACGCCGAACACGGTCTGCGTGCGCGACTTGTGGAGGCCGCACGCGATGCACGCGGGCACCGCCTGCTTGAGCTCGATCCATCCACGACCCGCCGGCATGGCCGCCGGCGCTTCCGCGGCGGCCGGGCGATCGCGCAGCCGCCAGATGGGCGCGAGCCCCATCTCGGCGAGCACATCGTGCCGGCGTGTCACAGCGCGAGCGTCAGGACCAGCGCGTCTTCGCGCCCGGAGTGCGCCGGATAGTAGCCCTTGCGCACCGCCACCTCGCGGAAGCCGAAGCGCGTGTAGAGGCCTTGCGCGGCGCGGTTGCTCGGCCGCACCTCGAGGAAAAGGTTCTTCGCGCCGAGTCGACGCGCGAGGCCTGCGGCTTCGGTGAGGAGCGCCGCGCCATGCCCGCGCCGCTGGCGCGGCTCGGCGATCGAGAGGTTGAGCAGGTGCGCTTCGCCCGCGGCGACCATCAGTACGAAGTAGCCGATCAGCTCGCCCTCCAGCCGCCAGGTGCGGCACTCATACCCGGCACGGAGCGAATCCGCGAAGTTGCCCTGCGTCCACGGATGCGAGTAGATCGCCTTCTCGATCGCCATCACCTGCGCGAGGTCGTCCTCGCGCATCGGCTGCAGCTCCGGGATGTCTTTGAGGACCGCGCTCATCGCCTTGCCAGTTCCTGTTGGGTAAACGCCACCTTGTCGCGCACGTACATCGGTGCGGCTTTGGCCGCATCCACACCCTCGCCCGCTTCGAGCCGCGGCGCCGCGAGCTGCGCCACGGCGATGGCGGTGGGATGCACTTCCGGCAGCACCTTGCCGAAGCCGAGGTCTCCGTACAGCGCAAAGCCGTTTCCGGCGCCCATCCAGCCCTCACCCGGCGGTCGCGGCGCAGCTTGCGGCGCGATGCACTGCGCCGCGATCACTTCGCGCCAGCCGCGAGCGGTTTTTTCGAGCGCCGAATAATACACTTCGCGCATCCTCGCATCGATGCACGCGACGACGCGCGCCGCGCCCGACTCCTGCGCGATCGCCTCCAGCGACGAGATGCCGATCACCGGCAGCCCGCGCGCGAGCGCCAGACCCTGCGCGAGCCCGCATGCAATCCGCAGGCCGGTGAAGGAACCCGGCCCGGCGCCGAATGCCACTGCCTCGAGCTTCGCCACGGTCAGGCCAGCGTTGGTCAGCAACTCCTCCAGCATCGGCAGCGCCAGCTCCGAGTGCCGGTGCCCCGCGCGGCGCTCGATGGCGGCGACCTCGCCGTCGAGCGCCAAGGCGACCGAACACCACTCGCTCGAGGTCTCGAACGCTGCGAATCTCATAGCCGATTCTATATACTGGCCGCCATGAAAGAACATCGCATAGCGGTCATCCCGGGCGACGGCATCGGGCGCGAAGTCATCCCCGAGGGCGTGCGCGTTCTCGAAGCCGTCGCCGCGCGCCATGGCATCCAGCTCGTGTGGAAAGAGTTTCCGTGGAGCTGCGACTGGTACAAGGCGCACGGAAAGATGTGCCCGGATGACGCGGCCGACATCCTGCGCAAGTTCGACGCGGTGTACTTCGGGGCCGTGGGCAATCCCGCGCTCGTGCCCGACCACATCGCGGTGTGGGGGCTGCTGATCAACTTCCGGCGCTGGTTCGACCTCTACGTCAACCTGCGCCCGGTGCGACTCTTCAAGGGCATGCCCTGCCCGCTCGCCGGCCGCAAGCCGGGCGACATCGACTACTTCGTGATCCGCGAGAACACCGAAGGCGAGTACGGCAACGTCGGCGGCCGCATGTTCGAAGGCACCGAGCGCGAGGTCGTCACGCAGCTCGCCACGTTCTCGCGCAAGGGCACCGACCGCATCATGAAGTACGCGTTCGAGCTCGCGCGCACGCGGAAGAAGCACGTCACCTCGGCGACGAAATCCAACGGCATCTCGATCACCATGCCCTACTGGGACGAGCGCTTCGCCCTGATGGCGAAGAACTACCCCGACGTGCGCACCGACCAGTACCACGTCGACGGGCTCACGATCCAGATGGTGCTGAACCCCGACCGCTTCGACGTGATCGTCGCCTCGAATCTGTTTGGGGACATTCTTTCGGATCTCGGCCCAGCCACCGCCGGCACGATCGGCATCGCCGCTTCCGGCAACATCAACCCCGAGCGCACGGCGCCGTCGATCTTCGAGCCGGTGCACGGCTCGGCGCCGGACATCGCGGGCCGGAAAATCGCCAACCCGCTCGCCACCATCTGGTCGGGCGCGCTGATGCTCGAGCACCTCGGCCATGCCAAAGCCGCCGGCGACATCGTGCGCGCCATCGAGCAGGTGATCATCGAGGGGCCGCATACGCCCGACATGAAAGGCAAGGCCAGCACCGCCGACGTCGGCGCCGCCGTCGCGGAAGCGGTCCGGGCGCAATCCAAAGTGCCTGCGTGAAGACCTACCGGATCGCCGCGATTCCGGGCGACGGCATCGGCAACGAGGTGATCCCGGCAGGCATCGAGGTCCTCAACCAGGCCGCCGGCGGCTTTCGGCTCGAGTTCGAGCACTTCGACTGGAGCTCGCGGCGCTTCCAGGAGACCGGACGCTACATCCCGGAAGGCGGGCTCGAGCGGCTGAAGTCGTTCGACGCCATCTTCTTCGGCGCGGTCGGCGCGCCCGACGTGCCCGATCACCTTTCGCTCTGGGGGCTGCGGCTGCCGATCTGCCAGGGCTTCGACCAGTACGCCAATGTGCGGCCGGCGCGCGTCCTGCCCGGCATCAAGTCGCCCCTGGACAAGGGAGCCGAGATCGACTGGGTGATCGTGCGCGAGAACACCGAGGGCGAATACTCCGGCGCCGGCGGCCGCGTCCACAGCGGGCTCGACAACGAGGTGGCGGTGGAAGTCTCCACCTTCACCCGCAGCGGCGTCGAGCGCATCCATCGCTTCGCCTTCGAGCTCGCCCGCAAGCGGCCGCGGAAGCATCTCACGCTGGTGACAAAGTCCAATGCGCAGCGCCACGGCATGGTGCTGTGGGACGAGCTGTTCTATGCGGTCGCCAAGGATTTCCCGGAGGTCCAGACCGACCGGGTGCTGGTGGATGCGATGACCACGCGCATGGTGCTGAAGCCCGCCGCCATCGACACGGTCGTGGCGTCCAATCTGCACGCCGACATCCTGTCGGACCTTGCCGCCGCGCTTTCCGGCTCGCTCGGCATCGCGCCGACGGCAAACCTCAACCCCGAGCGCAAATTCCCGTCGATGTTCGAGCCGATCCACGGCTCGGCCTTCGACATCACCGGCAAGGACGTGGCCAACCCGATCGCCACGTTCTGGACCGCCGCGCTGATGCTCGAGCACCTCGGCGAAGCGCAAGCCGCCGCGCGCATCATGCGGGCCGTGGAAGCGACCACGGCAAAGCGCATCCTCACGCCGGACCTCGGCGGCAGCGCGCGCACCCGCGACGTCACGGCAGCCGTGATCGCCGCGCTGTAAATTGCATCCATGGCCGACACTCCAGCAGCGGAAGAGATCCGGAAATGGAACAAGTGGTTCGCGGCCGAGTGCAACAACCGCGCGTGGCGGCTCGCCGAGCAGCCCTCGCGCACGCCGGCCGGGGACCAAGAGATGGTGCATTGCGCGCACGCGGCGGCGCTGCACTGGTCGAAGGTCGGCACCGCGCTGCACCAGGCGCCCGCGGCGAACGACGAGCGATCGCTGCACAACACGCACTACGCGCGCGCCAAGGTGCTCGGCGCCGCCCTGACCGACGACGAGGAGCGCGCGATCTTCGAAGCGACCTTCCGCACGGTTCCCGCGCCCTGAAACGCTGGGAAGACGTCGATCGCTACATCACCGCGACGCTCGTGCAGCCCGACGCGGCGCTCGAGGCCGCGCTCGAGGCGAGCGACGCCGCGGGCCTGCCGCCGATCAGCGTCTCGCCCGCGCACGGCAAGCTGCTGTGGACGTTCGCACGGCTTCTCAACGCGCGGCGCATACTCGAGGTCGGCACGCTCGGCGGCTACAGCACCATCTGGCTCGCGCGCGGCCTTGCGCCCGGCGGGAAGCTCATCACCCTTGAAGCGCTCGAGAAGCACGCCAAGGTCGCCCGTGCGAACATCGAGCGCGCCGGACTTTCGGCGGTCGTGGAGATCCGGGTGGGCCAAGCGCTGGAAACGCTGCCCGGCATCGCCGGCCCCTTCGACCTGACCTTCATCGACGCCGACAAGCAGAACAACGCCGAATACTTCTCCTGGGCGCTCAAGCTTTCGCGGCCCGGCAGCCTGATCGTGGTGGACAACGTGGTGCGCGAAGGCGCCGTGATCGACGCGCGCTCGCGCGATGCCTCGGTGCAGGGCGTGCGGCGCCTGAATGACCTGATGGCGAAAGAGCGCCGGGTGTCGGCGACCGCGATCCAGACGGTCGGCGTGAAGGGCTACGACGGCTTCGCCGTCGCGCTGGTGCTCGAGTGAGCTCGATCCTGATCAGCGGCGCGGGCCGCGGCCTCGGGCTCGAGCTCGCGCGGCAGTACGCCGCCGACGGCTGGCGCGTGATCGGCACGGTGCGCGACGCGGCGGCGCGCAAGCGGCTGGAAAAGCTCGGCGGCGAAGGGACCATCGCCGACGTGACCCGGCCGGACGAGCTGCGGGAGGTTGCGAGGAAGCTGAAAGGCGAGCCGCTCGATGTGCTCTACTGCAGCGCGGGCATCATCGGCAAGCGCGGCATGGCGCTCGGCAGCTTCGACTATGCCTCGTGGGAGGAAGTGCTGCGCGTCAACGTGCTCGGCGCCGCGGCGCTCGCCGAGGCGCTGGTCGACAACGTCGCCGCGAGCGAGCGCAAGGTGATTGCGATGATGTCGAGCCGCCTCGGCTCGATCACCGAGTCGAGCGGCATGACGCTGCCCTACGCGACGAGCAAGGCCGCGCTCAACATGCTGGTCAAGGGACTCGCGGCGACCCTCGCCGGCAAAGGCGTGATCACGGTGGCGCTGAGCCCGGGCTGGGTGCGCACCGACATGGGCGGCGCCGGGGCGCCGCTCGCGCCCGAGACCTCCGTGGCGGGACTGCGCAAGGTAATCGGCGGCCTTACGCCGGCGGACAGCGGCAAATTCTTCTCCTACGACGGCTCGTCGATCCCTTGGTGAGGGCGATCGTCGCCTCGATCGACGTGGTCGCCATCCTCCGCGACGGCAAGCGCGTGAAGATCAGGGCGAGCATCCGGCCGCCGCACGAGGACGCGGGCCAATGGGTCTCGACCGTGCTGATCAAGCCGCTGCAGGAGAAGCCGCTGGAGGTGCGCGGCGTCGACTCGTTCCACGCCGTGTGGCTGGCGTGCTCGCTGGTGCTCAAGCTGCTCGCGCGGCTCAGGCAGGACGGCGCGAGCCTCGAGAACCCCGACGGCAGCGACTTCCCGCTCGAGGCGTATCTCGCCGGCCTCGACGGCCAGCGCTAAGTTGCTCCACGCCGACAGCGCGCAGAACCGCCTCGTCGGCATCGGCCTCGTCTCGCTCTGCTACCTCCTCTTCACGCTGCTCGACGGCAGCGCGAAGTGGCTGGTCGGCACCATGCCCGTGATCATGGTCGTCTGGCTGCGCTTCGTCATGCACGCGCTCATCGCCGGCGCCGTGCTGTTTCCGCTGCGCGGCCCCGCTCTCATACGGTCGAAGTACTGGCGCTGGCACGCCGTGCGGGCGTTGATGTTCGTGGCGATGACCGGCATCAACTTCTGGGCGCTGCAGTACCTGCAGCTGACCGTCACCTCGTCGATCTTCTTCACCGTGCCGATCCTGATCGCGCTGATCAGCACGCTGTTCTTCGGCGAGCGCCTGGACGCCGCGCGCTGGGCCGCGATCCTCGCCGGCTTCGCCGGCGTGCTGGTGATCGTGCGGCCGGGCTCGGCCGGGTTCCATCCGGCGATGCTCGCGTCCCTGGTCAACGCGCTCCTGTACGCCCTGTTCATGCTCATGACGCGGCGCCTCGCGGCCTATGAGACGCCCGAGAAGATCCAGTACCTGCCGGCGGTCGGCGCGGCGGTGCTCCTCACGCCCTTCGCCATCGCCGGCTGGGAGTGGCCCGATACCTGGCTCGAATGGACGGTGGCCTGCCTCCTCGGCGTGTTCGGCGCGGCCGGGCACTACCTCCTCGCGCTCGCCCACCGCTACGCTTCGGCCAGCGTGATCGCGCCCTTCCTCTACCAGCAGGTCGTCTACATGGCGCTCTTCGGCTATGTCGTGTTCGGCGACGTGCCGCCGGCGGCGGTATGGACCGGCGCGGGCGTCGTCGTCGCGAGCGGGCTCTACCTCTTCTACCGAGAGCGCCGCGCATGATCTCGGTCCCCCTCTGGCTCGCGATCGCCCTCGGCGTGCTCGCCGCCTGGGCGTTCTACGAGCACATCCTGATGCCGGCGCTGCGCTGGATGGTGACGCATCCCGCGAACCGCGTGATCGACAACGTGTCGACGCGGCTGCGCATCGGCATCCGCCCCTTCCAGCGCACGCGGCGCCAGGCGCTGATCTATCGCCTGCTCACCGACCCGAAAGTACAGCAGGCCGCCGACCAGTACGCGCGGGAGAAGCGCATGGCGCTCCCGGCAGTGCTGAAGCGGGTCGAGCGCTACGCCCGCGAGATCATCCCTGCGTTCAACGCCTACCTCTACTTCCGCCTCGGCTACTGGCTCGGGCGCGCCATCGCGCGCACGCTCTACCGCGTGCGGCTCGGCTACATCGATGCCGAGGGCATCGCGCGCATCGATCCCGACGCCACCGTGGTGCTGGTGATGAACCATCGCTCGAACATGGACTACGTCCTTGCGGGGTTCATGGCGGCGGACCAGGCGGCGCTCTCCTACGCGGTGGGCGAATGGGCGCGCATCTGGCCGCTCTCGGCGCTGATCCGCGCCATGGGCGCGTACTTCGTGCGCCGCAACTCGGGCGACGAGCTCTATCGGCGCGTGCTCGAGCGCTATATCGTGATGGCCACCGAAGCCGGCGTGCCGCAGGCGGTGTTTCCGGAGGGCGGGCTGTCGCGCGACGGGCGCATGCGCGAGCCGCGCCTGGGCGTGCTCGACTACATGCTGCGCGGCTTTCGCGTCGACGGCGAGCGCGACCTCGTCTTCGTGCCGCTCGGCATCAACTACGACCGCGTGCTGGAGGACCGCACGCTCCTCCTTGCGCCGGATGCGCCGCGCAGGAGATTCCAGGCCCTGCGCGGGACGTGGCGCTTCATTCTGCAGAACCTTGCGCTGGTGCTCAAAGGCGGGTGGCGCCGCTTCGGCTACGCCTGCGTCAACTTCGGCGCGCCGCTCTCGATGCGCGAGTACTGCCGGCGCCGCGGCGTGGACTTCCACCGCCTGACGGGCGAGGAGCGCCGGCGCGCGATGACGGCGCTTGGCGCCGAGCTCATGCAGGCGGTCGGGCGCGTCGTGCCCGTGGTGCCGGTCGCGCTCATGGCGACCGTGTTTCTACGACACCCGGAGCGCGCGCTCTCCGAGCTCGAGCTCAAGGCCGAGGTGGCGCCGCTCGTCGCGGCGCTGGAAGCGCGCGGCGCCCATGTCTACGTGCCGCGCGGCGACTTCGACTACGCCCTGACGGTCGGCCTGCGCATGCTGCGCCTGCGCCGGCTGGTCGAGGAGCGCGACGGCGTCTTTCAAGTTCGCGCCGCGGAACTGCCGCTCCTTCGCTACTACGCAGCATCGATCGCGCACCTTTTCTAGCGCCAAACCGGGTACAGTGGCGCCGGGGCAAGCTGGGAGTAATGAGCTGGGGGGTAATGGCGAAGAAAGCCAGTCGCCGGTCCACGCGGCCGGCGCGTAAATCCACTCGGAGCGCGGCGCGCGCGGTCGTCCCAGGCCTGTCGAACGACTGGTACTGGGAGCAGGACGCGGAGCTGCGCTTCACGCGCGTCCAGGTGCGCAGCGGCGACCCGGTCGAGCAGGCGCTCGCCGAGCGCATCATCGGCAAGCGGCGCTGGGAGACCGGCATCGAGATCGAGGGCGGCTGGGACGAGCACCGCGCACTCCTGAAGGCGCGGCAACCCTTCCGCGACGTCCTGATGTGGCGCGAGCTCGACGACGGCGGCCGCCGCTACGTGCTGACCTCCGGCGAGCCGGCCTTCGACGCCAGGGGGCATTTCACCGGCTATCGCGGCGTCGGCAAGGACGTCACCGCGCAGAAGCGCGTCGAGCGGCTGCTGCGGCTCGAGCACCGCATCACGCGGCGTCTCGCCGAGCACGCGCCGCCGCAGGAAGCGCTCGGCCGCGCGCTGCAGGCGCTCTGCGAGACCGAGAGCTGGGACTGCGCCGAGATCTGGAAGCTCGACGAGCGCGACGGCGTGCTGCGCCAGTACGCGCAGTGGTTCAACCCCGCGGACGAGGGCGCGAAGCGCTTCATCGGCGAGTCGGCCGCGTTCGGCGTCCAGCGCGGCGTCGGGCTCGTCGGCACGGTCTGGCAGAGCGGCGAGCCGCTCTGGGTGGAGGATACGCGCGCCGATCCGCGCGCTATGCGCGCGCCACTCGCCGACAGCACCGGGCTCGTCGCGGCGACGCTCTTTCCGATCTGGACCGCCGGGCAGGTCACCGCGGTGCTGGACGTCACGAGCCGCCGCATGCGCGCGCCGCACAAGCGGCTGCACCAGGCGCTGCACGTGCTGGCCGCGATGATCGGCCAGTATCTCGAGCGCACCGCCGCCGAGCAGGCGGTGCGCGAAAGCGAGGCGCGTTTCCGCAGCCTCACGGCGCTTTCCTCCGACTGGTACTGGGAGCAGGACGCCAGCTATCGCTTCACGCGGCTC
>DASQAW010000539.1:0-15526 GCA_035635495.1 Burkholderiales bacterium
GGATGCGCGCTGCCGGTGAGCTTCGGCGTGATGCCGGAGGCGAACCAGTTGGCCGCGTGCGGATGCAAGAGCGCCATGGCGGTGTCGTAAAGACTGCAATCGACGAGCTGGCCGCGCCCGGAGCGCTCGCGCTCCGACAGCGCCAGCAGGATGCCGACTGCCGCGGACAAGCCGGTGGCGAGATCGATGATCGGCACGCCGACGCGCGTCGGGCCGCTCGCCTCGTCGCCGTTCACGCTCATCAGGCCGCACATCGCCTGCAGCACGGCGTCGTAGCCCGGCAGATTGCCGAGCGGGCCGTTGGTGCCGAAACCGCTGATCCGGCAATACACCAGGCGCGCAAAGCGCGGCGCGAGGACCGCGTCGTAGCCGATGCCCCATTTCTCCATCGTGCCGGGCAGGAAGTTCTCGATCAGCACATCCGCGTCGCGCAGCAGCCGGAGCAGCGCATCGCGTCCCTCGGGCTTGCTCAGGTCGAGCGAGAGACCCAGCTTGTTGCGGTTGAGCCCGGTGAAATAGGCGGCCGTGCCGTCGACGAAAGGCGGGCCGAGCTTGCGGGTTTCGTCTCCCTGCGGCGGCTCGATCTTGAGCACTTCGGCGCCGTGGTCGGCCAGCATCTGCGTACAGAAGGGACCGGCCACGACCCGGGAGAGATCGACGATCCGCTTCCCTGCGAGTGCTCCGCTCATCGCTTAGAGGGCCATCGTAACCGCGAACGTAGCTGAAAATACGGGGTCGGCTGCGTTTGTCCGCTGGTATATTCGCTGCGCATGAGGAGGAGCCTTATGTCGGATCCTGCCCGCGCGCTGGCCACCCTTCTCTGCGCCGCCTGCGTCGGTTACGGCGCACCGGCGCGCAGCGCCGACATCACCGGCAGTGTGATCTACAGCGGCACGCTTCCGCGGCCGGCCAAGGTGCCGATCACGATCGACCAGTACATCTGCGGCACTGACAAGGACGCCGAAGACCTCGTGCTCGGTCCCAAGCGCGGCGTGCAGAACGCGGTGGTGTGGCTCGAGAATCCGCCGGCCGGGGCGAAATGGCAGGCGCCGCTGCCCAAGGTGGAGATGGACCAGAAGGGGTGCGTGTTCGCGCCGCGCATGGTGGTGGTGCCGGCCGGCGGCACGGTGGACTTCCTGAACAGCGACCGGCTGCTGCACAACCTGCACAGCGTGAGCAAGGAGAACCCGGCCTTCAACCGGACGCAGCCGCGCGGCCGCGTCATTCCCATCACTTTCACCCGTGCCGAGATCGTGGCGATGACCTGCGACCTGCACTCCTGGATGAAGAGCTGGGTGGTGGTCGCCGAGCACCCGTACTACGCGGTGACCGACGCCACCGGCGGATTTCGGATCGCCAACGTGCCGCCGGGCAAGTACAAGCTGCGCATGTGGCAGGAAGCGCTCGGCGGGACCACGCGCGACATCGACGTCGGGCCCCAGGGCGGCGCCGCGACTTTCGACGTGAAGGCGCTCGACGCTAAGGCACGACCGTAATCTTCTTCGACGTCTCCCACGCCGCGGAGTGCGTCGGCTCGGCGAGCGCGCGCAGCACGCCGCCCTCGTCCAGGGCGACCGTGAACGTGACGCGGGGGAAAGAGAACACCGGGTGCAGGTAGACGCGGGCGATTTCCGCCGTGTCCTTGTACAGCGCGATGTAGCGGACGTGGTGCTCCGAGAGCGAAGGATGGTCGCCGCCCGCGCCCACGGCCACGCTGACCTCGAACCACTCGCCGCGCTTGACCGAGTCGGGCGCGACGAGCTTCGGGGTGTGCTTCGCGTCGAAGGACGAGCGCACGGCGCGGAATTCGGGCGTGAACTGCTCCTCCTGCCCGGCGGCGAACGCGAAAACCGGAAATGCCGCCGCGGCAACGAGCGCCGCGCTCCTGCGGATCGGCAGTGACATAGCCTGGACTCCCCTCATTGGGTTCATTCTTCCGGGACCAGCTCGCGGATTTTCGCGAGCAGGTCGCGCGGGCTGTAGGGCTTCGCGAAATACGTATTCGCTCCCGCGTCCTTGGCTTTCGCCGCGTCGCCGCTCAGCGCATACGACGTGATGACGACGATCGGCACGGCAGCGGTGCGCGGATCGGCGCGCAACTGCCGCGTCGCGTCGAGGCCCGACATCTTCGGCAGCTGCACGTCCATCAGGATCAGGTCCGGCGGCTCGCCCTGCGCCATGCTGACGCCGCTCTCGGCGTCCACGGCCTCGCGCAGCCGGTACTTCGTCTGCGCCAGGAGTTGCCGCACGATCTTGCGGTTGAACTCGTTGTCCTCGATATACAGGATGGTTTTCTGGCTCATGCCGTGCTCGCAACCTCCGCCGCCAGCGGAATGGTGAAATGGAAGGTCGAGCCTTCGTTCAGGCGGCTCTCGACCCAGATGCGGCCGCCGTGCAGCTCGACGAATTTCTTGGTGATGCTGAGGCCAAGGCCGCTGCCGCCGAACTCGCGCGTGCTCGTGGCATCGAGCTGCTTGAATTCGGTGAATACCTCCTCCAGCTGGCTGGACGGGATGCCGATGCCGGTATCGGAAACGCTGTAGCGCACGCGCTCGCCGTCGCGCGCGGCGTGGATGGTGACGCCGCCGCGCTTGGTGAACTTGAGCGCGTTGCCGGCGAGGTTGAGCAGGCACTGCGTGATGCGCTTCGCGTCGGCGACCATGATCTCCGGTACGTCGTCGTCGACCGTCGCCTTGAAGTCGAGGCCCTTTTCCTCGGCGAGCGAGCGCAGCGACGCGCGCACCGCGTTGACCACTTCGGCGGCCGAATACTCGGACAGCGCGAGATCCATGCGGCCGGCCTCGATCTTCGACAGGTCGAGCACGTCGTTGATCAGGCGCAGCAGGTGCCTGCCGTTGGTCTGGATGTCGGCGAGGGGCTCGCGGTACTCCTCGGGTACCTTGCCGTAGAGCCCGTCGCTCAGCATCTCGGTGAAGCCGAGGATCGCGTTCAAGGGCGTGCGCAGCTCGTGGCTCATGTTGGCGAGGAATTCTGACTTCGCCTGGCTCGCCTGCTCGAGCTTGCGGTTCAGCGCGCCGAGCTCCTGCGCGGCGCGGCGCTGCTCGGCATCCAGGCGCGCGAGCTCCCTCGAGGTGGCGCTGAGCTGCTCGGCGAGCTCGCCGAACTCGTCGCGGTTCGCCACCGTGACGCTGCCGCCGAAGCGCCCGCCGGCCAGCTCGTTGAGAAAGCCGTGCGCCGCGTACACCGGCAGGATCAGCGCCGACGAGATGATGAAGCCCCCGGCGAGCGCGAGCAGCACCGAGATCGCGGCGAAGCTTGCCATGACGAGGAGCGCGCGCTGATTCACGGCGCGCAGGCTGTCGCGCAGGCTCATCATGCGCGCGTTCTCGCTGGTCACCACTTGCGTGACCAGGCCGTCGATCGAGCGGTACAGCGGGTCCTCGCGGCTGCCGTGCAGCCTGGTTGCCGCATCGATCTTGCCGTCGCGCACCAGGTTCGCGATGTCGGCGACGATGGTCATCGCTTCCTCCTGCCCGGCGCGGATCTTCTGGATCGCCACGCGCTCGGGCTCCTCGACCGCTTCCTCCAGCCGCGCCAAGGCCTCGTTGAAGCGGTTGTTCTCGCGCAGGACGGAAGCGATCGCGGCCTCGTCGCGCACCAAGAGCGCCATCGCCGTGAGGTGCATCTGCATGGCGAGCGAATGGTGGATCTGCTGCGACCACTCCACGCGCTGGTGCGCGCGGTCGAGCAGCTCGCTTTGGCGGGACATGGCGCGGATGGTGAGCACGCTGAACGCGCCCATGGCGAGGAACAAGAGCGTGATCATGAGGAAGGCGACGAGCAGCTTGCGGTGCACCGAGAGGCGCAGCCCGGCGACCCAGCGGACCAAGGCTCCGAGTGGCGTACGGAGCAGGAAGGCCGCGAGCGGATCTGTTCGATCGAGCCTCATGGGAAGCGCGGCGAGTATACTCCTCGCGTTTGAGGAATCCCGCTCGCATCATGGTCGCAGACGACACGCCTGCGAACGTGCGCATGCTCGAGATGCGGCTCGGGCGCGACGGCTACGAGGTGGTGGTCGCGCGCGACGGAGAAGAGGCGCTGAAGGTGGCGCGCGAGTCGCGGCCGGATCTAATCCTGCTCGACATCATGATGCCCAAGATCGACGGCATCGAGGTGTGCCGCCGGCTGAAGGCCGACAGCGCGATGCCGTTCACGCCCATCATCATGATCACCGCGCTGGTCGACGCGAAGGACGTGGTCGCCGGCTTCGAGGCCGGCGGCGACGATTACCTGACGAAGCCGGTGGATGCGCAGGCGCTCGCGGCGCGCGTGAAGTCGATGCTGCGCATCAAGTCGCTGCACGATACCGTGCAGGACCAGGCGCGCGAGCTCGAGCGCTGGAACGCCACGCTGGAGGAGCGCGTGAGCCAGCAGCTTGCCGAGCTCGAGCGCATCGGCCGGCTGAAGCGCTTCTTCTCGCCGCAGCTCGCGGAGCTCATCGTGCAGGGCGGCGCGAGCGATCCGCTGCAGTCCCACCGCCGCGAGGTGACCGTCGTGTTCATCGACCTGCGCGGCTTCACCGCCTTCGCCGAAGTCGCCGAGCCCGAGGAAGTCATGGCGGTGCTGCGCGAGTATCACGCCCGCATGGGCGAATTGGTCCTCGCCCACGAAGGCACGCTCGAGCGGTTCACGGGCGACGGCATGATGGTGTTCTTCAACGATCCCGTGCCGGTGCCCAACCCCGCGGAGCGCGCGCTGCGCATGACCGTCGAGATGCGCGATCGCGCCGAGGAGCTCGCCGCGCGCTGGCGCCAGCAAGGCTACGAGCTGCGCGCCGGCTTCGGCGTCGCCCAGGGCTACGCCACCATCGGCGCCATCGGCTTCGAGGGCCGCCTGGATTACGGCGCCATCGGCACCGTGACGAACCTCGCCGCACGGCTCTGCGGGGAAGCGGACGGCGGACAGATCCTGATCAGCCAGCGCGTCCACGCCGCGACCAGCGAGGTGGTCGACGCCGAGCCGGCCGGCGAGCTGCAACTCAGAGGCTTTCATCGGCCACTGCCGGCTTTCAAGGTCTTGCGTCTGCGCAATTAATCCGCGGCGTGCCGCATCGACGCCGCCTGAGCCGCTCAGAGCGCCGCGGCGTACTCCCGCTCGAGCTTGGAGTGCGTGGTCCAGAACGGGCGCGGCTCGGCGCCGTTCAGGATGTCGGCGAGGATGCCCGAGTGCACGTCCCAGCCGCCCATCACTGCCGGCACGAGCTCCTTGCCGAGGACGCGGCGGTGGACGATGGTGAGCAGCACGTCCTTGCCGCGCGGCGAGAGTTCGTAGGTCACCTCGGTGTCGCCGCCGTTCCACGCCCAGGTGTGGGCGAGGACGCGCATCGGCTCCAGGCGCGTGATGACGCCGTCGAAGGCGTTCATCTTCCGCTCCACCTCCTTGGGCCGCGCCGCCTTGTCGCGGGAGAGGCTGTCGTTGTCGAACTCGAGGCGGATCTTGCCGCCGACGCGCAGGTCGAACTCGCCGGCGGCGAGCCACTTGGCGCGCTTGTCGGACTCGGTGATGTAGGCCCAGACGCGCTCGACGGGGCCCGGCAGCAGGCGCTCGAGCTTCACGGTGCCGGGTTCGATCAGGGTGACGGGACGGTTCATTTGCTTCTCCTGGGGTGAGGGGGTTTGGGGGGGTTCGGGGATTTCGCGGCCTTCGCGATCACGTCGTCGGCGCGCAGGGCGGCGTCGAGGGCGTCGAGGCGCGAGGACCAGAATTCGCGCGTCTTCAGCATCCACTGCGTGAGCTCGTCGAACGGCCCGGGCTCGAGCGAGAGGAAGTGGTCGCGCCCGGCGACGCGCCGGCGCACGAGGCCCGCGCGCTCGAGCAGCCGGATGTGCTTGGAGACCGAGTTGAGCGAGATGCCGAACGGCGCCGCGACCTCGGTGACGCGCGCGTCGCCCGAGGCGAGCCGCTTGAGAATCGAGCGGCGGGTCTCGTCCGCGAGCGCAACCAGCGTGTCGTCCAGGTCCATGCCGCGATATTCACCCAAAAGGATGAATATGTCAACCCGACTTAAAAAGAGGCGCGCGCCGTGCAGCGACCTACGGCGCGGTCGGGGTCATTTCTTCCAGGGCTCGCGCGGCAGTCCCGGCACGCGCGGCGCGACGGGCGGCGGCGGCCGCTTGGGTTTCTTCTTCTCGCGATTGCTGCGTTCCTGGCCTTTGGGCATGGCGGTCCTCTACCTGGATGGCTGCGAGCTGGCGCGCGAAAGCGTGCCGGCTTGTTCGGTTCGCTCCAGCGCCGCGAACTCCAGCGCGTAGTCGAGGGCTTCCATCAACGGCGCGGCCTGGAGGGGCGTGGTGAGGTAGTGGAAAAAACCCGCCTCGAGGCCTTTGACGATGGCCGCGGGCGCGGCGTTGGCGCTGAGCGCGAGGATCGGCGCCGATTGCGTAGCCGGATCCGCGCGCAAGAGCTTTATCAGATCGCTCGCGCCGCGAGCGACATCGAAGCCGGGCAGATCGATGCCGATCAGGATCAATTCCGGCCGCTCCACGCGCGCCAGCCTGATTCCGAGATTCACGTTCCCCGCGTGCAGCAGCAGCAAGTCCTTGCGGGCTGCGAGCAGCTCCTCGACCCGCTCGAGGTTCGCGGCGCTGTCTTCCACGTAGAGGACCCGGTAACGTCTCGGGCCGGTTTTCGGAATCGCGCGGGCAATCATGGACGGGCCGTCAGTCTCTCACGCTACGGCGCCCGGTACGGTGCGGAAGAGCGCATAGCCGCGCTACATACATATTGGAAGAAGCCGGCGGCGAAGTAGATCGCGGCAGGCTCTCGCGCCCATATGGGATATCACATGACGTTATCGGTCCAGGCCGCTGAAATCAGCCGAAAAGGTCCGTGATCCCTTCGTGTAAAAAAAAGTATCTAAACCGTCACGCGATCGCGATAATATTTTCCTGCGCCACGATTTCGGCCGGGGAGGCCGAGGACGTGCGCGTCCGGCAGGCAAGAACACCAGCGAGGGAACCGGCTTTCTCAAGAGCCGGCGCGAAAGAAGTCGCCTGAAGTCTTGCAGTACGAGGAGGGCGGGGGGTGTCGGAAGCGAGGGGGTGGGGGTATCTGTTTCTTCGCGCGCGCTCGCGCGCGAACGTCGTCATCCGAGCGACTCGGTGAGCGACGAGACCCCGACCGCCGCAAGCCGCGAATACCGGGTTCGTATCCCCAGCCTGTTCCAGATTTTCTGGAGCAAGCTCGCCAACTGGTTCCGCCTGCTCCAGAAGTGGCGCAAGCAGGGGCTGCTGAGGAAAGCGCTCCAGGAGGCGCGTCGCCGGCGCGCCCTGCGCCTGGAGACGCTCGAGCCGCGGGTGCTGCTGTCCGCGGATATCACCCACGGTGCCGGCGCGCTCAGTCTGGTCGACTACGGCCAGCCGATCGATCACACCGACGTGCTCGATACCGCGCCTCCCCCGGCGCACGCGGACGACGCACTCGATCACGCCGTTCCCATAGACGATCACGCTGGCGGCGACGATCCGAAGCTCGATCTGAGCGCCCTGTCGCCGGCGGCGCCCGCCGAGCCGCTCAAGCTGCCCGCGGCGGGGAGCGTCAAGGACGCCGGCGGCATCACGCTCACGGCGGACTCGAGCCCCGAAGTGCTCTTCGGCATGGCGCAGCTGGTTTTCGTTTCGTTCGACGGCGCGCAGGGCGTGGACTACGACGGCCCGGTGCACATCGCGGGCGTCGACGTGCCCGCGTTCCACGCGCCCGCCGGGTTGCAAGGCCACGAGTCGGAAATCGAGGCCGCGACGCTCGCGACGCTCGAGCAGCAGTTCGCCGGCTGGGGGATCACGTTCACCACCCACAAGCCCACCGATGGCGAGTTCTCGACGATCTACATCGGCGGCGACAGCAAGGCATTCGGCGACACTTACTACGGTCTGTCCCAGAAGGTCGATCACGGCAACCAAGACCATGGCGACATTGCGTTCGTCTTCAGCGACAACGTTTCGGCCGCGGGACTGAATGCCGCGCAATACGGCGCGCAGCTCGCCGGTTACGCGGCGCACGAGCTGGGCCACCTGCTCGGCGCCGAGCACGAGCACACCGTCGACGCCAAGAACGATCCGCTCGCCGAGGTGGCGTTCAAGCCCTACACGCACGTCGAAATCGCGAAGGACGTGCGCGACGACATCCTGCCCGACGGCAAGCTCACGATCGACGGGCAGGAGTACGTCGTACATCCGAAGATCGTGGCGGCGCTGCGCGACCACGAGGACTACTACTACGCCGGCGCGGTCGGCCCGGACGGCTTCCCCGAGTTCGTCTTCGGCCAGAGCATCCTGCATCCCGGCGACAACGCGACCTGGCTCACGCGCGTGCTCGACATGGCGTGGGAGGCGCAGGACAACCCCTGGTTCAGCGCCGACGAGAAATCCGAGATCCTCGCCTGGTCGTACGGCTTCCTGACCCACAGCGCGGGCGACCATTGGGCCCACACGCTGATCAACGAGTTCGGCCAGGGCATCTTCCCCGCGGTCAGCGAGATCGTCGACTCGCTCACCACCGACCAGCGCGAGCTGGCGAACGCGCTGCGGCACTTCCTGGCCGAGGCCTATGTCGGCGATGCCACCCCGGGCTTCGACGCCGACCCTGCGCGCACGCTCCTCCCCGACGGCGACATCAGCGACGACAGCACGCCGGGAATTGCCTTCGATGCCCCGACGCACTTCATCTACGAGGCGCTGATCCGGCCGTTCGCCGAGGACCCGACGCCGCTGGTGCACGCCAAGCTCGGCGACGACGGCGTGCTCAGCGTGGACGGCGCGACGCACGCCATCACGCGCTCGAGCGGCAGCTTCATCGACGACGGCTTCACGGTCGGGCACAAGATCACCACGGCGGGCTTCGGCAGCGCGGCGAACAACGGCGTCTTCCACATCAAGGCGGTGACCGCCACGTTGCTCACGCTCGAGGAGACCACGCTGGTCACCGAGACCCCGAGTGCGGCGAGCGGCGACGAGACCATCCAGGTGTTCGTGCCGTACACGGCGAAGACCACGATCACCGTCAACGACGCGACCAACACCTTCGAGCGTGCGAGCGGCAGCTTCAAGGACGACGGCTTCGTTGCCGGCCAGCGCTTCACGCCGTACGGCGTCCACGCCTATAACGGCGACTACCTGGTCAAGTCGATCTCCGAGGACGGCAAGAAACTCACCGTCCAGGAGGATCTCAACTCCGGCTACGAGGTCGGCACCGGCGACGAGCAGCTCATCGTGCAGGGCAGCCGCGGCGTGCTGCTCGATGGCGTCTTCAAGCTGCGCGACAAGATCGAGACCGAGGCGCTGAAGCTCGGCCCGCGCCTCGACTTCGGCCTCGAGGTAACGCAGCTCGCCGCCTTCCTCGCCGGCGACCCGCTGGTCACCCGGCCTTCGTTTGACAACCTGCTCAACGCCTACCTGTACAACTGGGTCGACGACATCAACGCCGGCATCCAGGACTGGGCCGACGTCGGCCTCGCCTTCACCAAGGCGATGTTCGACCCGCAGGCGCGCCGCGACCTGCAGAACGATATCGGCGCCTCGAAGGGCGCCGATGGCCTGACCGGCCTGCGCGCCGAGGCCGAGGACGGGGTCGGGATCATCGACGTGCTGCTGCAGCAGCTCGACGACCCGAACCTCGACCACAACGTCCGCGACGGCTACATCAACCGCCACCTCTTGTCGATGGCCGGCCTGCCCGACGTCGCCGCCGACGTGCGCGCGGCGCTGCACGACGTCAGCGAGTTCATCGGCAACCTGCTCGAGCCGCTGCAGATGGCCTTCCTGCCGATCGAGGCGGCGGTCGACCAGATCCACGACTTCGTCACCAACTTCATCAAGGAGCAGATCGAGGACGTCTTCAACATCGACTTCGAGGTGTTCGAGTTCCTCACCAAGCTGAACTCGAAGATGGACCTCGCCACGATCGACCTCGCCGGCCACGTCATCCCGATCTTCCAGCCGGGTGACCACGAGAAGCTCGACGCCGACATGGGGCTGACCGGCGCGCACCATCTGCCGTTCCCCGGCACCAGCACCACGGTCACACTGCCCGGCGCGACCTTCACCTTCTACACGGGCGCCCAAGGGGCGCTCACGAACGCCACGCACTTCGACAAGGGCTCGTTCCCGGCCTACGACAACAGCGTCACGCTCGGCAAGATGCTGCTGCTCATGGAGGACACCGACGACGGCGTCGGCGGCGGCACGGCGGGCGACGGGCAGCTGAGCGCGCTCTTCAGCCGCATCCTGACGGACCTGAACGGCGGCACCCCCGTCACTTACGACTTCTCGAAGCTGAACCTGAACGGCGCGCACGGCGGCGACGTCCTGACGGCCACGCTCCAGGGCGTCCCGGGCACCGAGGGCCGGCCGTGGCTGGTGTCGATCGACGGCGACCATGTGTGGCGCGCCGACAGCACGACGACGGAGACGGCCCTGTTCCGCGTCAGCACCCAGGACGACACGCCGAGCGTCGCGCAATGGCAGACCACGGTCGATGCCGGCGCCCAGTACCGCGTCTACGCCACCTGGGCCGCGAACGTCACCCAGAAGGTCGACAACCTCGGCGATTCCACGCATCCCGACCGCTTCCTGCATCCGGCGACCAACGCCCAGTACACGATCAAGGACGGCACCACCGCCTTCGCCACGCAGCCCACCGCCGTCGACCAGCGGCGCTTTGCCGGCGACCCGGGGTTCGCGGGCAGCAAGGAAGACGGCGACCTCGGCTTCCGCCTGCTCGGCACCTACACCTTCACCGGCACCACGCTCACCGTCGAGCTCAGCAACCAGGCCGACGGCAACGTCATCGCCGGGCCGCTGCTGCTCGAGCGGGTGAGCGACAGCACCGTCCGGCGCATCCAGAACACCCGCGACCCGACCACGCTCGCGCCGACCGCGGCGTCGGAATACTCCGACAACGGCGCAGCCTGGACCGACCTGAAATACAAGACCGGCACCGGCAACAACCCGCTGTGGGAAAGCCAGCTGCTGCGCCCGGCGTTCAAGGCGCTGTTCACCGACTGGCAGAACGGCGCGCTGCAGTTCCCGGACCTCGGTGATCCGACCTCGCCCGACCCGAACAGCACGACGATCGCCAAGGCGGAGCTGCCCTCGCATGCCACGCCGTTCGCGCCCTTCACGCCGCCGGCGGACATCGAGTACACGATCGGCACCGGCGCGAACCTGCTGCTGCGCTTCGCCGAGCAGACCGGCGGGGCCGACGTGCTGCAGCTGGTCAACAACGACGACGCGAGCGTCATCCAGACCTACGTCATCGGCAGCGACACGGTCCTGGCGGTCAACATCCACCCGGTGGTGCTCGTCGGCGGCCAGTTCGAGGACACGCTGACCATCGACCTCGGCTTCAGCGGCACGCCGGATGCCGGGCCGGCGCGATCGCTGCACATCACCTTCGACGGCGGCGACGAGATCCTGCCGAACGACCTCACCACGGTCGACGACGTGCTGCGCGTGCGGACCACGGGCGGCACGCCGTACACGCTGAGCGCCCTCGACATCAACAGTACCGAGGCGGTCGAGATCAATGGCAACATCACCGTCGCCGGCGAGATGTCGGTCGACGTGACGGCGACCGACGCCGCGCAATACTCGGCGCTGGCCGACCTGGTGCACGCCAGCTCGGCGGCGACCATCGACGTGCAGGGCGGCAACATCCAGGCCGGCACGCTCTACCTGACGGCGGTGTCCACGCTCGGCCTCGACGTGGCGGGCTTCAGCCTGAGCGTGCTGCAGATCGGCATCCTCGATGGACACTCGAACGCCGCCGTGACGGTCCACGGCGGCACGCTCACGACGACGGCCGGCGGCATGACGTTCGGCGCCACTTCAGCCGTGCGCGCGTGGGACCAGCTGGCGAGCAACGCCGGCTCGTCCGACGCGAAGACCGACGCGGCCGTGGCGAGCGTGACGATCGGCACGCACGCGCGCGCCAACGTCGATACCGGGGCGACGCTCGACTCGGCGGACTATCTCCACATCACCGCCGGCAACTCCGTCGACGGCAAGTCCACCGCCGACGGCTCGAAGGGCGGCGCCGGGGTGACCTTCGGCCTCGGCGTGATCGTGTCCACCACGGAAGCTTCGATCACCGGCAGCGGGGCGGTCGACGACGCGAAGACACTCGTGCTGACCGCGTCGTCGAACCACAAGCTCGACGTCCTCGCCAAGGCGACGCCGCGCGGCGCCGCGGACAGCGCCGAGGTGCTGTTCGACCCGAGCGCCACGGGGGTCGTCGACAAGAATGCCGAGACCATCGACCTGGGTGGCGCCCATGGCCTCGCCACCGGCGACCGGGTCGTCTATCACCACGGCAGCGGCGGCACCGACATCGACGGGCTCGAGGACGGCAAGGCGTACTTCGTCAACATCTCGGGCAGCGACGCCAAGTTCTACGACACGAAGCAGCATGCCCAGGACGGCGGCCCGACCGGGCTCGAGGACCTCGCTTCGACCGGCGCAGGGACGGCCCACAGCGTCAAGAAGCTGAGCCAGGCCCAGGCTGCGCTCGCCGATCCGAACGCCGACGGCAAGACCAACGACAAGGCCGCGACCAGCGACGGCGACCTCACGCTCGCCGGCGCGCTCGCCGTCAACGTCCTCGACGACCACACCCAGGCGCTCGTCTCTTCGACCGGAAAGGTCGCCACGTCCGGGCTGCTTGCGCTCAACGCCGCCTCGACCAACGCCACCTCGGCCAAGGCCGACGGCACCACGGTCCTCGAGGTGACCTTCGATCCGTCCGCCTCGAGCACCGTGGACACCAGCGCCGAAAGCATCAATCTCGGCGCGAAGCACGGCTTCCACACCGGCGACAAGGTTGCCTATCACCACGGCGACGCCGGCGGCGACATCAAGGGGCTGACGGAGGGCGGCAACTATTTCGTGCGCGTCGACGGCGACAAGGTGTCGCTCTACGACTCGCAAAACCACGCCAAGGACACCGCCAACACGACCGGCCGGGTCGATCTCGACTCGAAAGGGTCCGGCACCAAGCACAGCCTCGAGCTGGACCGCAGCGACAGCGGCGTGGGCATCGCGGTGGCGGTCAACATCGCGGTCGCCGACAGCACCGCGGAGATCTCCGGCACCAACGTAAAGGCCGGGGACGCGAGCCTCAAGGCGCTGCTGCCCGACAACACGTTCGACGCCGAGGCGATCTCGGGCACGGGCGACGCCTCCAAGACCGGGTTCGCCGGCGCGCTGGCGCTGAACATCGCGGTCACCAGCGCCACGGCGCGCATTGCCGACGGCGCCTCGCTCACGCTCACCAGCAGCGACGTCTCGCTCCTCGCGCAGGACCATGTCTCCAATACGGCCAAGGCCGGCGCCTCGCAGGAAGGCAGCGCGAAGACCGGCGTCGGCGCCTCGGTCGCGCTCAACATCGGCACCACCGACACCCACGCGCTGATCGGCGACGACGCCAAGCTCACCGATACCCACGACCTGAAGCTCGCGGCCGACTCGAGCAACACGATGAAGAGCGAGGCCACGGGCGGCGCGAAAGGCGGCACTGCCGTCACGCCGGTCGTGGCGATCTCGATCGCCGACAACGACACGGACGCCAAGCTCGGCACGCTCACCACGGGAGGCACGACGCTGACCGGCGCGCTGGACGCGAGCGCCACGCACACGGGCGCGGTCACGACCACGGCGAGCGGCGACACCAAGTCTGCCGACACCGGCGTCGGCATCTCGATCGCGCTGACGGTGGCGAGCGACAGCGCGATCGCCACCACCGCGCGCAACATCGATGCCGGCGGCGCGGTGAGCTTCCGCGCGCGCTCGGTCTCGTCCGCCGACTCGCGCGCCAAGGCCAGCTCGGCAGGCGGCGAGGACATCCCGGCCGCCTCGAAGGACGGCAAGGATCAGGGCGGCGGAGTCAGCAACCAGACGCACAACCAGGCGGCGTTCGCCGACAAGGAAGGCGGCGCCTCGGGAGCCAAGACCGGTGCCGCCGGCAAGACCGACGGCAAGACGGCGGCCGAAGGCCAGGGCGGCGCGGTGCAGGTCGCCGGCGCGCTCGGCATCACGGTCGCGGTGTCGGAGAGCCGCGCGACGATTCCCGACGGGCTGACGATCGTCGCCGGCAAGGGCAGCGGCGTCACCAACGGCGCGCTGGCGCTGAAGGCGGAAAACAACACCGACGGCGCCGCGACCGCCGACGCCAGCACCGTGGTCATCAACGTGCAGAAGTTCGACCCGGACGACGCCAAGGACACCATCAACGAGACGGCCGAGACCATCAAGCTCGGCGCGAACCACGGCTTCCACACCGGCGACGCCGTCATCTACAAGGGCAAGAGCGACAAAGGCGACGCCGGCATCGGGCTGACCGACGGCAACACCTATTTCGTGCGCGTCGACGACAAGGAGAGCGAGAAGATCTCGCTCTACGACAGCAAGGATCACGCGCTCGCAACGAAGAGCACCGACGGGCGGCAGGACCTGCAGGAGGCGAAGGCGCCCGAGGGCGTCTACAGCCTGCGCGGCGGCAAGGGCGGCGGCACCGGCGTCGGCATCGCCGTTGCGGTGAACGTCGGCCATGTGACGAATGAAGCGAGTGTCGGCCAGGCGGCTATCACCGCCGACGGCCTGAAGCTCGAGGCGCTGACGCCCGACGTCAGCGGCGACACGACCCACAAGTACGGCGCCACGGCGATCGCCGGGGCGAGCGGCGGCAACACCGGCGTCGCCGGCGCGCTGGCGATCAACGTCGGCATCAGCAATACGCGCGCGAGCGTCGCCGACAACGCCACCGTCACCGTCACCGACAAGGGCGACGTCTCGCTCAAGGCCGAGAACTTCGTCGCCAATGCCGCCACCACCAAGGCGACGCAGGGCGACGCGAGCAAGTTCGGCATGGGCGCGTCGCTGGTGCTGAACATCGGCGAGACCGACACCAACGCGCTGATCGGCGCCGACGCCAAGATCAGCGACGCGCACGACATCAAGCTCGCGGCGAGCTCGTCGAACACGATGACGACGCACGCCGACGGCGCCGCGGGCGGCGCCACCGCGGCGACGCCGGTGATTGCGATCACGGTGTCGAACAACGATACCAATGCGAAGATCGCGGCGTTAACCAGCGGCGAACTGAAGCTCAGCGGCGCACTCGAGGCGAGCGCCGCGCACAAGGGCGCGGTCGAGACCACGGCGACGGGCGACACCAAGTCGGGCGACACGGGCCTGGGCATCTCGCTCGCGCTGACCGTCGGCACCGACACCGTCATCGCCACCACCGACCGTGACATCAGCGCCGGCGGCGCAGTCACGTTCAGCGCGCGCAGCACCGCGACCCACAAGACCGAGGCCAAGGCGAGCGTCGCCGGCAGCGACTCGAACAAGGCCGCCGCGAGCGACGGCAAGGACCAGGGCGGCGGCCTCAACAACCAGGTCCACAACCAGCAGCAATACGCCGACAAGCGCGCGGGCGCCGCCGGCGCGAGCGACGGCACCACCGGCAAGACCGACGGCAAGGCCGCCGCCGACACGCAGAGCGGCACCGTGGA
>DASQAW010000540.1:0-37694 GCA_035635495.1 Burkholderiales bacterium
GCGCCTGGACAACGCCCGCCTGGAGAGTCCGCTCGGCGCCGAGGACAAGATGGAAGCGCCGGTGAGGAATGGCCGCTCTGGGTCCGCGGCCGGCGTCGACGTGCAGGCGATCAAGCGCGAGTTGCGGGCAGTCCTCGACCAGTTGCAGCGGTAGAATTCCCGCTCAGTTTCCCAATCTCTCCGTGTAGCGCAGCCTGGTAGCGCACGTCCTTGGGGTGGACGGGGTCGCGAGTTCAAATCTCGCCACGGAGACCAACTCCCTCGCTTGGCCCGCCGCCGAGCTGCACTCGAAGAAGTCCTGCGGCGCGCGGTGGCTGCGGGCGCCCGTGCTTCAGTCCCAGGAGAAGCGGTAGAAGAGCCCCCAGCCGCTCGAGGTGCCGGTTTCCGCGCGCACCGACCAGCGGCGAGACAGCGCGTAATCGAGCTTGACCAGGCTCGAGGTCACGGTGCCGAGGCCCTGCTGGTAGCTCACGTACACCTTGTCCGACAGGCGCTTGCCCAGGGCGATGGCGCGGTCCTGCACCTCGCCCGAGCCGCGGAACGACACCTCGTCCAGGCCGAAGCTGCGCGCGATGCGCCGGTCGAGCGGCATGCTGTCGCCGCGGGCGAGCAGCGCGCCCGCCGCCGCCTGCAGCAGGCCGAGATCGGCCTTGGTCGCATCGGCCGGCGCGCGCCCGAGCACCAGCCAGGAAAGGCGCTCGCCCTCGGACACCGCCGGCTGCGAGACGATCTGCACGCGCGGCGCGAGCGCCGTGCCCGAGAGCTGCACCCCGGCCTCGACCGCCTGGTTGCGCCGCCACGCCGTGATCTGCAGCGCCGGATTGTCGAGCGGACCGTCGAAGATCAGGATGCCGGGATCGACCTGCAGGCGCTGCCCATAAGCGAAATAGGTCGCGTTCAATGTTTCGATCCGGCCGTAGCCGCGCAGCTCGCCCTCGCTCGTGGTGCTGAAGTTGATGCGCCCGGTCAGCTTCCCCTCGAGGCCCTGCGCCTGCACCGTGAGGTTCGAGCCGAGGTCGAGGTCGATGTTGAGATGGATCGGGAGCGGCGCCTTCCCCTTCGGCGCGCTGCGCGCCTGGCCGGCGACCACCACGTCGTCGCCGAGCTTCGGGACGCGCTCGCCGGCGATCTCGAGGTGGCCCCGCTCGGCGCGCAGCTCGCCTGAGAGGGAAAGCCGCTTGCCGTCGAACCCGGCTTCGCCCTGCCCCGAGGCCACGAGGCGCAGGTCTGGACGGTCGAGCAGGCTGAAGGCCTTCGCCTCCCAGGCGAGCTTGGCGCCGCCCTCGGCGAGGCGCAACGGCAGCGCGCCGGAGGCCGTGAAGCGCCCTTCGCCCGCCTGGATCGTGAAGCGCTCGACGCGCAGCGTGTCGCCTTCGAGTTGCGCGCGCAGCTCGCCGTTCTTGAGATAGACGCCGTACGGCGGGTAATCGAAGGTCAGCGCGTCGCCGCGCAGCGTGCCGGAGATCACCGGCGCGCCGAGCGTGCCGCTCGCCTGGAAGTCGGCGGAGAGTCGGCCGTCGAAGCGCGCATCGGACAGCACCGGCTGCGCGAGGAGCCGCGCGCGCGCGAGCTCGAGCTGCCCCTGCACGAGCAGCGCCGAATTGCGCCCGAGGCCGAGCAGGGCGGCGTCGGGATCGCGGCCGAGCTGCCCGGCGATCGCCGCGGTGGCGTAGCGCGAAATCACGTCGAGCCGCGCGCCGACGCCGGCATCGGTGAAGCGCGCGTCGAGCGCGACGCTCTGCAGGCCGAGCTCGATCGGTCGCTCCTCGTCGAGGATGACGAGGTCGCCGCTCGCGCGCCGCACGCGCAGGGTGCCGTCGAGGCCCGGCGCCGCCGTGATCGACCACTGCCCGTCGAGGAGGAGCGTGGCGCGGAGCCGTTCGCTCAGGCCAGCGGCTGCCACCAGCCATTGCGCCGGCAGTCCGCTGAACTCGCCGCTCGAGGCGATGCGCTCCTTCGACCAGGCGAGCTCGCGCACCAGCAGCCGTCCGTCGCCGACGCCGGCCTCGAAGCGGCCGAGCTCGACGCGCCCGCGCGCCACGCGCAGCGGCGCTGCTGCGCGCAGCGTGACCGGCACCTTGCCGCGGCCCTCGAAAGTGGCGATCTCGCCCGCCCAGGTGCCGGCGGTGTAACCGCCGCGCAGGCGTGCCTCCAGCTCGGCGCCATCGCTTCGCACCACAAGACGCCCCTCATGGCGCGCCGGGCTTCCGGCGATGTTGGCCGTCGCGCGCGCCGCGCGAAAACCGTGCGGCAGCTCGAGCGCTTCGAACTGCGCCGCGATCTGGGCCTCCGGTACGGTCCACGTGCCGCTCAGCGTGCCGCTCGCCTTCATGCTGCCGGCGACCTCCTCGAGGTAGTTCCGGAGCTCCGGCACCTCGAGCGTCCAGGCGAGCTTGTCCGCCGCAGTGCCGAAGCCGCCATGGGCGGTGGCGCGGCTCGCGCCGAGCGTCGCCTCGGCGTCCGCCTGGAGGATGCGCCGGCCGGCGATGCGCGCGCGGCCGCGCGAGTCCAGGGCCTTCTCCAGCAGCGTGCTCTCGGCGAGCGACCATTGCAGCTCGACGCGCGGCTCCGCGGCAAGCTCGCCCTCGGCGCTGACCGATCCGCTGATCGATCCTTCGGGGTAGTCGCCGAACGCCGCGGGATCGAAGTGCGCGAGGTCGAGCCGCGCGCTGAAAGTCAGCGGGTCGCCGAGGAGCAGTCTTGCCGAGCCGCTCACTTCTCCTCCCGCGGCCGCGGCGCGGAGGCTGCGGACCTCGACGATGTCGCCGCGGCGCATGGCTTCGGCGCTGATCGTCATGCCTGTCTGCCCCAGCGTGCCGCGCACGCTCTGCGATTCGCGGCCGAGCGAGAGCTCGAGCGGTCCCGAGAGCGCGGTCTGGCGCAGCGTCGAGCGCAGCGCGCGCAGGTTCAGGCGGCTCGCCTTCACCGTGCCGTGGAAACCGTCGGCACTCAGCGCGCCGCGGCCCTCGAGCAGGCCGCCGCCCGAGAGCTCGACGCGCAACTCTTCGAGCGTCGCGCTTTCCAGATCCTTGCTCGCCACGCGTGCTCGCAGGGCGGCGATCGGCAGCCGGCCTTCGTCGAGTGGCCCGGGCGCGGCGTTGGCAAGCGACAGCGTGCCTGCCAGGCCGCGATCGCTTCCCGTCGCTTTGATCTCCAGGCTGAGCGCGGCGTGCGGCAGCTCTTCGGCGAAGCGCGCGAGGTCGACCGGCGAAGCACGCGCATCGAGCGAGACGATGTGCTGCGGCCGGAACGGCGCGAGCACGGCGCGCACGTCCGCGGCGATGTCGCCCTGGCGCAGTGCGAGCCGCGTCTCGAGCTGTTCGAGCGTGCCGCCGAGCGTCAGGGTCCCGCTGAAGGGAGAAGTCTCGTGCTCGAACTCGAAGGACCCTTCCGCCGACACCCCGGCCGGCAGCGTGCTGAGCGCGAGATGCGCGAAGCGCAGCTTGCGCAGGCCGTACACCGCTTCGCCGCGCAGCACGCGCAGGCGCTCGATTTCGACGTTGCCCAGGCGCACGCCGAAGGGCAGCGCGCTCGGCTTCGTCGCGCGCCCGCCGCCTTCCTGGATCTCGATGTCGAGCAAGGCGATGCGCAGCGGCTCGAGCACCAGGCGCCCGCCCAAGGCGGCCGCCAAGTGCGCGTGCAGGCCGACGTCGCGCGCCTCGACCCGCGTGCCGTCCGCCTGGAAGCGCAGGCGCTCGATGGTGACCACGCTCGCGAGCGTGCCGTGCGCGCCTTCGATCGCCAGCGTGCCGGCCACCTCCCGCTCGGCACGGGCGAGCGCCCAGCGCAGCCCGGCCTCGGTGGCGAAGAGCCAGACCAGCGCCGCGATGGCGCCGAAGATGGCGAGCGCGCCGAGCGCGCCGACGGCGAGAAAAAGCCGGCGCAGGCTCAGAAGCCGTACCCCACGGAGAAGTGCAGGCGCCAGTCGCTTCGCAGCGCGCCGTACGCGAGGTCGGCGCGGATCGGGCCGATCGGCGTGCGAAAGCGCGCACCCAGGCCGTAGCCGGTGGCGATGTCGGTGCGCACGCCGGAGTCCCAGGCGTTGCCGGCGTCGAAGAAGGCAGCCACCCCCCAGCTCTCGCCGACCCAGCGCGTGTACTCGATGCTGCCGACCAGCAGGCGCCGGCCGCCGACCACGGCGCCGGACTGCTCGACGCCGATGCTCTGGTAGGCATAGCCGCGCACCGTCTGGTCGCCGCCGGTGCGGAAGAGGAAGGTGCTCGGGATCCCCTCGCGTGCCTGCGAGCGCACCGCGCCCGCCTGGCCGCGCAGCAGGAGATCGTCGTTGCGCGCGAGCGTCAGGAAGAGCGAGGCGCTTGCCAGGGCGCGCACGAACTGCTGCGAGGAAAGCGCGTTGGGCGTGCCGCCGATTTCGCCCGTCAGGACGTAGCCCTCTCGCGGCGACACCAGCGCATCGGTGCGGCGAAAGGACTTGCGCACGCCGAAATAGACCGCGTAGCGCGTGTCGGGAGGCGAGCCCTCGATGCGCTGATCCTCGGCGTGCCCCGACATGAGGTAGGTCGACGGCGCGGCGGTCGCGCCGTAGCTCTGGGAAATGCCCACCGCGAGCTCGCGCGTGACCTCGTTCTGGATGTCCTGCTGCCGGGCGCGGGCGAGAAAGCTGTTCCACACGCCTCCGGCGCGCGGCGGCGTGTCGAGGTCGAGCTGCAGGTTCTGGATCTTTTCGTCGAGATTGAGGCCCGAGCGGAAGCGCCAGGCGGAGGAAAGCACGTCCTGGTTGCTGTAGCTGCCCTCGAGGCGCACGCCGACGTCCGTGTTGTAGCTGGCACCCGATTCGAAGTGATGCTTCGGCGCGTCGATCACCGCGACGCGCAGCGGCGCCGCGTCGGCCACCTCCGGCTGCGCGTCGATCTCGGCCTGCACGCTCGCGAAGTAGCCCGACTCGAGGAGCCGCCGCTGGTAGAGGATCACCTTCTCGCGGTCGTAGACCTCGCCGGGGTGCACCGGCGCCAGGTTCTCGACCAGCGCGTCGGGGTAGCGCTTCGGGCCGCTCACGTGCAGCTCGCCGAAGCGAAACGGCGGCCCGCTCGCGATTTCCACGGAAAGCGACGCGCCGTGCGCCTGGGGGTCGATGGCGGCGCGGCTGTCGGTGATGCGCGCCGCCGCGTAACGCCACGCCGAAACGTCGCGCACCGCCTGGCGCTTCGCCGCCTCCCAGTCGTCCTGGCGGAAGGGGCGCCCGGGCCGGAGCGTCCAGTTCTCGCGCACGCGCTCGAGGCGCGCTCGCATCTCGCCGTCGGTCGTCGCCGGGCCGGTGAAACGGATGTCCACCTCACGCACGCGCGTGCGCTCGCCGGGCTCTACGCGAAGCCGCACCACCCACGGCTCGGTGGCCGAGTCGACCTCGGCGCGCACCTGCGCCGAGAAATAGCCCTCGGTGGCGGCGGCCTCGCGCGCTTCCCGCACCGCCTCGTCGACCAGGCGCTTGAGCCGTTCGGCGTCCATGTCGGGGTCGGAGCGCCAGCGCACGATGTTGAGTCCCTTCTCCAGCGTGGCCTTGAGCTCGCCCGGCGCTTCGATCTCGACGCGGTAGTCGAGCTTGGCGAGCGCCGGGGCCGCGACGAACAGCGGTGCGATGAGCAGCAGGCGCACGCAGGTTAGACAGCGGGCCGCGAAGCTGTTCGGGCGCCCGCGGGACCCTCGCGGGTAAAATCGGCTCGCTTGAAAATTCTCGTCTCCAACGACGATGGCTACTTCGCGCCGGGCATCACGCTGCTCGCCGAAGCGCTCGCGCGCCTGGGGGAGGTCACCGTAGTCGCGCCCGAGCGCGACCGCTCGGGTGCCTCGAACTCGCTCACCCTCGACCGGCCCCTGGTCGTGCGCCGCGCGCCGAACGGCTACTACTCGGTCAACGGCACACCCACCGACTGCGTGCACATTGCGGTGACGGGGCTGCTCGATTTCACGCCCGACGTGATCGTCTCCGGGGTCAACCTCGGAGCCAACATGGGCGACGACACGATCTATTCCGGCACCGTCGCAGCGGCGGTAGAAGGCTACCTGCTCGGCATCCCGTCGCTCGCCGTCTCGCTCACGAGCAAGGAAGGCAGCCACTTCGAATCCGCCATCGGCGTCGCGCTCGAGCTGGTCGAGCGGCTCGAGCGCGCGCCCTTCGGCGAACCGGTCCTGCTCAACGTCAACGTGCCCGACGTCGCGCCGGGCGCGCTGCGCGGCATCGAGATCACTCGCCTGGGCAAGCGTCACAAGGCCGAGCCGGTCATCAAGCTGACCACGCCGCGCGGTGAGAGCGCGTACTGGATCGGCCCCGCCGGCGCGGCGGCCGACGCGGGTCCGGGCACCGATTTCCATGCCGTCGACAACCGCCGGGTCTCGGTGACGCCGCTGCGCATGGACCTCACCCACTCCGCGCAGCTCATCCGCGCGCGGGAATGGCTCGCCTGTTGAATCTCGGGGTCGGCATGACCTCGGCCCGCACGCGCGGCCGCATGGTCGCGCGGCTGCGCGCGAAGGGGATCCGCGACGAGCGCGTGCTCGCTGCGCTCGCCGCGGTGCCGCGTCACGTCTTCGTCGAGGAGGCGCTGGCGAGCCGCGCGTACGAGGACGACGCGCTGCCGATCGGCTTCGGGCAGACCATCTCGCACCCGTACGTAGTCGCGCGCATGATCGAGCTGCTGCTGGAAGGCCGCGAGCCCGGCAAAGTCCTGGAGATCGGCACCGGCTGCGGCTATCAGGCGGCGGTACTGGCGCACATCTTTCCCGAGGCGTACTCGATCGAGCGGCTCAAGGCGCTGCTCGAGCGCGCGCGGCGCAATCTGCTGGCGCTGCGCCTTGCGCACCTGCGCCTTGTGCACGGCGACGGCTATGCCGGTCTCGAGCAGGCGGCGCCGTTTCATTCGATCATCGTGGCGGCGGCGGCGCCGCGCGTGCCGCAAGCGCTGCTCCGCCAGCTCGCGCCCGGTGGCAGAATGATATTGCCGCTTTCCACCCCGGTGGGCGGCCAGCGATTGGTGCTGATCGAGCGCAGCGGCCGCGGCTTCAAAGAGTCGGAGCTCGATCCGGTGCGCTTTGTGCCGATGGAGGCGGGCAAAGCATGACGTGGCGAGGCGTGGTGACCATCGGAGCGCTGGCGGCGGGATGCGCCTCCCAGCATCCGTCCGCGCCAGTGGTGGATCGGACCGGGCGCGCGGGCCCGCCGCAACCGCCGCCCGTCAGCAAGGTCACGGCGCCGACGCCGCGGACCCTGTCCGACGACCAATACGAGGTCAGGCGCGGCGACACGCTCTACAGCATCGCGCTCGAGCATGGCGCCGACTACCGCGAGCTCGCGCAGTGGAACTCGCTCGACGACCCGACCCGCATCCGCGTCGGCCAGGTGCTGCGCGTCAAGCCCCCCGAGCCGCAGGAGGGCAAGGCGGTGGTCAGCCGCATCGAAAGCCGCCCGCTCGAATCCCGCCCGCTGGAGGCGCCGGCGCAGAAGCCCGCACCCCCCGCCGTGCCACCCACAGCGCCGCCGGCCAAGGAAGCGAGCAGCGAATTCATGTGGCCGGCGAAGGGCAAGATCCTGGCCGGCTTTGCCGAGCCGCGCTCGAAGGGCATCGACATCGACGGCAAGCTCGGCGACCCGGTGGTGGCGGCGGCCGGTGGCCGCGTCACCTATACCGGCAGCGGCATCCCGGGCTTGGGCAAGCTCGTGGTGATCAAGCACGACAACGGCTTCATCACGGTCTACGCGCATAACCGCGACATCCTGGTGAAGGAGCAGCAGAGCGTGGCCCGCGGGCAGAAAATCGCCGAGCTCGGTTCCTCGGATGCCGATCGTCCGAAGCTGCACTTCCAGATCCGCAAGGGCTCGGCCGCCGTCGATCCGCTGCGCTATTTGCCGGCGCTCTGAGCGCGCGCCAGCTCGTCGGCGAGGTCGCTGACGGCGGCGGCATAGAAGGCGCTGCGGTTGTAGCGCGTGATCACCCAGAAGTTCTTCAGCCCGACGCGGTACTCGGCGCCGAGGGGGATCAGCGCGCCGAGCGCATCGGCCGACTGCGGCGCGGGGTCGAGCTCGAGCCCGGCGGCGACGAGATCGGCCAGGCGGTGGTTCGGGTCGACCGAGCCGTCGACATAGCGCGCGAGCGCCTCGGGCGAGGGCTTCGCCCGGTAGAGCACCGCTTCGCCCGCCTGCCAGCCGTGCTCCTTCAGGAAGTTGCCGACGCTGCCCACGGCGTCCGTGCCCGAGCGGGTGAGATCGATGCGGCCGTCGCCGTTGAAGTCGACGGCGTAGCGCCGCAGGCTGGTCGGCATGAACTGCGGGATGCCGATGGCGCCGGCATAGGAGCCGCGCAGCGCGAAGACATCGAGCCCCGCCTCGCGCGCGAGCAGCAGGTACTGCTCGAGCTCGCGGCGGAAGAAGGGCGCGCGCGGCGGATAGTCGAAAGCGAGGGTGGCCAGCGCATCGATCACCCGATAGCGCCCCATGTTGCGGCCGTAGTTGGTCTCGACGCCGATGATGGCGACGATGTACTGCGCCGGCACGCCATAGCGCTGCGCGGCGCGCTTGAGCGCGCCGCGGTTCGCCTTCCAGAACGCGAGCCCGTTGCTCACGCGCCGCTCGCTCACGAACTGCGCGCGGTAGTCGTCCCAGGGGGGCCGCTCCGCCGGCAGGATGAGCTGCAGGGAGGGCTCCACGCGCTGCACGCGCGAAAAGAGCTTCTTCAGCTCGCTTTCGCGGAACCCGTGGCGCTCGACCACCTCGCCGATGAACGCCTGCACCTCCGGCCGCTCGACGAAGGACTGGCCCGCCGCCGGTGCCGCCAGCGCGAGGAGCAGCGATGCGAGCGCCAGCCTCACGCGAGCTCGAGCTGGCGAACCAGGCGCTTCAGCCGTGCGGTTCCAGGCTTGCTCGCGCCCCCGCCATAGCGCAGCGCGATGTACAGCGCCGCGATGCGCAGGATCGGGCGGCGCGAGCCGGGCAGGGCGCGCGCGGCGCGCGTGGAGTAGTCGCGCGGCCCCTCGTGCGGTGAGCGCACCACGCCGCGCGCCGCGAGCTTGCGGCAGAAGGCCTGCCAGGCCTTCTGCACCGGGTCGGGCCGCGCGAGCCGCCGCAGCGACCAGGCGAGGAGCACGATCGTCATTGCGCCGAGGAACGTGAAGAGCACCGCGGTCAGCTTCTGCCAGTCGGCATCGCGCATGCCGAGCGAGAGCATGAGCTCCCTCTGGCGCTCGGGGTTGTAGCCGAGCACCCAGACGTTCCACTTGTGCGCCACCGCCTCCCAGCGGTAGCGGACGCTGCGCAGCCATTCCATCTGCGGCCGCATCAGGAGCGGCAGCGCCTGGTTCTGCGGCAGGGCGCGCGCGAGCCCTGCGTCGACGCGCTGCGGCATCGCGGCCGCCGTCGGATCGATGCGCACCCAGCCGCGACCGGCGAGGAATACCTCGGTCCAGGCGTGCGCGTCCGACTGGCGCACGGTGATGATGCGGTCGACGGGATTCAGGTCGCCGCCCTGGTAGCCGGTGACGACGCGCGCCGGCACGCCCGCCGCGCGCATCAGCACGGCGAAGGCCGAGGCGAAGTGCTCGCAGAAGCCCGCCTTGGTGTCGAAGAAGAATTCGTCCACCGAGTCCGCGCCGAGGATCGGCGGCTCGAGCGTGTACGTGAAGCGTCCCTGCCGCAGGAAAGCGAGGCCCCGGTTCAGCAGGTCGACGTCGGTGCCGCCGGGCGCGCGCCACTCGGCCGCGAGCGCGAGGGTGCGCCGGTTGTAGTCCGCGGGCAGGCGCAGCGCCCGGCCGAGCGTGCCGCGGCTCTCGCGCGGATCGCGCGCCGGGTCGATCACCGACACCATGTCGTAGCGCAGGCGGTTGCGCACCGGGCTCAGGGAAAGCACCTGGCCGTCCTGCGTCATGCGCGAGCGCTCGGGCAGGCCTGCGGCGGTCTCGAGGGCGAAAAGCCAGTAATGGTTGTGCGGCTCGAGCACCACCGAATAGTGGTAGGTCGCGCGTCCGTCTTGCGGCGGCTGGAAGCCGACGAGATAGCCGATGCCCGCCGTCCAGGTGCGCCCGTCGAAATCCCACAGCACCGGCCCGCGCCAGTAGCGCAAGGGCTGCGGCGGCGAATCGCCCTCGAATTCGGCGCGGAACGCGATGGCATCGGAGAGCGCGAGCTGCGAGAGCGTGCCGGGCGACATGGTCTCGGAGAGCCCGGTCATGCCGGCGTAGGCGTCCTGCGGCAGTCCCCAAAGCGGTCCCTGCACGCGCGGAAAGAGCACGAAGAGCGCGAGCGCCGCAGGAGCGGCGTGCGCGAGCAGCAGCGCGGCGGTGCGCAGGTTGGCGCGCGGCGCGCGCTGCGGCGCGCTGAAGCCGACGAGCGTCGCGGTGATCATGAAGACGCCGACGCACATGGCGAGCGCCGTCGGGATCGACTGCGTGTAGAGCAGGTTGGTGACGATCAGGAAGTAGCCGAGGAAGGCGGCCACGGCGCCGTCGCGGTGGTGGCGCGACTCCAGGAGCTTCAACCCCGAGAACAGCATCAGCAGGATCACCCCGGGCTGGCGGCCGAAGAGCGTGCGGTATTCCATCCACACGCCGAGCATGCCGATGAAGGCGACCGCGACCACGAGCCAGCGCGAGGGCAGCGGCGCGCGGGTGAGCATGAAGTAGAAGCGCCAGCCGTAGAGGCAGAGCGTGAGCAGCGTCAGCCACCAGGGCGCGCGCAGCATATGCGGCGCGATGACGACGGCGAGCGACGCCGTCAGCCACGCGAGGTCGCGCAGCGTGAGCGGCCGTACCTCGGGCGACAGCGGATGCGGCGGCGCCTTCACCGGTCTTCGTAGAGCGCGAGCGCCTGCAGGCAGGCGGCGCGCTGCGCGTCGCCGCGGCCCGGCGCGATCTCGACGCCCGGCAGGCGCAGCCCGTAATGCACCCCCGAGCGCTCGGCTTCCAGCACCCAGCCGGCGAGCCGCGAGAGCCGCTGCTCGAGCGGGAGCTGCGGCGCCAGCCGCGCCCAGTCGAGCCAGAGCTCGGCGGATGCCTCGCCGGTGAACTGCTTGGTGAGCATGTCCTCGCTGCGCGCCACGGCTTTCCATGCCACGTGGCGCGGCGAGTCGGAGAGCTGGTAGGTGCGAAGGCCGGCGTAGTCGTCGTTGCCGGGCGTCGGCGAGCGCAGCGCGCCGCGCGCGCTCTCGGCAGCGGGTGCGGGCAGCGCCGAGCGCTCCGGGCGCGGGTAGACGAGGCAGCGCGCGGCGGGCTCGACGTAGCTCCAGGCGCGGAAGATGCCGAGCGGGAAGCGCGTCTCGAGCATCACGCGGCCGAGCGGCAGCCAGCCGCGCCGCGGCGCGGGCACCGCCAGCACCACTTCGGCGAGGCCCGCCGCGGGCACGTCGACCACCATCTGCGAGCGCGAGCGCAGGTGGCGGGCGAGGATCGCCGGACGGTCGAAGCCGGCGCGCGCGTCGAGATACAGGCGAAACTGGGCCGCTTCGCCCGCGAACACCGGCTCGGCGCGCCCGACGCTCACCGCCATGCGCGCGAGGTTGCGCGCCGTGTGCACCATGCCGGCGATGCCCATGCCGGCGAGCAGGAAGGTGAGCGCGAAGCCGAGCGACAGCGAGTAATTGATCGAGCCGACGAGCAGGATGGTGAGCGTGAGCACGAAGAGCGCGCCGAGCTGCGTCGGCACGATGTACACGCGCCGGTGGACCAGCGTCACCGTGCCCTGCTCGGGCGGCGTGAAGCCGTAGAGCCAGTTCGCCAGGCGCGGGTTCTTTTCCAGGAGCGCGTTGATCACGCGAATCTCAGGCTATCGGTCTCAGCCTACGGGTCCGTCGTATTTCCAGCGCCCGCGCCAGGCGGCGAGGACCAGGTTCGGGTACTCGGGCTGGCCGAGCGAGCCGTTGTAGCGGCCGAGCGCGCGGTAGTAGTCGCCCTTCTCCATGTCGAGGTAGAAGCGCAGGATGGCGCAGCCGTAGGCGAGGTTGGTGCGCAGGTGGAACAGATTGTGCCCCGGCTGCCCGATGAGCTTCACCCAGAAGGGCATCACCTGCATGTAGCCGCGCGCGCCGGCGCGCGACACCGCGTACTTGCGGAAGCCGCTCTCGACCTCGATCACGCCGAGCACGAGCTGCGGATCGAGGCCGACGCGCGTCGCCTCGTAGTGCACCGTGCGCAGGAGCTCCTGGCGCTGCTTGCGGTCGGGGATGCGCCGCTCGAGGCGCGCATCCATCTCGGCGAGCCAGCGCTGCGCGTCGGTGCTCGAGCGGAACGCCATCGTCGGCACCGCCTTGTCGGCGACCAGGCGCGACAGGCGCGAGCGCACCGAGTCGGCGAGCGGCTCATACTGCTGCGCGCCGGCGAGCGCTGCCAGCGGCGCCGACAAGAGGGCGATGAGCAGGACCCGCCTCACCCGAGCTTCTGGCGCAGCAGGGGCACGACCTCGCCGAGCGGCACGTCGCTGCCCTTCTCGTCGCGGCGCGCCTTGTACTCGGCGGTGCCGGCGGCGAGGCCGCGCTCGCCCAGCACCACGCGGTGCGGGATGCCGATCAGGTCCATGTCGGCGAACATCACGCCCGGCCGCTCGTCGCGGTCGTCGAGCAGCGCGTCGATGCCGCTCGCGGCGAGCTCCGCGTGCAACCGCTCCGCCGCCTCGCGCACCGGGGCGTTCTTGTGGTAGCCGATCGGCACGATGCCGACGGCGAACGGCGCGATCGGCGCCGGGAAGATGATGCCGCGCGCGTCGTGGTTCTGCTCGATGGCCGCGGCGACGATGCGCGTGACGCCGATGCCGTAGCAGCCCATCTCGAACGGCTGCTCGGCGCCGGCGGCGTCGAGGAACTTCGCGCCCATCGCCTCCGAGTACTTCGTGCGCAGCTGGAAGATGTGCCCCACCTCGATGCCGCGCACGATCTCGAGCCTGCCTTTACCGTCCGGGCTCGGGTCGCCCGGGACCACGTTGCGGATGTCGGCCCCCTCGGGCTCCGGCGCGTCGCGGCCCCAGTTGACGCCGGTCAGGTGATAGCCCGCCTCGTTGGCGCCGCAGACGAAGTCGGCCATCGCCGCCACCGTGCGGTCGGCGATGACTTTGACTTTCGCCCCCACCGGCCCGATGTAGCCCGCCTTGCAGCCGAGTGCCTGCTGGATCTCCGCCTCGCTCGCGAAGCGGAACGCGCCGATCAGCTTCTGCGTCTTGATCTCGTTCAGCGCGTGGTCGCCGCGCACGAGGAGCAGGACGAAGTCGCGCTCGTGCATCACCGCGACGGCCTTCACCGTCCTCTGCAGCGGCAGGCCGAGGAGCTTGGCGACGTCCTCGCAGGTGGTCTTGCCGGGCGTCGGCACCTTCTGCATCGTCTCTTTCGCCGGCGGGCGCGCGCCGGGCGCTACCGCCTCGGCGAGCTCCACATTGGCGGCGTAGTCCGATTGCGGGCTGAACGCGATGGCGTCCTCGCCGGAGTCGGCGAGGACGTGGAATTCGTGCGAGCCGGTGCCGCCGATCGCACCCGTGTCGGCGGCCACCGCGCGGAACCTGAGCCCAAGGCGCGTGAAGATGCGCGTGTACGTGTCGTGCATGTTGCGGTACTCGCGCTCGAGGTCGGCGTAATCGGCGTGGAAAGAATAGCCGTCCTTCATGACGAACTCGCGCGAGCGCATGACGCCGAAGCGGGGGCGTCGCTCGTCCCGGAACTTGGTCTGGATGTGATAGAAGTGCACCGGCAGCCGCCGGTAGCTCTTGAGCTCGCCGCGCGCGAGATCGGTGATCACTTCCTCGGACGTCGGCTGCATGACGAAGTCGCGCTCGTGGCGGTCCTTGAAGCGCAGCAGCTCCGGACCGTATTCGTCCCAGCGCCGCGACTGCTGCCAGAGCCCCGCGGGCTGCACCACCGGCATGACCAGCTCGATGGCGCCGGCACGGTTCATCTCCTCGCGCACCACGGCCTCGACCTTGCGCATTGCGCGCAGGCCGAGCGGCAGCCAGGTGTAGATGCCCGCGGCGAGCCGCCGGATGAAGCCCGCGCGCAGCATCAGCCGGTGGCTCACGATCTCCGCCTCGGCGGGCACTTCCTTCTGCGTCGCGATGAAGAACTTGGAGGTTTTCATGCGCCAGCACCGCCATTGTCTTTGGCGATGGGCTGTGGAAAAATCGACTGGGATTCTAACTTAGGCGGTGCGGCCCATGCTCGACAAGGAAGGCTACCGTCCGAATGTCGGCATCATCCTCGCGAACCCCAGGAACGAGGTGTTCTGGGGCAAGCGGGTCAACCAGCACGCCTGGCAGTTCCCGCAGGGCGGCATCAAGCACGGCGAAACCCCATTGCAGGCGATGTTCCGAGAGCTCGAGGAGGAGATTGGCCTGCAGCGCGGCCACGTGCGCATCCTCGGGCGCACGCGCGACTGGCTGCGCTACGAGGTGCCCGAGAAGTGGATGCGGCGCGACTGCAAGAGCGCCTACCGCGGCCAGAAGCAGATCTGGTTCCTGCTGCGCATGGTCGGCCGCGACTGCGATGTCAAACTTCGTGCCAGCGGGCATCCCGAGTTCGACGCCTGGCGCTGGCACGACTACTGGATCCCGCTCGAGAACGTGATCGACTTCAAGCGCGAGGTCTACCGCCAGGCGCTGATCGAGCTGCACCGCCACCTGCAGGCCGACCGCCGCGCCCGGCCGCGGCGCCTCGAGACCGTCCACCCGCAGGCCTGATGGAATAGCGCTCATGGAGCGTGATTACCAGCCGCTGCCGATCCGCGAGCTCGGCGCGAACGCCGGCTTTCGCCGGCCGCTCGCGCCGCAGTCGGCGCGCGTCACCCAGGAATCGCCGGCGGCGCAGGTGATGACCGACCTGACGCGCGTCGCGCCCGCCACCATCCGCCCGCAGGCGCCGCTCGCCGGCGCCAACCAGTTCATGATCACGCGCGGCGTGCGGCTGCTCCTGGTCATCGACGACCACGAGACCGTGCTCGGCATCATCACCGCGACCGACCTGCTGAGCGAGAGGCCGATGCGCGCGGCGATCGACCGCGGGCTGCGGCGCGACGAGCTCACGGTGGCCGACGTGATGACTCCGGCCGAGCAGGTCGAGGTCATCGCGCATGCCGACGTCGAGGGCGCGCGCGTCGGCCACGTGCTCGAGACGCTGCGCCGCGACGGCCGCCAGCACGCCCTGGTGGTGGAGCCCGACGGCGCCCGCACCATGGTGCGCGGCATCTTCTCCATCTCGCAGATCGCGCGGCAGCTCGGCGTGGCGGTGCCGGCCGGCGCCGAGGTGGCGCGCACCTTTTCGGAGATCGAGTCCGCCATCAAGTAGGTCAATCGGCGGAATTGGCAATATCCATTTGATCTATTGATGCGCGGCGCTTAGCCTCGGCTCGCCTTCATTGCAAGGAGCTCCCATGAAACCCCTCAAAGGCACGCAAACCCACGACAACCTCAAGGCCGCGTTCGCCGGCGAATCGCAGGCCAACCGGCGCTAACACCGACATGTATCCGGGCATGGCGAAGCAGGCGCGCGACGAGGGCTTCGGCGAGATCGCCGACTGGTTCGAGACGCTCGCCACGGCCGAGCGCAGCCACGCCAACCGCTTCCAGAAGGCGCTGGACCAGCTCAGTGATTAGGCGCGAGACCCTGCTCTCGCTCGAGGCCTACGCGCGCGAGCGCGGCGCCTTCCGTACGCGCGTCATGGAGCACAAGAAACGCCGCACGGTGCGTCTGGGCGAGCACCTCACGCTGCTGTTCGAGGACGAGCTCACCATCCGCTACCAGGTGCAGGAGATGCTGCGCATCGAGCGCATTTTCGAGGAGGACGGCATCCAGCACGAGCTCGACGCTTACAACCCGCTGGTGCCCGACGGCTCGAACTGGAAGGCGACCATGCTGATCGAGTATCCCGATGCCGAAGAGAGGAAGCGCATGCTCGCGCGGCTGAAGGGCGTCGAGCGCCAGGTCTGGGTCCAGGTGCAGGGCTGCGAGCGGGTCCACGCCATTGCCGACGAGGATCTCGAGCGCGAGAACGACGAGAAGACCTCCTCGGTCCATTTCCTGCGCTTCGAGCTCACGGACCGGATGCGCGAGCGGCTTCGCGCCGGCGCCGGCGTCACGATCGGCGTCGACCATCCGGAGTACCGCGCGGGCGCGGAGCTCGCGCCGGAAGTACGCTCGGCGCTCGCGGCCGACCTGGCTTGAGGCGCCTGCTCCTCGTCCTCGCGCTCGCCGGCTGCGGCTCGCCGGGCGTGCAGAGCGACTGGGAGCGCGCGAACCGGAAAGCCGAGCCCGCCGAAGAGCAGCTGACGCCGCCGGCCTATCCGACGGCGGCGAACCTGCTCGAGTTCGGCGTCGTCGATGCCGACGGCTTTCGCTTCTTCGTCGATGGCACGACGCTGAGCGTCGGCAAGGACGGCATCGTGCGCTACGTGCTGGTCGCGCGCAGTCCTGACGGCGTGCAGAACGTGACCTACGAAGGTTTGCGCTGCGCCAGCGGTGAGCAACGCATCTACGCGTTTGGCCGCGCGGACGGCAGCTGGTCTGCCTCGCGCAGCGGCTGGCGCTCGCTCGATGCGCAAGCGGTGCAGCGGCGCCACGGCATTCTTTACCGCGAGTATTTCTGTCCGCAGAACGAGCCGATCCGCAGCGCTGCTGAAGGCGTGCGGGCTTTGCAGCAAGGCGGGCATCCGTTCTCGAGAGGCTTTGCCGCGCCCGGCCCGGTCAACCCGCGCTAAAGCAGCACTAAATTGTCGCGGTGGATGAGCTCGGGCTCGTCCATGTAGCCAAGGAGCGAGGCGATGGCGCTCGAAGGCTTGCGCATGATGCGCCGCGCCTCGGCGGCCGAGTAGTTGACGAGCCCGCGCGCCACCTCGCGCCCGTCCGGATCGAGGCAGGCGACCACCGCGCCGCGCTCGAATTCGCCCTCGACCTCGACCACGCCGATCGGCAGCAGGCTCTTGCCGTCGCGTTGCACGGCGCGGGCGGCGCCGGCATCGAGCTTCAAACGCGCCGCAACCGTCAGGTGGTCGGCGAGCCACTGCTTGCGCGCGGCGAGCGGCACGGTGCTGGCCCTCAGCAGGCTGCCGATGCGCTCGCCGGCGGCGAGCCGCACGAGCACCTCGCGCTCGCGGCCGTCGGCGATGGCGGTGTGCGCGCCGCTGCGCGCCGCGCGGCGCGCGGCCTGCACCTTGGTGAGCATCCCGCCCTTGGCGAGCGCGCTGCCGGTGCCGCCCGCCATGGCCTCGAGCCGCGCGTCGAGCGCGTCGGCTTCTTCCACCAGCTTGGCGCCGGGCCGCGTGCGCGGGTCGGCGTCGTAGAGCCCCGCCTGGTCGGTGAGGATGATGAGCGCGTCGGCCTCGACCAGGTTCGTCACCAGCGCGCCGAGCGTGTCGTTGTCGCCGAACTTGATCTCATCGGTGACCACGGTGTCGTTCTCGTTGATCACCGGGATCGCGCCGAGCGCGAGCAGCGTGCGCAGCGTCGAGCGCGCGTTCAGGTAGCGCTGCCGGTCGGCGAGGTCGGCGTGCGTGAGCAGCACCTGCGCGGTATGCAGGCCGTGGCTGCGGAAGCAGCTCTCGTAGCACTGCACGAGCCCCATCTGGCCGACGGCGGCGGCCGCCTGCAGCTCGTGCATGGTCTGCGGCCGGCGCGTCCAGCCCAGGCGCTGCATGCCTTCGGCGATGGCGCCGCTCGAGACGAGGATCACCCGGCGGCCGTCGCGCACGAGCCGCGCGATCTGCTCCGCCCAGCGCGCGATGGCGCCCGCATCGAGTCCGCGTCCCGCGGCCGTGACGAGCGAAGAGCCGACTTTCACCACCAGCGTCTTCGCTTCGCGCAGCGGAGTGCTCACCGGGCGAGCTCCCGCGCGATCGCCTTGGTGACTGCGTCGCAGCCTTCGCCGCTCAGCGCGGAGATCGCGAACCACGGGCGCTTCCAGCGCAGCGCGCGCACTACCCTTTCCGCCCTCGCCTTGGCGTCCGGCACAGCGTCAATCTTATTGAATAGCAGCCAGCGCGGCTTGCGGTGCAATGCTGCGTCGTACTTGCGGAGCTCGGCCGCCACTGCCCGCGCGGCAGCGGCTGGCTCCTCGTCGGTGAGGTCGACGAGGTGCAGCAGCAGCCGCGTGCGGGCGAGATGGCGCAGAAACTGGTGCCCCAGGCCCGCGCCTTCCGCGGCACCTTCGATCAGCCCCGGAATATCGGCGATGACGAAGCTCGAGTGCCCGACGCGCACCACGCCGAGCGACGGATTGAGCGTGGTGAACGGGTAGTCGGCGACCTTCGGCCGGGCGCTCGACACGGCGCGGATGAAGCTCGACTTGCCGGCGTTCGGCATGCCGAGGAGCCCGACGTCGGCGAGCACGCGCAGCTCGAGCGCGAGGCGCCGGCTCTCGCCGGGCTCGCCGCGCGTGAACTGGCGCGGCGCACGGTTGACGCTCGACTTGAAATGCACGTTGCCCAAGCCGCCCTGCCCGCCGCGCGCCAGCAGCGCCCGCTCGCCGTCCTTGGCGAGATCGGCCACGAGGTCGGCGGTCTCCTCGTCGCGGATCACCGTGCCCACCGGCACGCGCAGCTCGAGGTCGTCGCCACCGCGGCCGTTGCAGTCCGAGCCCATGCCGCGCCCGCCGTTCTCGGCGCGGTGGATACGAGCGAAGCGGTAGTCGATCAGCGTGTTGATGTTGCGGTCGGCGCGCGCCCAGATGCTGCCGCCGCGCCCGCCGTCGCCGCCGTTGGGACCGCCATAGCGGATGTACTTCTCGCGGCGGAAGGTCGCGGCGCCGTCGCCGCCCTTGCCGGCGTGCACCTCGATCTTGGCCTCGTCGATGAACTTCATGCTGTGCAAATAAAAAAGCCCTACCGCAATCGATAGGGCTTTGATGGAGTAGGGACCGGCTACGCCGGCGAGGTTTCCTTCACGACGCTTACGGTGCTGTTGTTGTCCGCGCCGCGGACGGCGTACTGCACCTGGCCGCTGACGCGCGCATAGAGCGTGTGGTCGCGGCCGATGCCGACGTTGGCGCCCGCGTGCACGCGCGTGCCACGCTGGCGCACGAGGATCTGACCGGCGTTGACGCGCTCCCCGCCGTAGACCTTCACGCCCAGGCGCTTCGACTGGGAGTCGCGGCCGTTGCGCGAGCTGCCGCCTGCTTTCTTGTGAGCCATGGCTACCCTTGGATGATGTCGTCGATGCGGAGCTCGGTGTACGACTGCCGGTGCCCCTGCGATTTCTGGTAGTGCTTGCGCCGGCGCAGCTTGAAGATGTGCAGCTTCTCGTCGCGACCGTGTCCGACCACGGTCGCCTTGACGAGCGCGCCCGCGACGAACGGCGCGCCGACCTTGACGCCGTCGCCGGCGCCGACCAGCAGCACCTGCTCGAAGGACACGTTGGCGCCGACCTCGGCGGCGAGCGCCTCGACGCGGAGCTTCGCGCCGGACTCGACCCGATATTGCTTGCCGCCGGACTTGATGACTGCGTACATTGGCTGTGTTGTTACCCGGAAAAGCCGACAATTATAAAGGAATCATGAGCTTCGTGTCCATGTTGGCGCCGGTCGCGGAAGACCTGCAGCGTGTCGACCGCCTGATCGGCGAGCGCCTCGCCTCCGACGTCGCGCTCGTGCGCCAGGTGGCGCAGTACATCGTCGCCGCCGGCGGCAAGCGCCTGCGGCCGGCGCTGCTGCTCCTCGCGTGCGGCGCGCTCGGGTATCGCGGCGAGGCGCGGCTGACGCTCGCCGCGGTGGTCGAATTCATTCATACCGCGACGCTGCTGCACGACGACGTGGTCGACGAATCGCAGCTGCGGCGCGGGATGCGCACCGCCAATGCCGCCTTCGGCAACGCCGCATCCGTGCTGGTCGGCGACTTTCTCTACTCCAGGGCGTTCCAGATGATGGTGGAGGTCGACGACATGCGCGTGATGCGCGTGCTGGCCGAAGCCACCAACACCATCGCCGCCGGCGAGGTGATGCAGCTCATGGGCAGCCACGATCCCGAGGTCGACGAGCCGCGCTATCTCGAGATCATCCGGCGCAAGACCGCCAAGCTCTTCGAGGCCGCGGCGCGCCTCGGGGCGGTGCTCGCGAAAAGCGCCGCCGCGGTGGAGGAGGGGCTCGCGCGCTACGGCACCCACGTCGGCACCGCGTTCCAGGTGGTCGACGACGTGCTCGACTACTCCGGCGCCGAAGCCGCGATCGGCAAGACCCTGGGCGACGATCTCGCCGAGGGCAAGCCGACGCTGCCGCTGATCCACGTGCTGCGCTCCGGCGCGGCTGCCGATCAGGCCGTGGTGCGGCAGGCGATCGTCGCCGGCGGCCGCGAGGACTTCGCCGCCGTGCTGCGCGCGATCCGCGCCAGCGGCTCGCTCGACTACGCGCGCGCCGCGGCGCAGCGCGAAGCCGACGCCGCGATCGAGGCGCTTGCGCCGCTGCCGCCGTCGGAATTCAAGCGATCTTTGCTAGAATTGGCGTCCTTTTCGGTGGTCCGCCAGTCGTAGGTCGTCATAGGCAAGTCGGGGTGTAGCTCAGCCTGGTAGAGTACTGCGTTCGGGACGCAGGTGTCGCTGGTTCAAATCCAGTCACCCCGACCAAATCCCCCTCTCATTGGATCGCGCGCAGCAGCTCGCGCATCCGCGCAGCGTAAGAATGTTCGCGGCGGAACGAGTCTGCGGCGGCGCGCGCCGCGGCCCTCGCCTCGGCGGCGCGTGCGGGCAGCGACCGTCCAAGCGCCATCAGCTCCTCGTCGCTGCGGTAGATCAGCATGCCGGCGCGCTGCGCCGGCGTGAACAGCTCGTCCAGCTCGCGCTTGTGGTCGACCAGCTGCGGCGTGCCGCAGGCGCCCGCTTCGAAGACGCGCGGGTTAAGGCCGAAGTCGAAACGATCGCGCCAGGTGTGGACGTTGAGCGTCGCCTTGCAGGCGGCGAAGATTTCCACCATGCGCTCGGGCGAAAAGAAGCCGTGGTGCAGCCTTTGCCGGAGCGGCGACCCGCGGCGCAGCTTCCGGCGCCAGGGGCCGTAGACGCAAATGTCCACGCCCTCGCCGGCCAGGCGCTCGACGAGCTGCTCGCGCAAAGGCGACCAGTCGCCCGCAAACGAGAGCGTGCACGCGGGCCGCACGCCGTCGAGCGGCCGATGCACCGAAGGGGCGCAGGCGCTCGGCAGGAAGCGCACGTGCCGGAGACCGGCGGCCGCGTATTGCTCGACCGAGTACTTGGCGTTGGTGAAGGCAAGATCGTAGTCGCCGAGGATGCCGAGCGCGCGCTGCCACTGGAAGGGATCGTTCAGCCACCAGTTGACGCGCTGCGCGCCGCGAGCGCGCAGCTCCGCCAGAACGCGCTTGCTCACGTTCACGCCATAGAGCGCGAGAAACAGCTCCGGCCGATGCTCGTCCACCGCCGCGAATAGCCGCGGCTCGACCGCCTCGGCGGCGCCTGCGCCCGTGAGCTTGATGCGCAGCTTCTCGCGCAAGCTCGGCGAGTAGTCCACCACCTGCGTCGCGTGGCCGAGCGCGGCGAGCGCCTCGGGCACGAAGCGGTTCATGCGCACGGTGTGCAATTTGCCCGGCAACGCGACCAGGATTTTCATCTTGGCTATGATAGCCAGCCCATGGGACGGCTCCTGGTCCTGATCCTGCTCATCGTCGCCGCGGTGTGGCTCGTGCGCCGCGCGCTGCGCCGTGCCGCGCCTCCCTCCGGCGTGGCGAGCGCCAAAAAGACCGACGAGCTGGTGCGCTGCGCGCAGTGCGGCGTGTTGCTGCCGCGCGCCGAGGCGCGCATGGCGGCCGGCGCGCTCTACTGCTCGGACGAGCACGCCAAGCTCGGACCGATGAGCGGTCCGGGGAACCGCTGATGCTGGCGCCGCTGCGCTATCCCGAGCTGTTCCTCGCGCCGCCCGAGCGCACGCCCGAGTCGTTCTGGATCTCGCTCGGCTATTTCAACGTCTACCGCATCACGGTCGCCACGCTGTTCCTGACGCTGTCGTTCGTCTACGAGGATGCGCTCAACCTCGGCTCGCATTCGTTGGCGCTGTTCCGCTTCACCTGCGCCATGTACCTCGGCCTCGCGATCTTCTTCCAGGTGACGCTGCGCCGTTATCGCGAGCTGTTCAACGTGCAGCTTTCGCTGCAGGCCTGCGCCGACGTGCTCGCGATCACGCTGCTCCTCAACGCCAGCGGTGGGGTGCGCAGCGGCCTGGGCGTGATGCTGGTGATCTCGCTGATCGGCGCGGCCATCATCGCGCCGCGGCGGCTGAGCTATCTCTATGCGGCGCTCGCCACCATCGGGCTGCTCCTGGAGCAGACCTATTGGGTGCTGGCCCACGATGCCCCGGTCAGCAGCTTCGTGCAGCCGGGGCTGCTCGCGCTCGGCTGCTTCGTCGCCACCGGCATCACCGGCTGGCTGGCGAGCCGCGTCGCGGAGAACGAGCGCCTGGCGATGCTGCGCGGGCGCGAGCTCGACACGCAGATGCGCGTCAATCAACTGGTGCTGCGCGACACGCACGACGGCGTCCTGGTCCTCGACCGCAACGGCCGCGTCGTGCAGCACAATCCGCAGGCGCAGCTTCTGTTGCCCGCCGACCCGCTCGTCGGCGCCGACATCGAAGCGCTGCTGCCGGAGTTCGCCGAGCGCTGGCGCAGCTGGCGCTCGGGCACGGGCACCGGCGGCGTGGCGGCGGACCTCGCCGTGCGCGGGCGCGAGATGGGCCTGCGCCTGCTCGACACCGGCACCGCGGAGGGGTACAGCGTACTGTTCGTGGAGGATACGACGCGCGCGCGCGAGCAGGCGCAGCAGCTCAAGCTGGCGGCGCTCGGCCGCCTGACCGCGAACATCGCGCACGAGATCCGCAATCCGCTCGCGGCCATCAGCCACGCCTCCGAGCTGCTGGCCGAGCACAAGGCGGGCGATGACCCGGCACGCCTCACGCGCATCATCCAGGACAACACGCAGCGCCTCGAACGCCTCGTCTCCGACGTGCTGCAGCTCAACCGCCGCGACCGCATGTCCGCCGGGCCGATCCGGCTGCATCCCTGGCTGGGCGAGTTCCTGGCCGAATTCGTCGCCAACGAAGCCGCCGACGCCGAACGCTTCAGGGTCGACATCGCTGCCGATGCGTGGATCGAGTTCGACCGCGAGCACCTGCACCAGGTGATGTGGAACCTGCTGCGCAACGCCGCGCGCTACGCCGGGCCCGAGCACGGCGCGGTGCGTATTGCGCTCCGCGGCTACGCCGGCCGGGTCGAGCTGAGCGTGATCGACAACGGTCCGGGCGTGCCGCACTCGCGCCAGGGGCAGCTCTTCGAGCCCTTCTTCACCACGGAGGCGAAGGGCACGGGGCTCGGTCTTTACCTCGCGCGCGAGCTTTGCGCCGCCAACCGTGCGACGCTCGAATACGTGAACGACACCCCAGGGGCCCATTTCCGCATCCTCTGCCGGGAGGCGCGCGCCGCTTGAAGCGTCCCGCCGCCCACGTCCTCGTCGTCGACGACGAGCCCGACATCCGCGAGCTGCTCGAGCTCACGCTCGTGCGCATGGGGCTCGACGTCGCCTCGGTCGGCACCATCGCCGAGGCGAAGGAGCGCCTGAAGCAGGAGCGCTACGACCTCTGTCTCACCGACATGCGCCTCGCCGACGGCGAAGGCCTCGACCTCGTGCGCCACATCGCTGCGCAGGCCGCGGAAGTGCCCGTGGCGGTGATCACGGCCTACGGCAGCGCCGAGAACGCGGTGGCGGCGCTCAAGGCCGGCGCTTTCGACTACGTCTCCAAGCCCGTCGGCCTGCAGCAGCTCCGTGCGCTCGTGCGCGCGGCGCTTTCGCTGCCCGAGCGCGGCGAGGCGCCCGCGCGCGACAAGCACCTGCATGGGCGCCTGCTCGGCGAGAGCGCGCCGCTCGTGCAGGTGCGCGAGATGATCGCCAAGCTAGCGCGCACGCAGGCGCCGGTGTACATCTCGGGCGAATCGGGCACCGGCAAGGAGCTCGCCGCGCGCCTGATCCACGAGAACGGCGCGCGCCGCGAGCGCCCGTTCATCCCGGTGAACTGCGGCGCGATCCCCGAGAACCTGATGGAGAGCGAGTTCTTCGGCTACAAGAAGGGCGCCTTCACCGGCGCGAACGAAGACCGGGAGGGATTCTTCCAGGCGGCGAACGGCGGCACGCTGTTCCTCGACGAGGTCGCCGACCTGCCGCTGCCCATGCAGGTCAAGCTCCTGCGCGCGATCCAGGAAAAGCGCGTGCGCAAGGTCGGCGCGCCGCAGGAGGACCCGGTCGACGTGCGCATCATCTGCGCCACCCACCAGAAGCTCGCGCAGCTCGTGGCCGCCGGACGTTTCCGCCAGGACCTCTTCTACCGCATCAACGTCATCGAGCTGGCCATGCCGCCGCTGCGCGATTGCCGGGACGACATCGCCCTCATCGCCTCGGCGATCCTCGAGCGCCTCGGGACGCAATCCGGCAACGCGCCGGCGCGGGTTACCGCCGACGCGGTCGAGGAGCTGCGGGGCTACGACTTCCCGGGCAATATCCGCGAGCTCGAGAACATCCTGGAGCGGGCGCTCGCTTTGTCCGGCAGCCGCGAGATCGACGTCGAGGATCTGCGCCTGAGCGCTCCGGCGAACGCCGCCTCCGCGGCCGAAGCCGGAGCCGGGGTGGAGCCCGGCGCGCTGCCCGATTACCTGGACCAGATCGAGCGCAAGGCGATCCTCGAGGCGCTCGGCAAGACCGGCTTCAACCGCACCGCCGCGGCCAAGATCCTCGGCATCACCTTCCGCCAGCTCCGCTACCGGATGCAACGCCTTGGCATCAAGGATGACAGCAAGACGTGAACGGACGACAGCGAGGCCTGACCGCGTCGTCGACTCGCCGAACCAGGACCAGCGCCCGCCCGGAACCGAGATCACGCTGCTCGTGGTGCACTCGATCAGCCTGCCGCCGGGCGAGTACGGCGGCGACGCCATCGAGCGCCTGTTCACCAACCGCCTCGACGCCGCGGCGCATCCCTACTTCCGCGAGATCGCCGGACTGCGCGTGTCGTCGCACTTCCTCATCCGGCGCGACGGCGAGCTGGTGCAGTTCGTGCCGGTCGCGCGGCGCGCCTGGCACGCGGGCGTCTCGTCCTGGCGCGGGCGCGAGCGCTGCAACGATTTCTCGATCGGCGTCGAGCTCGAGGGCACCGACGACGGCGCCTTCACCGACGCGCAATACGCGCGGCTCGCCCGTCTCGTCGAGCGCCTGAGAAGCACGCTGCCGCTGCGAGACATCGCCGCGCACAGCGACGTCGCGCCCGGCCGCAAGACCGATCCCGGCCCGGGCTTCGACTGGCCGCGGCTCTTGGCCAACTTGGCGGAAGCCGAAACAGGCTGAATCGGTCGTGCCGTCCCCGCGACCACTACATGTAGTGATGTTGCGCACGCGCTGGCCATATATAGCGCTGCTAGGGTGCTGCGCCGCGTCAACGCCCCTATATTTAGGGGTCGCCCGGTAAAAATCCCGATATTTAGTAGTCGCGCGGTTGCTAAAAAAATTTTCTTTTGTTACCGTGGCTACACAAATTGTGGGTTTAGTGGATCAGTTCACTACTAAACCTAGTGGAACGTAACGGGTAGGTCGTCTAAGAAAAGCGCCAGCACAGCGTGGACGGCCCGGGCGAGCAGCCAAGAAACGGGAGGTAGGACCATGCAGATCGCTCAGGAAAATGCTGCGCTGACCCCGGGCTTTGGCGCGGCGATGACTGAGTCTGGTAACACGCAGCGCGGCGTCTTTGCCGATTACAAGGTGATCCGGCGCAACGGCGCGGTGGTCGGCTTCGAGCCGTCCAAGATTTCGGTCGCCATGACCAAGGCGTTCCTCGCCGTGAACGGCGCCCAGGGCGCCGCCTCGGCGCGCATCCGCGAGCTGGTCGGCGGGCTGACCGATGCCGTGGTCGGGGCGCTGCTGCGCCGCCAGCCGCAGGGCGGCACCTTCCACATCGAGGACATCCAGGACCAGGTCGAGCTCGCGCTGATGCGCTCGGGCGAGCACGACGTGGCGCGCGCGTACGTGCTCTACCGCGAGCAGCGGGCCAAGGTGCGCCTCGCGGAGAAGGCGGCGAGGAAGGAGCCGGGCCTCCACGTGGTGGAGAACGGGGCGCGCCGGCCCCTCGACCGCGCGGCGCTGCGCGCGCTGGTGCAGGCGGCCTGCGCAGGCCTCGCCGACACCGCGCCCGAGGCGATCCTCGATGCGACGCTGCGCGACCTTTACGACGGCGTGCCGATGGAGGAGGTGCGCAAGTCGGCGGTGCTCGCCGCGCGCGCGCTCATCGAAAAGGAGCCCGCCTACAGCTACGTCACCGCGCGGCTGCTTCTGCATGGCGTCCGGCTCGAAGTGCTGGGCGAGGAGGCGAGCCACGCCGACATGGCGACGCGCTACGCCACCTATTTCCCGCAGTTCATCGGGCGCGGCATTGCCGCGGAGCTCCTGGATCCCGAACTGGCGCGTTTCGACCTGCAGAAACTCGGCCGGGCGCTCAAGGCCGAGCGCGACCTGAAGTTCGGCTACCTCGGGCTGCAGACGCTCTACGACCGCTATTTCCTGCACGTGCACGGCAAGCGCATCGAGCTGCCGCAGGCCTTCTTCATGCGCGTGGCGATGGGCCTCGCGCTGAAGGAGAAGAACCGCGACGCCCGGGCGATCGAGTTCTACGACGTGCTGTCGAGCTTCGACTTCATGAGCTCGACGCCGACGCTGTTCAACTCCGGCACGCAGCGCTCGCAGCTTTCGAGCTGCTACCTGACGACCGTCTCCGACGACCTCGAGGGCATCTACGAGGCGATCAAGGAGAACGCCCTGCTCGCCAAGTACGCCGGGGGCCTCGGCAACGACTGGACCCCGGTACGCGCCCTCGGCTCGCACATCAAGGGCACCAACGGCAAGTCGCAGGGCGTGGTGCCCTTCCTCAAGGTGGTGAACGACACCGCCGTGGCGGTGAACCAGGGCGGCAAGCGCAAGGGCGCGGTGTGCTCCTACCTCGAGACCTGGCACCTCGACATCGAGGAGTTCCTCGAGCTGCGCAAGAACACCGGCGACGACCGCCGGCGCACGCACGACATGAACACCGCGAACTGGATTCCGGATCTGTTCATGAAGCGCGTGATGGACAACGCCGAGTGGACGCTGTTCTCCCCGTCGGACGTGCGCGACCTGCACGACAAGTTCGGCAAGACCTTCGAGGAGGCGTACCTGCGCTACGAGCTCAAGGCCGAGCGCGGCGAGCTCAAGCTGTTCAAGAAGGTTCCGGCGGTCCAGCTCTGGCGCAAGATGCTCTCGATGCTCTTCGAGACCGGGCATCCCTGGATCACGTTCAAGGATCCGTGCAACCTGAGGAGCCCGCAGCAGCACGTGGGCGTGGTGCACAGCTCGAACCTCTGCACCGAGATCACCCTCAACACCTCGGCCGACGAGATCGCGGTGTGCAACCTGGGTTCCGTCAACCTGGTCGCGCACATGACCGACGAGGGACTGGATTTCGAAAAAATAAGGAGAACAATTCGCACGGCGATGCGCATGTTGGACAACGTCATCGACATCAACTACTACGCTGTCGACAAGGCGCGCAATTCCAACCTGCGTCACCGCCCGGTGGGACTGGGAATCATGGGATTCCAGGACTGCCTGCACCGCCTGCGCGTCGCCTACGCCTCGGCAGAAGCGATGGAGTTCGCCGACCGCTCGATGGAGATGGTGGCCTACGCCGCGTACTGGGCGTCCACCGAGCTGGCCGAGGAGCGCGGCCGCTATGCCTCGTTCCAGGGGTCGCTCTGGGACCGCGGGGTGCTGCCGCAGGACACGCTCGACCTCCTGGCCGCCGAGCGCGGGGGGTACGTCGAGCTCGACCGCTCGTCCACCCTCGACTGGGAGACGCTGCGCGCGCGCGTCAAGACGCACGGCATGCGCAACTCGAACTGCATCGCCATCGCGCCCACCGCCACCATCGCCAACATCATCGGCGTGTCGGCCTCGATCGAGCCGACCTACCAGAACCTGTTCGTGAAATCGAACCTGTCGGGCGAGTTCACGGTGGTGGACGAGTACCTGGTGGCCGACCTGAAGCAGGCCGGGCTCTGGGACGAGGTGATGATCGCCGACCTGAAGTACTTCGACGGCAACCTCGCCCGCATCGACCGGGCACCTGCGGCGCTGCGCAGGCTCTACGCCACCGCGTTCGAGGTGGAGCCGAAATGGCTGGTCGAGGCCGGGGCGCGCCGGCAGAAGTGGATCGACCAGTCCCAGTCGCTCAACATCTACATGGCGGGCGCCTCGGGCAAGAAGCTCGACGAGACTTACAAGCTCGCCTGGCTGCGCGGCCTGAAGACCACCTACTACCTGCGCTCCATGGGCGCGACGCATGCCGAGAAGTCGACCAGCAAGGCGGGCGCGCTGAACGCAGTGCCGATGGACGTGGAAACGGCCGAGGCCGGCGTGAAGGTGTGCGCGATCGACAACCCCGACTGCGAAGCCTGCCAGTGATCACGCTCGGCAGCCTGACCTTCTCCGGGCCCTTCCTCGCGCCGCTCTGGTCGCCGCCGAAGACGGCGGGCCTGTATGCGGTGCTGGTGCCGGGCTGGCGGCTGCTCACGTTTCGGGCGCTCTACTTCGGCCAGGCCGAGACCTTCAACCCCGATCTCCTGAAGTCCCACGAGCGTCACGCCGAGTGGGTGACCATCGCCGGGACCGACTGGAACCTCTATATCGCGACCTACGAGATGGCCTTCGCCACGCCCGCCCAGCTCGAGTCGGCGGCGAGAGAGCTCGCGCGCAGCTACAAGCCCGAATTCAAGCCGGTCGACGACAAAGAGGCCCCCAGCCTGCGCACGCTGCTGCTGGCGCAGGCGATGCGCAACGGACAGGACAAATAGGCGCCATGCTCAAGTTCGAAGACCTCGCCCTCCAGCCGACGCCCGGCTTCGTGCCGGCGAGCGTCGCGCAGGCGCCGGCGCTCGAGAGCGCGGCCAAGCTGCGTCGCGTCAGCGTCGAGGATAAGAGCGTCATCAACTCCAAGGCCGACGTCAACCAGCTGGTGCCCTTCAAGTACAAGTGGGCCTGGGAGAAGTACCTCGCCGCCTGCGCCAACCACTGGATGCCGCAGGAGATCAACATGAGCCGCGACATCCAGCTCTGGAAGGACCCGAACGGTCTGACCGAGGACGAGCGGCGGATCGTCAAGCGCAACCTCGGCTTCTTCGTCACCGCCGACTCGCTCGCCGCCAACAACATCGTGCTCGGCACCTACCGGCACATCACGGCACCGGAATGCCGCCAGTACCTGCTGCGCCAGGCCTTCGAGGAAGCAATCCACACCCACGCCTACCAGTACATCGTCGAGAGCCTCGACCTGCCGCAGTCCGAGATCTTCAACGCCTACCACGAGATCCCGTCGATCCGCGAGAAGGACGAGTTCCTGGTGCCGTTCATCGACACCCTGACCAACCCGCACTTCAAGACCGGCACGCCGCAGTCCGACCAGGATCTGCTGAAGAGCCTGATCGTCTTCTCCTGCCTGATGGAGGGCCTGTTCTTCTACGTCGGCTTCGCCCAGATCCTCGCGCTCGGCCGGCAGAACAAGATGACCGGGGCAGCCGAGCAGTACATGTACATCCTGCGCGACGAGTCGATGCACTGCAATTTCGGCATCGATCTCGTGAATACCATCAAGCTCGAAAACCCCCACCTGTGGACCCCCGCCTTCCGCGAGGAGGTGCAGGACCTCTTCCGGCGCGCGGTCGAGCTCGAGTACCGCTACGCCGAGGACACCATGCCGCGCGGCGTGCTCGGCCTGAACGCCCCGATGTTCAAGGAGTACCTGCGCTTCATCGCCAACCGGCGCTGCCAGCAGATCGGCATCGAGCCGCTGTACGCGGGGGCGCAGAACCCGTTCCCCTGGATGAGCGAGATGATCGACCTCAAGAAGGAGCGCAACTTCTTCGAGACGCGGGTCATCGAGTATCAGACCGGCGGAGCCCTGAATTGGGAGTGAAGCCTCCGAGGGGGAGCAACATGGAAGAGGAGTGGGACCAAATGCATAGAATAACGGCATGCAAAGCCGAGGAGGACTACAAGCTGTGGCTGCGCTTCGAGGACGGGCTCGAAGGCAGCGTGTTCCTCGGCAACCTGCTCGAGATCGGCGCGTTCCAGCTGTGGCGGGACGTGCGCGAGTTCGAGAAGGTGAGCGTCGATCCGGACACCGCGACCGTCACCTGGGAGGGCGGCATCCGCCTCGACAGCGATGTTCTCTACCAGGACCTCGCCTCGCGGTCTCACCCCATTCAGCACGCCGGCGGCGGCAATCCCCCGCCGGCGGTTGGATAGTCCGGGCTCATGCGAGCCGGACTTCTTTGTTCAACAACCTTGAAGGAGATTGAGCATGGCGAAGAAAAAAGCGAAAAAAGGCGGAAAGAAAAAGAAGAAGAAGAAAGCATCACGAAAAAAGAAATCGTTGAAAAAAGCAGGCAAGAAGGCGGCAGGTAAGAAATCCGCCAAGAAGAAGAAAAAGGCGGGAAAAAAGAAAAAGGCGATGAAAGCCGCTAGTCCTAAAGCCAGCCCTGCGGAAACGACGGCTAGTCCAGCAGCAGAGCCGTCGACCGCTGCGACCTCCGGCGCGAGACCCGCGCTGAATCCAGCGGCCGCTTGGCCTTTCCCGACGGGGTCCCGGCCGTAACCGGGATCCTGGAGGATGGGGCGAAGGGCGAAAGCCCTTCGCCTGGCCTCGAAGCTCAGCGGACCGGCTTGGTCCAATCGGCCCAAGAAACGAGACCTAGGCCGGTCCGCGAGGCTTCACCACGAGGTGGAAACACTTCAACTTCAGCCCCTATTTTACCGGGGCGGACGATCCGCAAAGACGAATAAAAGCGCCGTGGAAACAAGTGGTTCGCGGGCTTCTTGCGCCTGTTCTGGAGATGCGAAGTGATTGACAGGATTGAAAAATGCCTACTATCATTGCTTCCGCTGCAGCGCAACAACCAGCCATGTCGTCGGCTGGTGCGTTCAACCATCTGACCCCGGTCGTCGACCTGCTCGCCAGGTCCATCGCCAAGTCCAAGTCTCAACAGGGCGCCGGGGCGAGGAGGTGGCCGATGCTGGCAACACTCGTAAGGCGCGCCTACGCCGGCGCGAAGGCCCTGCTGGCCCTCATCGGCCTCGTCGCCGTCGCGGGCGTACTGCTGCTCGTCCTGCAAAAGGACGGCATCGAGCGGCTGCCGGCCTGGGCAAGTGGGCTCGTGAGCGAAGCCTTCTCCGTGCCGGCGACCGAGGTCGCGGGCACGATCCAGCCCAGCGTAGAGACCCCGCTCCAGCGCGAGCAGCGCGTGGTGACCGAGTACATCGCCAAGCGCTACCGCGTCTCGGAGGGCGCGATTGCCGGCTACGTCGCCGCGGCGTACCGCGCCGGCGAGCAGCATTCGGTCGACCCGCTGCTGATCCTCGCGGTGATGGCGGTCGAGTCGCGCTATAACCCGGTCGCCGAGAGCGTCGTCGGCGCGAAGGGCCTGATGCAGGTCATCCCGAAGTACCACCTCGAGAAGCTCGCGGACCACGGCGGCGAGCACGCGCTGCTCGAGCCGGAGGTCAACATCCAGGTCGGCGCGCAGATCCTGCGCGAGTACCAGCGCCGCTTCCGCGACACGGAGACGGCGCTCCAGGTCTACGCCGGCGCCTTCGACGAGCCGAGCTCGGCGTATGCCAACAAGGTGTTCGCCGAGCGCGCGCGCCTCGAGCTGCTCAGGCAGAAGGCGCGGAAGCAGCCGCAAAGCGCCTGATCCGGGCCGCGGCCTCCTCGAGGTCGACCATCGCGCGGGTGTAGGCGAAGCGTACGCAGCGCTCGGTGCCATTGGCGCCGAAGTCGACGCCAGGCGTCGCCGCCACCGCTTCGCGTTCCAGCAACTGCATGCAGTAGTCGCGGGCATCGCGCCGGCAGTCGGCGTAGATGTAGAACGCGCCGTGCGGCTCGGCCGGCACCGATAGTCCGGCTTCCTTCAGCACCGGCAGCAGAAAGTCCCTGCGGCGCGCGAACTCGCCGCGCCGTTCTTCCAGCACGCGCAGGCTTTCCGGCGTGAACGCGGCGCAGGCTGCGTGCTGCGCAGCCGAAGGCGCGGCGATGAAGAGATGTTGCGCCAGCTTCTCGAAGCCCCGCACCGCGCCCGCCGGCAGCACGACCCAGCCCAGGCGCCAGCCGGTCATGCAGAAGTATTTCGAGAAGCTGTTGATCACCACCACTGCGCCCGGCAGGCCGAGCGCGGTCCAAGGCTCCACGCCGTACGAAAGGCCCTGGTAGATCTCGTCGACGATCAGCACACCGCCGCGCTCGGCGATGAAAGCGGCAATCGCCGCCAACTCGGTTCTTGCGATCAAGGTACCCGTGGGGTTGGACGGCGAGCCGAGCAGCAGGCCTTTGGTGCGAGGTCCCCAGGCCGCGCGCACCATCGCCGCCGTCGGCTGGAAATTGTCGGCGGCGGTGACGTTGAGCGCCCGCGCGCGCCCCTCGAAGGCGCGCACGAAATGCCGGTAGCCGGGATAGCCGGGATCGGGCACGAGCACTTCGTCGCCCGCGTCGACATACAACGCGGTCACCGTGAGCAGGCCACCCGATGCACCCGAAGTAACGACCACACGCTCGACAGGAACGCTGACGGCGAACCTGCTCGCATAGTGCGATGCAATGATTTCGCGCAGCTCCGGCAGGCCGAGCGTCGCCGTGTAAGCGGTGCGTCCGTCGCGCAGCGCGCGCACGCCGGCTTCCACCACGGGCGCGGGCGCGGTGAAGTCGGGCTCGCCGATCTCCATGTGCACCACGTGCCGCCCCGCGCGCTCGAGCGCATGCGCGCGCGACAGCACGTCCATCACTTCGAAAGGTTCGATTTCCGCAGCGCGGCGCGCGGTGCGCATGAGAGGCCATTGTACGGGGGCGCTGCTATAGAATCGTCGCGTGGACGAGCAGCTGAAGAAGAACGCTCTCGATTACCACCGGCGCCCCCCGCCGGGGAAGATCTCCGTCCTGCCGACCAAGCAGCTCACCAACCAGCGCGACCTCGCGCTCGCGTATTCGCCCGGCGTGGCCGCGGCCTGTGAAGAGATCGTGCGCGATCCGGCGACCGCGGTGCAGTACACCGCGCGCTCCAACCTCATCGCGGTGATCACCAACGGCACCGCCGTGCTCGGCCTGGGGGCGATCGGCCCGCTCGCGGCGAAGCCGGTGATGGAAGGAAAGAGCGTGCTGTTCAAGAAGTTCGCCGGCATCGACTGCTTCGACATCGAGATCGACGAGCGCGACCCCGCGAAGCTGGTCGACATCGTCGCCGCGCTCGAGCCGACCTTCGGCGCGATCAACCTCGAGGACATCAAGGCGCCCGAGTGCTTCACGGTCGAGCGCGCGCTGCGCAAGCGCATGAAGATCCCGGTGTTCCACGACGACCAGCACGGCACCGCGATCACGGTGGGGGCCGCCGTGTACAACGGGCTCAAGGTCGTAGGCAAGAAGATCGAGGAGGTGAAGCTGGTCGCATCCGGCGCCGGCGCTGCGGCGCTCGCCTGCCTCGATCTCCTGCAGAAGATGGGGCTGCCCCTCGCCAACATCGCGGTCACGGACATCCAAGGCGTCGTCTACAAGGGCCGGCGCGAGCTGATGGACCCGGACAAGGAGCGCTACGCGAAGGACACGCGCGCTCGCACGCTGGACGAGGTCATCGCCGGCGCTGACGTCTTCCTCGGCCTGTCGGCGGGCGGCGTGCTCAGGCCCGCGATGGTGAGGAAGATGGCCGAGCGGCCGCTGATCCTCGCGCTCGCCAATCCGGAACCGGAGATCCTGCCCGAGCTGGCCAAGGAAGCGCGGCCGGATTGCGTCATCGCGACCGGGCGTTCGGACTACCCGAACCAGGTCAACAACGTGCTCTGCTTCCCGTTCATCTTCCGCGGCGCCCTCGACGTCGGCGCCACGACCATCACCACGGAGATGGAGCTCGCCGCCGTGCGCGCGATCGCCGAGCTCGCCCAGGCCGAGACCTCGGAGCAGGTCGCGCTCGCCTACGGCATCGAGACGATCAGCTTCGGCCCCGACTACATCATCCCGCGCCCGTTCGATCCGCGGCTCATCGCGCGCGTCGCACCGGCGGTGGCGAAAGCCGCCATGGACTCGGGCGTCGCGACGCGGCCGATCACCGATTTCGCCGCCTACGAGCAGTCGCTCACGCAGTTTGTCTACCAGTCGGGCCTCATCATGAAGCCGCTCTTCACGGCGGCGAAGGCCGCGCCGCGGCGCGTCGTCTACGCCGAGGGCGAGGACGAGCGCGTGCTGCGCGCGGCGCAGATCGTGGTCGACGAGGGACTGGCGAAGCCGATCCTCGTCGGCCGGCCGCAGGTCGTCGAGCAGCGCCTCGAGCGGCTCGGCCTGCGGGTGCGGCCGGGCAAGGAGATCGAGCTGGTCAACCCCGAGTTCGATACGCGCTACCGCGACTACTGGACGACCTACCATCACCTCGCCGAGCGCCGCGGCGTCTCGCCCGAGTACGCGCGCATCCAGATGCGCCGCAACCAGACGCTGATCGGCGCGATGATGATCCACAAGGGCGAGGCCGACGGCATGCTCTGCGGCACCTTCGGCACGCATGCCTCGCACCTGCACTACGTCGACCAGGTGATCGGCTTGCGCCCCGGGGTGCGCCACTACGCGGCGATGAATGCCATCATCCTGCCTGCCCGCACCGTATTCATCTGCGATACCTATGTGACGGACGACCCCGACGCCGAGCACATCGCCGAGATGACGCTGCTCGCCGCGGAAGAGATGCGCCGCTTCGGCATCGTGCCCAAGGCGGCGCTCCTGTCGGCTTCCAACTTCGGCTCGGTCGACACGCCCTCGGCGCGCAAGATGCGGGCGGCGCTCGCGCTCATCCGCGAGCGCGCGCCGGACCTCGAGATCGAGGGCGAGATGCATGGCGATGCCGCGCTGTCGGAGGAGATCCGCCTGCGGGTGTTCCCGCGCAGCCGCCTGCGCGGCGAGGCCAACCTGCTGGTCATGCCGACGCTCGACGCGGCGAACATCTCGTTCAACCTGCTTAAGACCGCGAGCGGCGGCGGCGTCACCATCGGGCCGATGCTGCTCGGCGCGGCGAAGCCGGTGCACATCCTTACGCCCTCGGCGACCGTGCGCCGCCTGGTCAACATGACCGCGCTCGCCGTCACCGACGCGAACGCGCCGCGCGCCCAGGAGAGCCTGTTCTGATGGAACCCGCCATAGGGAGAAGCGCGGCGACCGTCTCGCCGTTCCCGGCGAGCCGCGTGCGGCCGCGCGCGGGGCTCGTGCTGACGGGCGGCGGCGCGCGCGCCGCCTACCAGGTAGGCGTGGTGAAGGCGGTGCGCGACGTCCTCGGCAACCCGACCAAGAACCCCTTCCCGATCCTGTGCGGCACCTCGGCGGGCGCGATCAACGCCGCCACGCTCGCCGTGTTCGCCGACGACTACTCGCGGGCGGTCGCCAACCTGCTCGAGGTGTGGGAGAACATGCATTGCCACCACATCTACCGCACCGACGCCTGGAACATCCTGAAGAGCGGCGCGAAGTGGCTCACCGCGATGATGCTGATCTCGCGCGAGAACCCGATGTCGCTCCTCGACAACACGCCGCTCGCCCAGATGCTCGAGCGCAACCTGTCGTTCGATCGCATCCAGGCCAACATCGACTCGGGGGCGCTCTATGCCGCCTGCGTCACCGCCTCGGGCTACACCACCGGACAGAGCGTGTCCTTCTTCCAGGGCGGCAGCGGCCTCGAGGGCTGGGAGCGCAACCAGCGCATCGGCGCCGCGGTGACGCTCAAGCTCGAATACCTGCTGGCCTCCGCCGCGCTGCCGTTCATCTTCCCGGCGGTGAAGGTGCACCGGGAGTATTTCGGCGACGGCTCGATGCGCCAGATCGCGCCGGTCTCGCCCGCGCTGCACCTCGGCGCCGACCGCGTGCTGATCGTCGGCACCGGCCGCCAGACCCACGAGCAGAACCGCTCGCGCTCGAGCGTCTACCCGTCGCTGGCGCAGGTCGCCGGGCACGCGCTGAACTCGATCTTCCTCGACAGCCTGGCCGTCGACATCGAGCGCCTCGAGCGGATCAACCGCACGGTGAAGCTGATCCCGCCGGAGCGCCTGGGCGAGTCCGGCGTGGGACTGCGGACGGTGAAGGTGCTGTTTATCACGCCGTCGCAGCCGATCGAGCGCGTCGCCGCGCGCTTCCTGCACGAGCTGCCGGCGACCGTGCGCTTCATCCTCAAGCCGACCGGGGCGCTGAACCGCTCGGGCTCCAACCTGGCCAGCTATCTCCTGTTCGAGGAATCGTTCTGCCGGGCACTGATCGACCTCGGCTACCAGGACACCATCAGCCGCGAGGCCGAGCTGCGCGAGTTCTTCAACCCGCCGGAAGAAAGAGCCTATGCCTGACCAGGGCGCGCTGCCGCCGCAGGATCCGTTCGAGATGTTCCGGCGCCTGTGGGGAAACCTCGGCGTGCCGCTGCCCGGCATGGCGATGCCGACCTTCGACCCCGCCGAAGTCGAGAAGCGCATCGCCGACCTGCGCTCGGTGGAGGCGTGGCTCAACATGAACCTGAACATGGTGAAGTTCTCGATCCAGGGGCTCGAGCTGCAGCGCGCGGCGCTCCAGGCGATGCGCGCGGCGGGCGGCGAGCCGCCGAAGAAGGACTAAGCGGTTCCAATCCACTTGGGAGAAAAGAGCATGGCCAAGGCAATCCGTTTCCATAAGCAAGGCGGTCCCGAGGTGCTCCAGGTCGACGACGTGCCGGTGGGCGACCCCGGCCCCGGCCAGGTGCGCATCCGGCACACGGCGATCGGCGTCAACTTCGTCGACACCTACCAGCGCTCGGGCCTCTACCCGATGCAGACCCCGGCGATCGCCGGCAACGAGGGCGCGGGCGTGGTCGAGGCGGTCGGCCCGGGCGTGAAGGGCCTGAAGAAAGGCGACCGCATCGCCTACACCGGGCTGCCGGGCTCGTATTGCGAGGAGCGCCTCGTGCCGGCGGACCGCGTGGTGAAGGTGCCGAAGGGCATCAGCGACGAGCAGGCCGCCTCGATGCTGCTGAAAGGCATGACGGTGCACTACCTCATCTTCTCCACCCACAAGGTAAAGAAGGGCGAGACGGTGCTATGGCATGCCGCGGCGGGCGGCGTCGGCCTGATCGCCGGCCAGTGGCTGAAGAAGCTCGGCGTCAACACCATCGGCACCGTGGGGTCCGACGAGAAGGCGAAGGTCGCCAAGTCGCACGGCTACAAGCACGTCATCAACTACAGCACGGAGAACTTCGTCGAGAAGGTGAAGGAGCTCACCAAGGGCAAGAAGCTGCCGGTGGTCTACGACGCGGTGGGCAAGACGACCTGGGATGGCTCTCTCGACAGCCTGCAGCCGCGCGGCCTGCTGGTGTCCTTCGGCAATGCCTCGGGTCCGGTGCCGCCGGTGAACCTCGGCATCCTCTCCACCAAAGGCTCGCTCTACGTCACGCGGCCGACGCTCGCCACCCATATCGCGAAGCGCGAGGATCTGGTCAAGCGCTCGAACGACCTCTTCAACGTCGTGAAGTCCGGGAAGGTGAAGATCGAGACGACGGCGCGCTACAAGCTCGAGGACGCGGCGCAGGCGCACCGCGACCTCGAGGGGAGAAAGACCACCGGCTCGGTGGTCCTGATTCCCTAGCTACTTGATGTCGAGGATCTTCATCGCCTTGGCGAGGGTGTCGACCGACTCCTGATGCTTGCCGG
>DASQAW010000541.1:0-9619 GCA_035635495.1 Burkholderiales bacterium
CGGATCGGCGTCCACGACCACGCGCTCGCTCGGCAGCAGCACCGAGAGGTGGTGGCCCGCCGCGTTGACCACCGGACGCGCCGCCTCGAGCGCCATGTCGATCGCCGCTTCCAGCGGCACGCGCTCGCGGCGCAGGAGGAACTTGCCGCGCGAGATGCGCTCGATGTCGAGCAGGTCGTCGATCAAGCGCGAGAGCTGCTCGATCTGGCGCTCGATCACGCCCTGGCTCCACGCTACCTCCGGGTCCTGCGGCCCCTTGCGGCCGAGGATCGCCACGGCGTTGCGGATCGGCGCGAGCGGCCCGCGCAGCTCGTGCGCGAGCGTGGCGAGGAACTCGTCCTTCCTGCGGTCGGCTTCCTTCGCCGCGTGGATGTCCATTCCGGTCGCGACCCAGCCGTCGACTTGGCCGCCCGTATGCTCCTGCGTCGGCGTGTAGGCCCACTTCACCCAGCGCCGACCGAGCCCCGGCAGCTCGACGATGCGCTCGTAGTTCACCTGCTCGCCGGCGAGCACGCGGTCGATGAAGGGCTGGATCTCGCGCATCGCGCGCGAGCCCGCGATGTCGATGACGCGCCGGCCGATGAGGTCGCGCACCGGGCGCGCCGCCCATTTCGCGTACACCGGATTGACCCAGAGGAAGCGCCCCTCCCGGTCGCAGCGCACCGCGGCCACGGGCATGGTGTCCGTGACGACGCGCAACTCCTGCTCCCCGGCGGGCTGATTCTCCATCGCGGCGTCGCGCATGGTAGCCATGCGGCCGCGACCGCCATATCACGGTTTGCACTACATGACAAAGCCTTACTTCGCCGCCGCGATTTCTCTCGCGCTGATCAAATCCGGCCGCAGGCTCGCGCCCTGGCGCGCGAGCTCGCGCTGCACTTCGCCCGCCGCGACCTCGCGCGGCAGCACGCCGCGGCGCGCGGCGAGCGCGCCGCATACGCCGGCGGCCTGGCCCGTCGCCATTACGATCGGCATCACCCGATACGACGAATGCGCCTCGTGCGTGCCGGAGATGCAGCGGCCGGCGACCACCAATCCTTCCGTACTGCGCGGCATCAGGCAGCGCAGCGGGATGTCGTAGGCCTCGCCCGGCGGCAGGCGCTTGAGGATCGTGCCGCTACCCTTGGGATTGTGGATATCGATTGGATAAGCCCCCCGCGCGATCGCGTCGTCGAACTTGCGCGCGGCGAGCACGTCGTCGGCGGTGAGCTGGTAGTCGCCGAGCACGCGGCGCGTCTCGCGCACGCCGACCTGCACGCCGCTCTGCGCGACGTAGGACTGCTCGAAGCCCGGCACGTAGCGCCGCAGGAACTCGGCGATCTGGCGCATCTGCCTGCGGCTGGCCCACTCGGCGAAGCTGAGATCCCAGACATCCGTGCCGAGCACGCGCGTGACGCGGGTGCTGTTCACGCTCACTTCCTCCTCGTGCGGCGTAGCGAAGAAGAGGATGTCCTCGCGCGGCAGGCGCAGCTCGCCGGCCTCGGTCGCCTCGCGCACGAGATCCCACAGGCCGTGCACGCCGCGCCACTGCTTCGGGTTCTGCGTGACGTAGGACTCGAAGTTCTGCCGCTGGAACTCGACCACCCGGAACATCAGCGTCATCGGCTGCACGAGGCCGTCGGCGCGGCCGACTTCCGAGGGGGCGCCGGCCTGCACCGCGACGTCGCCGTCGCCCGTGCAATCGATAGTGACGCGCGCGCGGACGGCGAGCGGCCCCGACTTGGTTTCAAACACGGCACCCTCGACGCGCCCCTCGGGGCCGAGCACGCCGCTCGCAAACGCGTGGAAGACGAACTGCACGCCCGCTTCGTCGAGCATTTCCAGCGCGATGAGCTTGAACCATTCCGGATCGAAGGGCACGACGTATCCCGTGGCGAGCGACGGCTCGATGGCTCCGCCGGCCTTGACTAATTTCTCCAACAAGACTTTGAGGACGCCCGCGATGATCGGCTCGCCCGGCCCGTGGTCGGTCGGCAGCAGCGTGGTCGCGCCCTTCTTCTCCTTCGTCGGATGCGCGGTGTGGAAGGACATCAGCGGCATCACCAGCGCCGCCGTGGCGTTGCCGCCCAGAAAACCGTAGCGCTCGGCGAGCACCACGCGCGCGCCGGTCTGCGCGGCGCCGAGCGCGGCGCCGAGGCCCGCCGGCCCGCCGCCGACCACCAGCACGTCGGTCTCCGCCGCGAGCAGCGCGCGCCGCGGCGGCAGCTCGATCCTGGCGGGATTCTCAGGCCGCTTTAGGGAGGGCATTGCCCTTGTTGCGCTTCTCCAGCAGTTCCACGGCGATCTGGATCGTCTGGCGCGAGCGCTCCTGCAGCGCCGGCACCGACTTCTGCAGCGTCGAGCGCAGCGCGCGCCGGTTGTCCCACGATTCGTCGAGGTGCGCGCACAGGCGCCCCGGGTTGACGAGGTGCAGCGGCGGCGTCGGCAGCTTGAGGTCCTCGAGGAAGCCCGACACCTTGCCGGCGTAGGGCAGCGCGACGAAGGGCACCGCGCGCAGCGCCGCGAAGATGAGGAAGTGCAGCCGCATGCCGACGACGAAGCTGAAGCGGCTCATCATCGCCAGGATCTGGCCCGAGGTGTACTCGCCGTTCAGCACGCGCGCGCGCTGCGCGCGCAGCATCTTCGCGATCACCGCGTGGCTGTGCTGGCTGTCGAGCACCGAGTGCTCCATCGGCACGAACAGGATGTCGGCATCGAAGCGGTCGACCATGAAGTCGGCGGCGTTGGCCAGCAGCGCGTGGTAGACGTTCGGGTCGAGGTCGGGCGCGGCGACGCCGGGCTCGCGCACCGACATGCCGATCACGCGGCGGCGGCCGTCGAGGCCTTCGAACTTGAGCGCGTTGCGCGGCAGCGATTCGGGCTTCAGCAGCAGCGCCGGATCGGCCGTGACCACCAGGTCGTGGTGCACGCCCGCCTCCTCGAGGCACTGCTGCGCGCTCTTCTCGCGCACCGTGATCGCCGCCACGCCCTCGAGCGCCTCGCGCACCGCGGCCTGCACGGTCGCGTCCTTCAGCGGTCCCGCGCCTACGGCGAACAGCATCACGGGCACGCCGTGCTCCTTCGCCACCAGCACCTCGCGCAGGTAGATGCGCGCCTCGGCGTCGTAAATGATGCCGCCGCCGCCGAAGAGCAGCAGATCGAGCCGCTCGACCTCGGGCACAATCTCGGCGCGCGAGAGCTTGCGCACCGGCACGGCGCGCTCGACCTTGTGGCGGCGCTTGGTGTCCTCGGCGTTGCGCGAGAACACGGTGATCTCGACGCCCGGCAGCTCGCGGCGCAGCTGCTCGATCATCGATTGCAGGATCGCCTCGTCGCCCAGGTTCAGCCCGCCGTACGACCCGGTGATGCCGATTTTCGGCCCGCTCATACCGCAAGTCGCCTTGCAAAATCCGGGCCGGGTCGGCGCCCCCTGATCCGGTAGGATCACTCCATTCCATGAGCCGAGAGCTGAAACGGGTCGAGGCGGCCCTGGCGCACGACCTGAACAATTTCCTGCAGGTCATCATGGGCAACCTGGAGCTGCTCAAGCGCCGCCACGAGTTCGTGCCCGAGATCGTCGATGCGGGGCTGCAGGCCACGCGCCGCGCCGCGCAGCTCGCCGACCGCATGGTCGCCCTCGCCCGCCTGCAGCCGCCGGAAGCGCGCCGCTTCGACGTGAACCGGCTGCTCGGCGAGCTCGCGCCGCTCGTGGCACGCACCGTCGGCGACGCCGTGCGCGTGCAGCTCTCGCCGGCGCCGGATCTTCCCGAGGCGTTCGCCGATCCGCACGCGCTGCACGTGGCGCTGCTCGAGCTCGCGACGAACGCGCGCGACGCGATGCCCGCCGGCGGCCGCGTGGCGATCCGCACGGCGGCCGCGCCCGACGGCCTGGTGATGATCGAGTTCGCCGACACCGGCATCGGCATGCCGCCGGAGAAGGCGGCCCGCGCTCTGGAGCCGCCCTCGTGGGCCGACGGCGAGCGGCCTCCCGGGCTCGGGCTGCACATCGTCGCGGGCTGCATGCGCCAGGCCGGCGGCCGCGCCGAGCTCGCTTCCGGCGCCTCGGGCACGCGCGTGAAACTCTATCTCCCGGCGGCGCGATGATGACCTACGAGGAACGGCTGCGCGCGCATCTCGCGAAGTACAAGTTCCGCGTGCTGCGCGTGCTGGAAAGCGGCGCGTGGCGCGGCGCGCGCACCGGCGTCCTCGCCAAGCGTCCGTACATCCTGCCGCCCGGGCAGCAGCGGCTCAACATCCTTGCGCCGTTCCGCGAGCGGTTTTGGGCCGAGCTCGACGCCGCCGGCGGCGAGCGCCGCGTCCAGCTGCACCGCGATTTTGCGCACCTCACCTCGTCGCAGGCGATGGGCTTCAACCTCTTCTATCCGCTGGTGGCCGACCGCGACTGGGCGCGCGCCTTTCTGCAGGGCGTGCTCGGCCTGAAGGACGCGGCGCCGCGCACGCTCGCCTTCGAGTATGCCGAGGACCCGGAGGAAGGCACGCACTTCGATTTCTTCATCGAGCTAGAGCGCGGCGGCAGGGTTTACCTGGAGGCGAGGCTCTGCGAGCTCGGCTTCGGCGCGACCGATCTCGACGAGCGCCACGGCGAGAAGCTGGCCAAGGTGTACGCGCCGCGGCTTTCGGCGCTGGTCGAGCCGAAATGGCTCGAGCCCGACGCCTTCTTCCGGCGCTACCAGCTCCTGCGCAGCCTGTGCTACCTCGACAAGCCGGAGAGCCTGCTGTTCATCGTGCTGCCGCGTGCGAACGAGCCGCTGCGCAAGGCGCTGGACGTGCTGCCCGAAATCACCGCGGGCGCGCTGCGCAGCCGCGTGCGCACGCTCTACCTCGAAGAGGTGCTCGAGAAGCTTTCCGCCCTCCTGCGCGGCCGCGACGAAGCGCTCAAGGCGCACTACCGCGAGTTCGCGGAGAAATACCTGCCGGCATGAAGCTCGCCGACATCCGCGGCCCGCTCCTCGATCTGCACAAGGCGCTCGTCGACGCCGAGCGCGAGAGCTACGAGCGCAGCCGCGGCCGCCTGTCGGACGGCGAATTCCTGAAGGTACTGATCGACGATCCGGCGTTCGCCTGGCTCGGCGCGCTCACCGCGCTCATCGTGCGCCTAGAGGAAGTGGAAGAGCCCGTGCTGCCCAAGGCGTACGTCGCGGAGATCAGGCGCCTGCTCAAGCCCGACGCGGCCGGCTCGCCGTTTCAGCGCAAGTACGCGGACCTGCTGCAGCGCCGGCCGGAAGCGCTCGTCGCGCACGGCGGGGTCATGCGAGCGCTTCAGGCGGCCAGGGCCTGATTCACCCACTCCTGGATGCGGCGCGCATCCATCGCCCCCGATACGCGCGCCGCTTCCCTGCCTTGCTTGAAAAGGATCAGCGTCGGGATCGAGCGGATGGCGAAGCGGCCGGCAACGCCGGGCGCCGCCTCGGTATCGACCTTCGCGAAGCGCGCGCGGGTCTTCATCTCGGCGGCGGCGCGCTCGAAGCCGGGGGCCATCGCATGGCAGGGCCCGCACCAGTCGGCCCAGAAATCGACCACCACCGGCAGCTCGGTGCGCTCGACCGCGGCCTGGAAGGTCGCATCGGTCACCGGCACGGGCTTGCCCTCGAGCAGGGGCGCCTTGCACTTGCCGCAGACCGGTCCGTCGGCCAGCCGCTCCGGCGGAACGCGGTTCAGGGTGGCGCACTTCGGGCAGCCGATCAGCACGCTAGTCGATCCGCGCGCCGGAGATCTTCACCACGCGCGCCATCTTGGCGAAGTCGGCGCGCAGCAGCTCGGCGAAGGCGTCCGGGCTGAGCGCCTGCGGCACCACGCCCTGCTTGTCCAGGCGCTCGAGTATCACCGGGTCCTTCAGCAGCTTGCCCATGGCGGCGTTGATCGCGTCGACCGTGCCGCGCGGGATGCCCGCCGGGCCGAGGATCCCGATCCAGGAATCGAAGCCGTAGCCAGGCACGCCGCTCTCGTCGACGGTGGCGAGGTCGGGCAGGAATTTCGAGCGCTTCGTGCCGGTCGAGCCGATCGCGCGCACGCGCGGATCGTGGACGAAAGGCAGCGCGCCGATGTTCGCCGCGATCACGGCGTGCGCGCGGCCCGCGAGCACCTCGTTCACCGCCTCGCCGGTCGCCTTGAACGGCACGTGCACCATGTCGATGCCGGCGAGGCTGACGAAGTACGCCATCGACAGGTGCGTCGCCGAGCCGCCGCCCGCGCTCGCGTAGTTCAGCTTCCCGGGGTTGGCCTTCGCATACGCCACGAACTCGCCCACGCTTTTCGCCGGCACCGCCGCCGCGATCAGCAGCACGTAGTCGACGTTCCCAATGTGGGCCATGGGCGTGAAGTCCTGCAGCGGGTGATAAGGCAGCTTGGCGTAAAGCGAGCCGGCGATCGTGTGGCTCGCGCCGGCGAGGATCAGCGTCTGCCCGTCGGGGGGCGACTTGGCGACGAAGGCGGCGCCGATGGTGCCGCCCGCGCCGGAGCGGTTCTCGACGATCACGCTGCGCCCGAGCGCCGCGCCGACCTCCGCGTTGATCGAGCGCGCGACGATGTCCTGCACGCCGCCGGCGGCGAAGGGCACCACGATGCGCGTCACCGGCTGCGCGCCCGCCAGCGTCGCCACCAGCGCGCCAAAGATGATGAACCACCTCAAAGGCGGCACCAGTCCTTGATGATCGCCTCGTACATCGCCACCGCCTGCCGGATGCGCTCCATGCTGCACCACTCGTCGGTCTGGTGCGCGAGCTGCGGTTCGCCCGGACCGAGGACGATGGTCGGCGCGCCGGCATAGACCTTCAGCAGGTTCGCCGCATCGGTCATGTACGTCGCCGTCTTCGCCTCAGGCCGCGTACCCAGGTGCTGCTTGCAGATGTCGAACACACGCTCGACCCATTCCTGCTGCGGCGGCGTCCACACCGGCGGCAGGTTGGAGAACACCTCCATCTCCGCGTCCTTGCCCAGCGTCTCGCGCAGGCGCTCGAGCAGCCTGGCGTGATCCATCCCCGGCACGGTGCGGATGTCGACGCCGATCGTCGCGGTGTCGGGCACCATGTTCACGCCGCTGCCGCCCGCCATGGTGCCGACGTTCATGGTCGGCGAGCCCATCACCGGATGCGGCGCGGCGCCGAAGTCGAACGTCTCGAGCGCGCTCACGGCGCGCGCCGCCTTGTAGATCGCGTTGTCGCCGAGCTGCGGCATCGAGCCGTGCGCCGACACGCCCTTGAAGCTCGCGTGGAACTTCACCGAGCCCTTGTGCCCGACGTACGGGTAGTTCGACGTCGGCTCGCCCACCAGCAGCGCGCCCGCCTTGCCGAGGAGCTGCGTGCGCGCGAGATGCTGCGAGCCGATGCAGCCGCCTTCCTCCGCCGCGGTGAGGACGATGACCACGCCTGGCGTTCCATTGAACTTCTTGGAAAACGCCCGCGCCGCGATCAGGATCGCGGCGACGCCGGCCTTCATGTCCGAGGTGCCGCGGCCGTAGAGCCGGTCGCCTTCGGCCTCGCCGGAAAAGGGATCCTTCGACCAGGGGCGCGCGCCGAGCGCCACCGTATCCATGTGGCCGGTGAGGCAGAGCGGCGCCTTCGCCTGCGAGCCGCCGGCGCGCGCGACCAAGCTGGTGCGCCCCGGCTCGTAGTCGTGGTACTCGACGCGGAAGCCCCACTGCTCGAGCAGCGCGCCCGCATGCCGCGCGCAGTCGCTCTCGCGCCCGGGCGGGTTGATCGTGTCGAAGGCGAGCAGCGACCGGGTAAGAGATACAGCGTCGGCGCTGGTCATGCGCCGATGATACTAGGGCTTATCTTCCCCTAATGGCGGCGACGCGGATCGGGCGAGCGACCGGCGCGTACGGACCGTCGGCGATCACGTCGAGCGAATCGAGGAACACCTCCAGGGGCGGCATTTCCTCGCCGGAAAGCCATGCGGCAATCTTTTCCGCCGGCACGTCGAGGAATGCGGCCAGCCGCGCGCGGCCGCCGAGGGTCGCCTCGGCCTGCGAGAGCACCTGTGCGTAGCGGGTGCGCTGGTCCATGCCGGACGTATGCAGGGGGCGTGCCTGACAGGCCCGTCCGGATGGACCTGTCAGGCCGTCGGGCGGTCGGTGCGGCGCCGCTTCGGCACGCCGGCGGCCTCGCGCGCGGCGCGGCGGTCGTGCTCCGCGAGAATCAGCTCCATCGCGCGCTCGAACACCGCGCGCGGCGGACCCGAGCGCGCCGCGAGCCATTCCGCGAGCTCGGCTTCCCGGACGCCCAGAAACGCGGCCAGGTTGCCGCGGCCGCCCTGCAGGTGCTCGCATTGCTGCAGGATGCGCGCGCACATCTCTGCCCATCTTGGCTGATGAACCATGCGGCCCACCGCCAGCAAGCAGCGTTCCTCCACAATTCGGGGTCAGGGTCGTAATTATTCGAGGCGCATCGCGTACCACAGGGCGTGCTCGCGCTGCACGACAGCTTCACGCACTGCGCTGGCCGCGCTCGCCGCTATTGTTCCTTGATGCCAGCGGCCTTGACGATCTCGGCGTAGTCGGCCTGCTCCTTGCGCAGGAACTCCGCGAATTCCGCCGGCGAGAACTTGCGCAGCAGCGCGCCCTGCTCCTCGAACTTGCCGCCGACGTCGGGCGAAGCGAGCGCGTCGTTCAGCTCGCGGTTCAGCCGCTCGACGATCGCCGCCGGAGTCTTCGCCGGCGCGAAGAGTCCGGTCCACGCGACCATGTCGAAGCCCTTGAACTCGGGCGACTCCGCGAGTGCGGGGATCTCGGGCGCCGAGGGCACGCGCTGCGGCGTGGTGACGGCGATGGCCTTGATCTTCCCGGACTTCACCTGCGGCAGTGTCGCCACCGTCACGAGCATTGCCAGGTCGACCTGGTTGCCGATCAGGTCGGTGATGATCGGCGCGCCGCCCTTGTACGGCACGTGCAGGATATCGATGCCGGCGAGCGTCTTCACGCGCTCCATCGCGAGATGCAGCACCGTGCCGACGCCCGAGGTGCCATAGCTCAGCTTGCCGGGCTGCGAACGCGCGAGCTTCAGCAGATCGGCCACGCTGTCGGCGGGCAAGCCGGGGCGGGCGACGATGATCATCGGCGCGGCGTTCAGCATGCCGATCGGCGCGAGATCGCGCAGGCTGTCGTAGCGCACCGCGGAGGGCGTGACGAAGCGCGCGATCGAGATCGGACTGTCGACGCCGACCAGCAGCGTGTAGCCGTCCGCCGCCGCCTGGATCGCGCGCTGCACGCCGACGATGCCGCCCGCACCGGGGACGTTCTCGACGATCACGCTTTGCTTGAGCTTCTCCTGCAGCCGCGTCGCGAACACGCGGCCGGCGAAGTCGACGTTGCCGCCCGGTGTAAAGGGCACAATCAGCGTGATGGGGCGGGCCGTTGGCCAGCTCTGTGCTCCCGCCACCAATGGCGCGCACAGCGCGAGGATCATGAGCAGACGGGTCATTGCACGTTCCTCCGCAAGGTGTCGAATTCCGCGCTCCACTCGGTCCGCCAGCGGCGCCGCGTGGCGTCGTCGATCCACGCCGCGTCGAGCCCGTTCAGCATGCCGATCGGCGCGAGATCGCGCAGGCTGTCGTAGCGCACCGCGGAGGGCGTGACGAAGCGCGCGATCGAGATCGGACTGTCGACGCCGACCAGCAGCGTGTA
>DASQAW010000542.1:0-10417 GCA_035635495.1 Burkholderiales bacterium
ATGGGGCTCGCCGCGATGACGCTGACCGACGGGCTGCTCCGCTGGCTCGCCAACCGGCCGATCGAGGGCGTGCGCGACCTCGGCGGCCTTGCCATCGCGGTGGCCATCGCCTGCTGCATCCCGGTCGGGCTCGTCGAGCGCGGCAACATCGCCATCCGGCTGGGAGCCACGCTTCACCCGCTGGCGGGAAGGATCCTGGATGCCATCGCCGCGCTCGCGGTGGGCGCCGTCCTCGCGGCGACCGCGTGGCAGTTCTGGATCTACGCCGCCAAGCTGGCGCGCGCGCACGAGACCACCTTCGTGCTGCAGATCCCGATCGCGCCGTTCTGGTTCGGCGTCGACGTGATTTTCTGGCTCGCGGTGCTGGTGCAGCTCATCGTCGCCGCGCGCGACTGGGCGCGAGTGTTCGGGAGATGAGCCCGCTCGTCATCGGCGCTCTGGGATTGGGCGCGCTGTTCGCGCTGATCCTCGCGCAGGTGCCGATCGGCTTCGCCATGATGATCGTGGGCGTGGCGGGCGTGGCGCTGCAGTCGAGCTGGGCGCCGGCGCTGACGCTGCTCGCCAACGAGCCGGCGGGCGTGCTCTCCAACGTCGACCTCGCCACCGTGCCGCTCTTCCTGCTGATGGGCACGTTCGCGACGATCGCGGGATTCTCGACCGACATCTACAACGCGGTGGCCGCGCTCCTCGGCCATCGCCGGGGAGGGCTGGCGTACGCCACCATCGGCGGCTGCGCCGCGTTCGGCGTGGTGTGCGGCTCCTCCACCGCCACGGCGGCGACCTTCGCGCGGGTGGCGTTGCCGGAAATGCTGAAGCGTGGCTACTCGCCTGCGTTCTCGACCGGCACCATCGCCGCGGGCGGCACGCTCAAGTCGCTCATCCCGCCGTCGATCGTCATGATCCTCTACTGCATCGTGGCGAAGACCTTCATCTTCGATCTGTTCCTCGCGGCGATCGTGCCCGCGCTGCTGGCGATCGCGCTCAATCTGCTGGCGATCACGCTCATCGTGCGGCTGCGGCCGGAGGCGGCGCCGGTCTTGCCGAGAGTGTCCTGGGCGGAAAAGCGGGCGGCATTGATCAAGGCGGCGCCGGTGCTGATCCTCATCGCCGGCGTGTTCGGCGGGCTCTACAGCGGCGTGTTCACGGTCAACGAGGCGGCGTCGGTGGCGGCGGTGCTGTCGTTCCTCTTCGCGCTCTTGCGCGGCAGGCTGACGTGGAGAAACCTGGTGGAAGGCCTGCGCGAGTCGGCGAGCGCCACGGCCATGCTGTACGTGATCCTGATCGGCGCCTTCGTCTTCAGCTACTTCATCACGCTGGCGCGCATCCCCGAGGCGCTGGTGCAGGCGATCCAGGGGCTGCCGCTCGCGCCGCTGGCCATCGTTTTTGTTCTCCTGGCGGCATACCTCGTGCTGGGCGCCGTGTTCGACGAGATCTCGGCGATGCTGATCACGCTGCCCTTCGTCCTGCCGGTGATCGTCAAGCTGGGCTACGACGCGGTGTGGTGGGGGATCATCAACGTGGTGGTGATCGAGCTCGGCATGATCATCCCGCCGATCGGCGTGATCGTCTTCCTGCTGCACGGGCTGGCGCGCGAGATCCCGATGCGCACGATCTACCGCGGCGTGGCGCCGTTCATCCTTGCGGATCTGGTGCTGCTCGCGCTGCTCGCCGTGTTCCCGGCGATCGCGCTATGGCTGCCCCGGCTGCTTGGTGGCTAAAGGCTGCTTCAGCACCCGGCCGATGACCTCGGCGAGCTGGTTCTTGCTGTAGGGCTTGGTGATGTAGCCGTCGGCGCCGAGCGCGAGGCCGTTGCGGATGTCGGCGAGCTCGGCCTTCACCGTCAGGAGCACGACCGGCAGCGTGGCGAACTGCGGCCGGGAGCGCAGCTGCCCGAGGATGTCGAAGCCGTTGCCGTCGGGCAGCATGACATCCAGCAGCAGCAGGTCCGGCCGCGCCTCCTCGCGCAGCGCGCGCGACAGCGCCTTCGCGCGGTCGGCCAAGCGCACCGCGTATCCCGCCATCGTCAGCCGCAGCTCGGCGAGCGCCGCCTGGTCGGGATCGTCCTCCACCACCAGGATCACGGTGTCGCGCGGCGACTTGGCGATCGGCGGCAGGTTGGCGATGCGCTCGTCGGCGAGGTAGGAGCCCGAGCGCAGCAGCGTCGCGCCCGCGACCACCGTGCTCTTCGCGAGGCGCAGGCTGTCCTCGTCGGCGAGCGGCGGCAGCAGCGGCGGGCGCTTGCCGGTGAAGGTGATGTCCTCGTCCTTGCCTGGCAGCGCCGACTCGGCCAGCTTCAAGTCCTCCAGCTCCTTCAGCCATTCGTCGATCAGGCGGTCGGAGAAGCGGCGCAGCCGTCCGCGGATCACGTCGATATGGCCCTCGGCGTCGATCACGCCGAGCAGCCGCCGGTATTCCAGCGGCAGCTTCGATTCGCCGTCCTTCTTGGACAGTGCGTCCTTGCCGGCGGCGGTGAGGAAGTAGACCAGGGGCATGGCCGGGCGATTCTCCAACAATGCGCGCTCCCGACGAAATGTAGGTTAGCCGCTTCCCGGCGTAAACATTTGTGGGCCGCGGCCGGGGCTACGGTTTCACTTCCCGGCCGCGGGGCTTGAACTGATTGGGGTTGACTTCGTCGCCCTGGCCGGCGCCCCAGGCCGCCAGGTCGCGGCCCTGCGCGAACATCCAGCTGTAGCCGCCGCGCGGGTTGGCGAGGATCTCCCACCAGTTGTCGTCCAGGTCGGCGAAGTAGAAGGAATAAGTGCCGTGCTGGTCGGCGGGCTTGGTGACCTTCTTCAGCCCCCACTTCTCCTGGCCTTCCTCGAGGATGCGGTGGCATTCGTCCACCTCCTCGCGCGTCGCCACGTCGAGCCCGTTGTGGTTGAGGAGCGGCATCGACGCCTTGCGCGGGTTCTCGACCACCGCGATGGTGTTCTCGCCGCCGAGGCGGATCATCAGCGAGCGCGGGCTGGTGCGGATCGCTTCCAGGCCGAGACACTCCTCGTAGAACTGGCGCGTCTTCTCGAGATCGCGGGATTCCAGCGTTCCATGCGACAGGAACTCGAGCTTGAGCGCGCTCATGGCAGCCTCCGTAGGAAGCGATTGTCCACCATCCGCGCCGGCTCGAAGCGCGCGTCGGCGGGCAGCAGGCCCACGTCGACCAGGGTGTCGAAGGTGCCTTTCAGGGCTGGCTCGGAGACCGACAGGTCCTGCGACAGGATCTGCAGCTTCGCCGTATCGGCGAGCGCCCGTTCGGCAAGCACCGGGGTCGTGTTCAGCTCCCTGGCGGCCACGGCGACCGCGTCGTCGCGGCTGCGCTTCATGTGGTCGAGTCCGCGCCGCAGGCCGCGCAGGAACGCGACGGTGGCCTCGTCATTGCGGCTCGTCCATTCGCTGTCGGCGTTGACCGTGGTGAAGAGATAGTTCTGCACGTACTGCGTGATCGGGCCGAAGTTGGTGAAGCCCGCGGCTTCGGCCTCGTAGGAGAGCGGAAAAGGCTGCAGCCCGGCGTCGATCTTCCCTTCCTGCAGCAGCTTCCAGCGCGTCGGCGCTCCGCCGACCGCCAGCACCTCGTAGTCGCCCGGCTTGAAGCCGTTGGCGGCCATCAGGCGATGCACGAGGTACGCGCTGCCTTCCTGCAGCGAAAGAACCCCAAACCGGGCGCCTCGCAGCGCCGGGAGGGTTTTGATCGACGGCTTGGCGATGATGAAGTGCGGCAGCCGCTCCGCGTTGCCGGCGATGATGCGCAGCGTGCCGCCTTGGTAGGCGTCGATCATCACCGCCTCGGGCGTGCCGACGGCGACGTGCACCTTGCCGGAGCGCAGGTCCTCGTTGATCTTCTCCGCGTTGTTGTACACCTCGATGCTGGCGTTCACGTAACCCTTCTGCTGCGCGAGCCACAGCGGCACGAAGAACACCGTGCGCGACACGATCGCCACGCGCAGCTCCGCGGCGCCCGCCGTGCCCGCCATCAGGACGAGGAGGGCGGCGAGAAACCTCACAGCCGCGAGTAGCGCCCGCGATGGAAGACGAGCGGCGTCCCGCCGTTGTGGGCGTAGCGCTCCACCACGCCGATGATCACGATGTGGTCGCCGCCGTAGTAGCGGTGGCGGCTGTGGCATTCGAAGGTCGCGACCGCCCCTTGCAATACCGGCACGTCGGCGATGCCTTTCAGAAATCTTTCGGAAAACAGGGCGAACTTGTCCGCGCCCGGCTTGGCGAAGTGGGTCGACAGCGCCGCGTCGTCCGCGCCGAGGACGTTGATCGCGAAGTGCTCGGCATCGCGGAACACCGGCGCGCAGTTGGCGGTGCGCGCGAGGCTCCACAGCACCATCGGCGGATCGAGCGACACCGAGCTGAAGGAATTGACCGTCAGACCCGCGCGCTGGCCGTCGGGCCCGAGCGTGGTGATCAGGCAGACGCCGGTCGGGAACGTGCCGAGCGCGGCCCTGAAATCCTTGCCGTCGATTTGCGGCCGTACGCGGGCGAGGACCTCTTCCCACATGGCTAGGCCGCCTGTCTCATCCGCTGGATGTGCTTGCCCTGGAACGCTGGCGCGATCTCCTGCATGAAGCGGTGCATCTGCTCCTTCACCAGGCTGTGCGGCTTGTTGCCGACGTTGAAGTAGAGGATCACCTCCTCGACGCCCGACTTCTCGACCTTCTTCAGCGTCTCGACGATCTTCTGCGGGCTGCCGAGCAGGATCGACTTGTCGGAGAGGTCCTCCTTCTTCAGGTTCTTCAGGATGTCGACGATCTTCATGAAGTACTGCATCGTCGGCGGCGCGTCCTCGGGCTTCTGCGGGAAGGCCTGCAGCACGCAGTGGTTGAAGTAGTCCATCTGCGTCTGCCGGCCGTAGTCCTCCTGTCTTGCGTCGTCGGCGATGTAGATGAAGTAGCTGCACATCGCGCGGCCGGGCTTGTTGCCGTGCTTCGCGCAGGCCTCGCGGTAGCTGTCGACCGCCTTGTCGAGCCCGCCGAACACCATGCCGGCGGCGAAGGGCGCGTAGATGATGTTCAGCCCGCGCTTGGCGGCCATCTCCAGGCTGGTCTTGGAGAACGACGCGACGTAGAACGGAATCGGCTTCTGCACCGGCTTCGGCGTGATCGCCATCTCCGGGATGTCGTAGAAGCGGCCCTTGTGCGACCACTTGCCGGGCGAGTTCCAGGCCTTCAGCAGTACGTCGATGCCTTCCTCGAATATCTCTGCTGACGCAAAGAAATCCGCACCGAAGGGCGCATATTCCTTCCGGTCGTAGCCGCGGCCGGTGGCGAAGTCCACGCGGCCGCCGGAGAGCAAGTCGAGCGTCGCCCAGCATTCGGCCACGTGCACAGGATGGTGCAGCGGCAGCACGTTGACCGCCGGCGCGAGGCGCACGTTCTTCGTTTGCGAGGCGATGTTGGCGAGCAGCAGGTCGGGACGCGAGTTGACGCCGAGCGAATCGAAATGGTGCTCGCCGATCCAGCAAGAGTGCATACCGATCCGGTCGGCGAGGAGCGCCTGCTCACGGATCTGCAGCACGAAATCATTCGCCGAGCGCGGGTTGTCCGGGTAGTGGTTGTCGCTGAGCGTGAAGTAACCGAATTCCATTGTCTATGCCTCGATCGGGTTACGGAGGACGCCTATCTGCCTTACTTCCACTTCGACGACGTCGCCGGGCTTCATGAACACCTTCGGATTGCGCCCGAAGCCGACACCGGAGGGCGACCCGGTGGTGATGACGTCGCCGGGCCGCAGGAGATAGAACTGCGAGTAGTACTCGATGAGCCGCGGCACGCTGAACACGAGATCGTCGGTGTTCGCGTCCTGCATCACCTGGCCGTTGAGCCGCGTCTGGATCTGCACGTTGCCGGGATCGGGCAGCTCGTCCTTGGTCAGCATGCACGGGCCCATGGGACAGAAGGTGGGGAACATCTTGCCGAGCAGGTTGTGCTCCCAGGCGTGGATCGGGCCCATGATGCCGGTGGCGGAGAAGATCGGCGCCACCCAGTCGCGCGCCGAGACGTCGTTCACCAGCGTGTAGCCGGCGACGTAGTCGAGCGCCTGCGCCGCCTTGACGGCGTGGCACGGCTTGCCAATGACGACGCTGAACTCGCCTTCCCAGTCGAGCATGCTCGGATTCGACTGCGGCACCTTGATCGGCTGGCCGGTGGCGATGATGCTCGCCACGCTCTTAGTGAATGCCGCGGGCTTTTCCGGCACCGGCGTCTTCATCTCCTTCAAGTGCTCGTGGTAGTTCATACCGACAGAGAGCACCACGCCCGGGTCCGGAATCGGCGCGAGGAGCTTCGCGCCTTTCGCGGGCACCCGCTGCTTGCCGCTCAAGCGGCGCAGGTCGGTGCCGCTCGCCAGTATTTCCTTCAGGCTGGAACCGAGCAGCGCTATTTCGGAACCCTCCAGGATGCCCGCCTGGGCGCGGCGGTCGACTTCTACCGTGACAAGCTTCATGCAGCCTCCTTGAGCCGGGCGCCGAAATCGCGCGACAGGCGGTCGCAGAGCCGGCGCAGCGCGGCGACCGCAGGGTGGCTGGGTTTCGCGAGGTCGCGATCGGGCCCGATGAGCGTGACGGCCGCGGCGGCCTCGCCATTCCATTGCAGCACTGGTGACGACACAGCCGACAGCCCGGGGATCACGCTGGAATCGACGAAGGCGAGGCGCGTCTTCCTTGCTCGCTCCACGGCGCGCGCAAAGGCGGTACGGTCGATGTCCTCGCGCCGCGCCTCGGCGGCGACGGCGTCCGCCGTCACGGTCTCGGGCAGAAAAGCGACCAGTACCGCGCCGGTCGCCGAGCGCGAGATGGGCAGCACCGAGCCGAGGCTGAGGTTGGTGACGAAGGGGTTGCGGCTCCGCTGCCAGTGCACGACCGTCGGGCCGCGGTTGCTCCATACGGTGAGGAGGGCGGTGTAGCCGGTCTCGGCGACGAGCGCGGGCAGCGCCTGCTCGATCAGTTGCACCGGATCGAGCCGCCGCACCGCAGCAAGCCCCATGTGCAGCGCGAGCGGGCCGAAGTCGTAGCGTGAATCGGCCTCCTGGCGCACGAGCCCGCAGCGCACGAAGCTCGCGAGGTAGCGGTGCGCGCTGCTCGGGTCCAGGTCGGCCTTCGCACTCAGCTCCTTCAGCGCGAGCGGACCGTCGGATTTCTCCAGCACTTCGAGCAGGCGGATGCCGGTATCAATAGACTGGATGCCGCGGCGCTTGGGTTTGCTCATTGATCTATTGACAATGCATTGGCGTATGGACAATATACGCCGGTCCTTGGAGGAGGCGCAAGCATGAAAACGATCTTCGGCGCGGCCGCGCTGGCCCTGGCTGCTTCTCTTGTGCAGGCGCAGCAACCGGTGCGCATCGGCAGCACGCTGTCGCTGACCGGGCCGCTCGGCCCGACATCGGCCATTCACAAGGTGGCGGGCGAAGTCTGGTTCGACGAGGTCAACCGCAAGGGCGGGCTCCTCGGCCGCAAGGTCGAGTGGGTGATGAAGGACGACCAGTCGCGCCCCGACCTCGCCCGCACGCTCTACGAGCAGCTCCTCACCGTCGACAAGGTGGACCTGATCAACGGCCCCTACGCCACGGCGAACATCCTCTCGGCGATGGGCGTAGCGCAGCGCTACAACAAATTGATCCTGCACAACAGCTTCGGCACGCCGCGCGCCGCCAAGTACGACATGCAGTTCCCGACTTCGGGCGGCTCGGGCGATCCAGAGAACGCCTGGCCCAATCTGGTCCTCGACGCGGTTGCCTCCGGTCCGCGGCCGCCGAAGACGGTCGCCATCGTGACGAGCAAATTCCCGTCGCTGCACTTCATCTCGGTCGGCGCGCGCGAGGTGGCGAAGAAGCGCGGGCTGAACGAGGTGCTCTGGCTCGACTGGGAGTTCGGCAACCGCGAGTTCGGCCCGATCGCCGCGCGCATCAAGGATGCGAAGCCCGACCTCGTGTTCGTCGGCGCCACCGGCCTCGACGCGGTGATGATGCTCGAGGCGATGAAGAAGATCGACTACGTGCCGCCGATGCACTTCTACATGTTCCCGTCGCCGGGGCCCACAGCCAGGGTGCCGGAGGGCAAAGGCGCGCTCGCCTTCACCACGTTCGAGGAGCATCCGCCGTTCACGGCGAATCCGCGCGCGGCGGAGTTCGTGAAGGCTTTCCACGAGCGGGCGAAGCAGGCGGGGCTGCCCGACACGGCGGTCGACCTGCACGCGTCGATCGCGTATTCGACCTGGCAGACGCTCGAGGCGGCGATCAACGGCGCGAAGAGCTTCGACGACAAAGCGCTCGCGCAGTGGCTGCGCGCGAACCCGGTCGACACCATCGTGGGACGGCTCTCCTGGCCGACGACGCCCGACGGCCCGCCGAACTACATGATGGGCAAGGACCTCTACAAGATTAAGCAGGTGCAGGACGGGAAGTGGGTCGTGGTGTGGCCCAGGGAGTTCGCCGCGCCGGGCGCCAGGCTGCAGTAGGAAGGCTTTTCTGCCCAGCGCGGCGCTCCTCGGCCAGTCGGCGCTGTCCGGCGTCTTCGCCGGCGCGCTCTACGGCCTGTTCGGCCTGGGCCTGACGCTGTCGTGGGGGATGCTGCGCCAGATCAACCTGGCGCACTTCGCCCTCGTCTTCCTCGGCGCCTACCTCAGCTACCAGCTCGCCGCGGCCGGACTCGACCCGCTCCTCACGCTGGCGATCACGGCGCCGGCTTTCTTCGTCGTCGGCGTGCTGCTCCATGCGCTGCTCACGCGCTTCAAGGTGAGCCCGCTCAACACGCTCCTCGTCACCTTCGGCTTCACCGTAATGATCGAGGCGCTCACCCACTGGATCTGGAGCGCCGACTTCCGCCGGATGGAGTCGCACTACGCCGGCGTGAAATGGAAGGTGGGCGAGCTCTACGTCAACCTGCCCGAGCTCCTCACGCTCGGCATCGCTTGCGCGCTAGCCGCCGGCATGTGGGCGCTGCTCCGCTACACCGACCTCGGCAAGGCGCTGCGCGCGATCGCCGAAGACGCGCCGATGGCCGCCGCCTTCGGCATCAACGAGCGCGCGCTCTCGCTCATGCTCTCGGGCCTTTGCGCCGCCTTTGCGGCAGTGGCTGGCGTCTGCCTTGCGCTCAGCCACACGCTCGCGCCCTCGCAGATCTATGCCTGGATCGGCGTCGTCTTCGCGGTGGTGATGATCGGGGGCTTGGGCAATCCGCTCGGGCCGCTCATCGCGGGACTGGTGATCGGCGTCAGCGAGGCGCTGACCATGGCGTTCACCGCCCCGGCGTGGGCGCCGCTCGTCTCGTTCTCGCTCCTCGTCGCCGCGCTGCTCGTGCGCCCGGAGAAGTTCTGAAGCCCGCCGCCGCCTTCGTGCTGGCCGCCGCCATCCTCGCGGTGGTGCCGTTCCTCGGCCTGCCGGCGTTCTATGAATCTTTTCTGTACCTGGTGCTCCTGTGGGCGGTCCTTGCCACCTCATGGAACATCCTCAGCGGCTACTCGGGGTACTTCTCCTTCGGGCACGCCGCGTTCTTCGGCGCAGGTGTCTATACGACGGCGGTGCTCGGCGGCCGTCTCGGCTGGCCACTCGTCTGGACGCTGCCCTTCGCCGCCGCCGTGCCGGCGCTGCTCGGCGTGGTCCTCGGCGCGATCATCTTCCGCGTGCGTGCGCTGCGCGGCGAGCTCTTCGCGCTGCTGACGCTCGCGCTGACCTTCATCTTCGCCACCATCGTCCTCAACACGCCGATCGACGGCGGGCCCGGCGTGATGCTCGCAGCGGTGTCGGTGCCGAAGCTCGCGCCGACGGTTTCCGGCAGCTTCTACATGCTGGCGCTGATCCTCGCAGTCGCGACGGTGTGGATTGCGTATGCGATCTACCACTCGCGCTTCGGCACCGGCCTCTTCGCGATCCACGACGACGAGGAGGTGGCGGAGGTGATGGGTGTGCCGACCTATCGCTTCAAGCTCGGCGCCTTTGCGCTCTCGTGCGCGCTCGCCGGCCTGGCCGGCGGCATCAACGGCGTCTTCGTCTCCTATGTGACGGTGAGCGAAGCCTTCGCGCACTGGACCGCGCTGTATGTGATCCTGATGGCTGCGCTCGGCGGCACGCGCCACTGGCTCGGCCCGGCGGTGGGCGCCGCGGCCATCACGGCGCTCCTCTATGCGTTCACCGCGGGCGAATATGCCGTGGTCGGGCGCGCGCTCACCGGCCTGGTCTTCATCCTCGTCGTGCTGTTCCTCCCCGGCGGACTCCTCGGCCGCTGGTCGCATCGCAAGCCGTTGCCGCGCGTCGCCGCCGCGCCCGTCACTCCACCATCCGCAATCGGCGCCAGCGAGATTCTGCTGGCGGTGCGCGACGTATCCAAATCGTTCAAAGGCATCCAGGCGCTCGGCGGGGTGGCGCTCGAAGTGCGGCGCGGCGAGATCCTCGGGCTCGTAGGCCCGAACGGCTCGGGCAA
>DASQAW010000543.1:0-1715 GCA_035635495.1 Burkholderiales bacterium
CCCACGGGCACGCTCGGCCTGCGCAGCGACAAGGAGGGCAATCTCTGGCTCGGCAACATGTACCAGGCGCAGATCGTCAAGTTCGACCGCAAGACGCAGAAATTCACGCTATGGCAGCTGCCGCCCGAGCAGAACATCGACGCAGCTCAGGTGAACATGGTGAGCCCGCAGTACGCGCACGTCGACGGAAAGGTGTGGACCCAGAACAACGGCTTCGCCGGCATCCATCGGCTCGATGTGAAGAGCGGGAAGATCGAGACCTGGGAGCCGTTCAAGAACGCGCCCAAGGGCGAGCCGCACAACATCTATGACGTGGTGCCTGACTCCAAAAACAATGCGTGGTTCACCGACTTCCGCTGGCGCCACATCGGGCGCATCGACGCGCAGACCGGCGAGGTGAAGCTGTTCGAGATCCCGGATTCGAAGACAGTGGTGGCGCCGCGCCGCGGCCAGATGGACGCGCAGGACCGGCTATGGTTCGCGCAATACCGCGGCGACCGCATCGCGGTGCTCGACACCAAGACCGGCGAGTTCAAGCAGTGGCCGATCGCGCCGAAATGGTCGGCGCCCTATGACGTCGCGTTCGACAAGAACGAGGAGGCGTGGACCGGCTCGATGATCACCGATCAGGTGACGCGGGTGAACACGCGCACCGGTGAGCAGGTGACCTATCTACTGCCGCGCTCGACCAACATCCGGCGCGTGCATGTCGACAACTCCACCACGCCGGTGACGTTCTGGGTCGGCTCGAACCACGGCGCTTCCATCATCAAGCTCGAGCCGCTCGACTAGAGGCTGTCCTTCAGCATCGCCGCCATCCGCTCGGGCCGCGTCCCGGGCGGAAAGAAGCCGACATACTGGCCGTCGCGGTCGAGGAGGAACGTGAAGGCGGCATGGTCGATGGCGTAGCTGCTTTTGCCGTCGGGCACCTTCTCGTAGAACACCTTGTAGCTGCGTGCGATGCGCTGCGTCTCGGCTTCCGTGCCGCGCAGCGCGACAAAGCCCGGGTGGAACGCCGTGGCGTACTGGCGCAGCACCTGCGGCGTATCGCGCGCCGGATCGAGCGTAATGAACACCGGCTGTATCTCCGCAGCCTGTGCGCCCAGGGCGTTCAGAGCTGAGCCGATGGCGACGAGATCGGTCGGGCAGACATCCGGGCAGTGCGTGTAGCCGAAGTAGAGCAGCACCAGGCGTCCGTAGAAGTCCTCCAGCCTGCGCAGCTTGCCGGTCGCATCTCGCAGGGCGAACGGCGCGCCGACCGGCGTCTTGCCCGACATCAACTCGTTCATGAGCCGCGCCGCTTCGGCCCGCCTTTCCTGCGCGTGCGCGCAGCAGGCGGCGAGCAGGAGCGCTACGGCTAGACGCCGAACGTGAACTCCGTTCCGGTGGTTGAAGGCAGGTACTGGTCGGGCATCATGCGGCGCAGGGCCTCGGCCATGTTCGGTCCGCTGCAATGGAGCGGGATGATCACGTCCGGCCCGAGGCTCTTCAGCTCGGCGACCGTCTGCGCGACGTAGTCGTCGGGCGCCGGGAAGAGATGGAAGCCGCCCATCACCGCGTGCACGTTTGTCTCTCCCGACACCGCGATCGCCTGGCGCACGGTGTTGACGATGCCGGCGTGGCCGCAGGACGAGATGACCACGAGACCGCGGCCTTTCACGTTGAAGCAGGTGGCGTGCTCGTTCACGTGCTGGTCCTGCACGAACTGGCCGTTC
>DASQAW010000544.1:0-2543 GCA_035635495.1 Burkholderiales bacterium
TCGAGCAGCTTGTCGACCTGCTCCTGGTCCTCGGCGAGCGCGTGAGTCACTTCGGCGTTGCGCAGCGGAAAAGCCATCTCCGCCGCCACCGCGTCCTGGTAGAGCGGCACGGGAATCGCGCCCAGGCATTGCGCGGCGGCAATCCCCGCGTAGATACGCGGCCGGTTGGCGCCGATCAGCGCGAAGTGGCTGCCGCGCGTGAGGCCGGCCTCCGCCAGGCCGCAGGCGAGATAGCGCACCTCATCGGCGAACTCGCGCCAGGTCCATGTCTGCCAGATGCCGAGATCCTTCTCGCGGATCGCCGGCCGCCGGCCATTGACCCGGCCGTGATGCATCAGCAGCTTCGGAAACGTGTCCAGCGCCTCGATGCCCTCTTTCATCGAGCTCCTCCTCCTAACCCCGCGGATTGTTGCACACATGCGATACAGTACGACGATGAATGGCACCGAACACTGGACGCGCAAGGGCGACGTCAGGCTCTTCCTCTGGCGCAAGCAACCCGGCAGCGCAGCCCGCGGCACGATCCTCTTCGTGCATGGCTCGTCGATGGCCTCGCAGCCGACCTTCGACCTCCACGTCCCTGGCCGCCCGCATTCGTCCGCCATGGAATGGTTCGTCGAGCGCGGCTTCGACACCTGGACCATGGACAACGAGGGCTATGGGCGCTCGGACAAGTCGCGGCCGATCAACTGCGACATTCCGAACGGCGCCGACGACCTCGCCGCCGGCAGCGAATACATCCTGCGCACCTCGGGGGCGAAGAAGCTACTGATCTATGGAATCTCGTCCGGCGCGCTGAAGGCCGCGCTCTTTGCGGAGCGCCATCCCGAGCGCGTCGCGCGCCTTGCGCTCGACGCGTTCGTCTGGACCGGACAGGGCAGCCCCACGCTCGAGCAGCGGAGAAAACGGCTGCCCGAATTCCAGAGCAAGAACCGCCGGCCGATCGATCGCGCTTTCGTGCACAGCATCTTCGAGCGCGACCATCCCGGCACCGCCGACAAGGCCACCATCGAAGCCTTCGCCGACGCCATCCTCAAGCTCGACGATTCCGTGCCGACCGGCACGTATGTCGACATGTGCTCGAAGCTGCCGCTGGTCGATCCGGAGAAGATCAATGTGCCGACCATCGTCATGCGCGGCGAGTACGACGGCATTGCCTCGCTCGAGGATCTCATCGAGTTCTACCGGCGGCTGCCGAACGCCGACAAGCAGTTCTCGGTGATGGCCGGCATCTCGCACGCCAGCTTCCAGCAGAAGAACTACCTGATGGTCTATCACATCCTGCACGCGTTCTTTAGCCAACCCGAGCCGGTGTACCGCGCATGAACCGCCTCGTCATTTTCTTCTTGCTCGCGGCCACCGCTGCCGTCGCCCAGGACTACCCCATTCGCCCGGTGCGTATCGTCGTGCCGCTCTCGCCCGGCGGCTTCGCCGATACGCCGACGCGCATCCTGGCGCCGCGCCTGTCCGAGCAGCTCGGCAAGCAGTTCTTCGTCGAGAACCGCCCCGGTGCCGGCGGCACGATCGGCGCCGACTTCGTCGCGAAAGCCGCGCCGGACGGGTACACGCTGCTGGTCACCAGCAACACGCACCTCGTCAGCTCGCACGTCTACAAGAACCTGCAGTACGACGCGGTCAAGGACTTCACCCACGTCAGCGGGCTGGCCCGGGGACCCTACGCGCTGGTGGTCAATCCGCAGAAGATCGCCGTCGGCTCCGTGCGCGAGCTGATCGCGGCTGCCAAAGCGCAACCGGGCAAGATCGATTTCGCCAGTTCCGGCAACGGCGGCTCGCAGCATCTGATGGGCGCGCTGTTCAACTCGCTCGCCCATGTCCAGCTGAACCATGTGCCCTACAAGGGCAGCGGGCCCGCGATGCAGGATCTGCTCGGCGGACAGGTGGGCGTCTCCTTTGCCGGCATCCCGAACGTGCTCGGCCATGTCAAAGCCGGGCGCCTGAAGGCGCTCGGCGTGACGAGTGCCGAGCGCTGGAGCGAGCTGCCCGACGTCCCGACGATCGCGGAAGCCGGCGTGCCGGGCTATGAAGCGATCTTGTGGCTAAGCGTCTCCGGCCCAGCGGGCATGCCGGCGCCGATCGTGCAGCGGCTCTATACCGAGATCGCCAAGGCGCTGCAGGACCCTGAACTGCGTGCGAGCTTCCGCCAGGGCGGCGTTGAAGCCATGTTGATGTCGCCTGACACGCTCACCGCCTACATGCGCACCGAGAACGAGAAGTGGGGGCGCATCGTCAAGGAAACCGGCGCGACGGTTAACTGACTCCCTGACGCCTTCTAATCCTCGCTTCGACCCGCCAGAGGACTTTTGCCGTGGCAAGACTGCCCATTTCGGCATAGAGTCGCGCCCATGAAAACACTTCTCGTCATTGCCGCCACCGCAGCCCTCGCGGGTTGCGGCGTCGAAGTCGCCACCACCGCCGCCACCGCCGCGTCGATCAAGAAGCAGGAGCTGGAGCAGGGGCAGAAAACCATGCAGCAGATGCAGCAGAAGATCGACGGGGCGATGCAGCAGGTGCAGCAGCGCGGC
>DASQAW010000545.1:0-3799 GCA_035635495.1 Burkholderiales bacterium
CGCCGATCCGGACCCTGAAGCGCCCAAGGACGCCCCGTTCCTCGTCTTCCGCACCGCGGCCGATCCGCGCTTCGTCGACCTGACGCTCGATCCGAGCGACCGCAAGGGTGGCACCACGCGCGGCAGCGCGCGCGCCTCGAATTACGGCACGCTGCACACCGGCCGCATCTGCAGCCTGCGCTCGTGGCTGTCGCAGTGGAGCGTGCGCCTCTCGCGCGCCGATGGTCCGAAGTGCCTGGCGCAGACCAGCGTGCCGGTGCTCTCCGTCCTCTACAGCGCCGACACCGTGGTGTTCCCGAGCCAGGTGGCGCAATGGGCGCAGGCTGCGAAGGGCCGCGCCAGGGAGTACACGCTGAAAGGCGCGACGCACCACATGGTGGGCCAGCCGCAGCTGCTGGACGAATTGGCCGATGTGCTGGTCGGCTTTGCCGCCGAGCGATGAAAACCGTCATTGCTGCCGCCATTGTGGCGCTGGCCACGGCCGCGTCGGCTCAACCGTATCCAAACAAGCCGATGCGCCTGCTGCTGACGTTCTCGTCCGGCGGCCAGGCCGACATCCTCGCGCGCACCGTCACCGACAAGATGCGCACGACGCTCGGCCAGCCGATCGTCATCGAGCCGAAGCCCGGCGCCGGCGGCAACCTGGCGATGGAAGCGACGGCGAAGGCGCCCGCCGACGGCTACACGCTGGTGTTCGGCACGCCGGCGGTGGCGATCAACGGCAGGCTCTACAAGCAGCTCGCGTACGACCCGGTGAAGGACCTCGTGCCGCTCGGGCTCGCCGCATGGGGGCCGTACGTCGTCTATGCGAGCGGCACGCTCCCCGCGAACAGCATCGGCGAGCTCATCGCGTACGCGAAGGCGAAGCCGAACGAGCTCAACTACGCCTCCGTCGGTGTCGGCAGCGGCACGCACCTCGCCGCGGTGCTGTTCACGCTCGCCGCCGGCGTGCAGATGACGCATGTGCCGTACAAGGGCATCCAGCAGGTCGCGCCGGACCTGGTCGCCGGCAGCGTGCACCTCACGCTCAACGCGCTAGGCCCACTCGCCCAGTTCGTGCAGAGCGGGCGCGTGAAGATGCTCGCCACCACTGGCGCTCGCCGCATCCCCGCGCTCGCCGATGTGCCGACGATCGCCGAATCCGGGCTACCGGGCTTCGAGGCTCTCGGCTGGTACGGGTTCTTCACCACCGCCGGGACGCCGCGGGAGGTGCTCCAGCGTTTCAATACGGATCTGGGGCGAGCTCTGAACGACCGCGAGATCAGCGAGCGCATCGAGAAGATGGGCCTCGTGCCTTCGCCGCAGACGCTCGAGGAAGCGTCGCGCTTCGTCGCCGCGGAAGCCGCGAAGTGGGGCCGCGCGGTCGCCGCGTCCGGCGCTACTGCCGAGTAGCTAGCCCGCGCCGCGCGCGAGGCGCAGGCCCGAGAACTGCCAGCGCGCATCCGGCGGGAAGAAATTACGGTAGGTCGCGCGCACGTGGCCCTCGGGCGTCGCGCAAGAGCCGCCGCGCAGCACGTATTGCCCGCACATGAACTTGCCGTTGTACTCGCCGACCGCGCCGGGCGCCGGCTTGAAGCCGGGATACGGCGCGTAGTCGCTACGGGTCCACTCCCACACGTCGCCGAATGCCTGCGCGAGCGTGCCGCTCGGCGGGTCCTCGCGCAGCGCGAGCGGGTGCAGTGCGCCGCTCTCGAGGAAATTGCCCGCGCGTGACGCGCCGGCTGCCGCGACTTCCCACTCCGCTTCGGTCGGCAGGCGCGCGTTGGACCAGCGCGCGAACGCCTCGGCCTCGTAGAAGCTGGCATGGCAGATCGGCGTGTTCGGGTCCACCGCGGCCTCGCCGTGCAGCGTGAAGGTGCGCCACGCGCCGTCGCGGCCCTCCCAGTACTGAGGCGCCTGCCATCCGCGCGCGCGCACCGCGTCCCAGCCGCCGGCGAGCCACAGCTCGGGCCGGCGATAGCCGCCGTCGTCGATGAAGCGCAGGAAGTCGCCGTGCGTTACCGGGTGCGAGGCGATCTCGAAGGGTTCGAGCCATACGCGGTGGCGCGGCGTCTCGTTGTCGAAGCAGAAGTCCGCACCCGCATGGCCGATCTCGCACAGCCCGCCCGCGAAGCCGATCCAGCGCGGCTCGCGCGCGCGGATCGGCGTGAGCGGCCATTGCTTCTGGTACGCGGGCTTCAGCGGGTTGCGGGAGAACAGGTGCTTCAGATCGGTGAGGATGAGCTCCTGATGCTGTTGCTCGTGGTTGAGGCCGAGCTCGACCAGCGCGGCGTCCGCCGCCGGGAAGAGGCCGAGCATGGCCTCGTCCACGTGGCGGCGGTAGGCCAGCACTTCGTCGAGGCCGGGGCGCGACAGCATGCCGCGCTCGGGCCGCGGATGCTTCTCGCCGACGGCGTTGTAGTAGGAGTTGAACAGCACGCGGTACGCGGCGTCGAACTCGCGGTAGCCCGCGAGATGCGGCCGCAGCACGAAGGTCTCGAAGAACCAGGTGGTGTGGCCGAGGTGCCACTTCACCGGGCTCGCGTCGGGCATCGACTGGATGGCGCAGTCCTCGTCCGACAGCGGCGCTGCGAGGGCAAGCGTCGCCTGACGGATCGAGCGAAAACGTTCGATGCGACCGCTTGGTTGAACGCTCGGATCGGGGATCGACGTCATGCGGGTCTCCACTGTGCGACAAACATTAGAGCGTCATTTGGCCTTCGCCGTCACCTCGAAATCCTCCACGGTTCATGACTAGTGGAAGTTCATCCCGCCGTCGACGTTCAGTGTCTGGCCGGTGATGAACGCCGAATCGTCCGAGCATAGGAACACCACTGTGCCCTCCAGGTCCTGCGTGCCGGCGGCACGCTTGAGCGATTGCGCGCCGATCATCGCCTCGCGCTGTTGCGGGGTCACGGTGGCGCGCGGTACTTCCGTGTAAACGGGGCCCGGCGTAATGGCGTTGACGTTGATGCCGAACTCGCCGAGCTCCCTGGCCATCGCGCGCGTCATCGTCAGCACCGCGCCCTTGCTCGCGACGTAGTGCAGGTAGTTCGGCCGCCCCATCCAGACGACGCCAGAGGAGATGTTGACGATGCGGCCGCTGCCTTGCTTGCGCATCTGCGGGACGACCGCCTTCGCCGCGAGCCATACGCCGCGCACGTTCACGCCCATCAGCTGATCCCACTCAGCCGCGGGGATCTCCCAGAACGGACGCATCTTGAGCGTCGAGAAGATCGCGGCGTTGTTCACCAGGATGTCGATGCGCCCGAGCTTGTCGACTACCGCGGCCGCGAGCTGGTTGCAGCTCGCCTCGTCCGCGACGTCGGTGCGCACGAAATGACCTTTCACCTCGGCGGCGACCGACTGCCCCTTGTCGGCGTTGAGCTCGGCCACCACCACCTTCGCGCCTTCGTTCGCCAGGCGGTGCGCGTAGGCGCGACCCAGGCCCTGGCCCGCGCCGGTGATGATCGCCACCTTGTCCTTCAACCTCATAGCGAGGCGGTCTTCGCCTGCTGCTTCACGAAGCGCGGGCCATAGAACCGCACGATGTTGTCGTGGAAGATCGCCTGCTTCGCCTCGTCCGAGAGCTCCTCGTGGTGCAGCAGCTCCTCGATCTCGCGCTTCGCGCGCTCGATATTGGTCTCGTGCGGAAAGTCGGAGGCGAACAGCACCGCCCGGTGGCCGATGCGCTTCAGCGCGTAGGGCAGCGTGATCTCGCCGCCCTCGCAGTTGAAGTACACGCGGCCGGAACGGATGTACTCGCTCGGCTTCTTCTTCAGCCACGGCGAGAACTCCTGCACCTGCTTGCCCGACCACA
>DASQAW010000546.1:0-5372 GCA_035635495.1 Burkholderiales bacterium
GAGATCGGCGCCACCAGGTAGAGCCGGTTCTCGCGGAACTTGCGCTCGACGTCGTACTCGGCGGCGAAGCCGAAGCCGCCGTGCGTCTGCAGGCAGACATTCGCGGCTTCCCATGAGGCCTTGGCGGCGAGGTGCTTGGCCATGTTGGCCTCGGCGCCACAGGGCTGGTGCTGGTCGAAGAGGCCCGCCGCCTTGTAGCGCATCAGGTTCGCCGCCTCGATCTCCATGTAGCTCTCGGCGATCGGGAACTGGATGCCCTGGTTCTGGCCGATCGGGCGGTCGAAGACGACGCGCTCGGTGGCGTACTTGGTTGCCTTTTCCGTAAACCAGTAGCCGTCGCCGATGCATTCGGCGGCGATCAGGATGCGCTCGGCGTTCAGCCCGTCGAGGATGTACTTGAAGCCCCTGCCTTCCTCGCCGATCAGGTTGTCCGCCGGAATCTCCAGGTTGTCGATGAACACCTGGTTGGTCTCGTGGTTCACCATGTTGCGGATCGGGCGCACGTCGAGGCCCTTGCTCTTCGCCTCGACGAGGAAGATGGACATGCCCTCGCTCTTCCGCTTCACCTCGGCCAGCGGCGTGGTGCGCGCGAGCAGGATCATGAGCTCGGAGTGCTGCAGCCGTGAGGTCCACACCTTCTGTCCGTTGACGACGTAGCGGTCGCCTTTGCGCACCGCGACGGTCTTGATCTTGGTCGTGTCGGTGCCCGCGCCGGGCTCGGTGACGCCCATCGCCTGCAGGCGCAGCTCGCCGGTGGCGATCTTCGGCAGGTACTTTCTCTTCTGCGCCTCCGAGCCGTGGCGCAGCAGCGTGTTCATGTTGTACATCTGGCCGTGGCAGCAGCCGGCGTTGCCGCCCGAGCGCGTCACTTCCTCCATGATCACCGAGGCCTCGGTGAGCGAGAGGCCCGAGCCGCCGTACTCCTCGGGGATCAACGCCGACATCCAGCCTGCCTTGGTCAGCGCGTCGACGAACGCTTCCGGGTAAGCGCGCTTTTCATCGATCGCCTGCCAGTACGCCGAATCGAACTTCAGGCAGAGCTCGCGCACCGCGTCGCGGATCTCGGGATGGTTCTCGCGGCCGAGGTTCATTTCTTGAGGTGCTCGGACGATTCCTCGTCCACTCGCTCCCAGATCTCGGTAGCCATCGGGTCGCGCGTCTCCTCGAGGAGGTGGCCGACCAGCCCGACCGCGCGCGCCATGACGCCCAAGCCCCGCACGATCTTCCAGTCGAGGCCGAGCTCGCAGGCGAGCGCGCCGATCGCGCCGGTGGCGTTGAGCGTGATGCCGCGCGCCCTGGCGACCTCTTCCATCAGCTTGCAGTACTTGCCGTAGTGGCCGGTTTCCCTGGCAATCTCGAACAGTCGCACCGTCCGCGGGTCGATCGGCTTGTGGATCGGATGCCCGAGTCCCGGCATGCGCTTGTTCTCGGCGAGTACGGTCTTCGCGTCCTTGCCGTTCGCCACCGCGTCGGAAAGGATACGCGCGGCGCCTTCCATCGAGCCGACGAACACGCTGCCCAGGCCGAGCAGCCCGCCGGCGACGGCGGCCTGCAGCGCCTCGGGCGCGCCGAGGTAGGTGAGGCGGGCGACGATCGCGCTCGGCGTCACGCCGTGCTCGACCAGCGTCACGACCATCGCATTGAACAGCTTCGACTCTTTGGGATTGGGGATGCGGCCGGTCAGCTCGAGAAAGGCCATGTCGCCGAGGTTGAGGTGCCCGAGGATCTCGCCCGGCAGGTCCTTGCCGCGAACCACGATGCGGTCGACGGTCGACCAGCCGAGATCGGACTTGAGCTTCTTGCGCGTCATACGCCGCCGCCGGTGTACGGCACGATCCAGCGGATCGGTTTCGACAAGGTTCTCATCGCCAAACTATACGCGGGCCTTTCGTGCATCGGGGTTGACAAAGTTGAACGGGGCCTCGCCGGCGAGCATGCGCAGCAGCTCGTCGGCGGCGATCTCGCTCACCCGGCTGCGGGACTCGACCGTCATGCCGGCGAGATGCGGCGTGAGCACGACGTTGTCGAGCGCGAACAAAGGATGGCTCGACTCCAGCCGGTAGTGCTCGTAGACATCGAGCATCGCGCCGGCGATGCGCCGCGCGCGCAGCGCCTCGATCAGCGCTTCTTCCTCCACCACCGCGCCGCGCCCGACGTTGATGAGCCAGGCGCTCGGCTTCATGCGGGCAAAGCGCTCGCGGTTGAAAAGGTGATGCGTCTCCGCGGTGAGCGGGCAGGTCACGACGACGAAGTCGCTGGCGGCGATGAGCTCGTCCAGGGTCGCGGCTTGCGCCTCAGGCGGCAACCGGTCGAGGCGGCGCTGGTTGCCGAGCACGCGCATGCCGAAGCCGCGGTGCGCGATGGCGGCGAGGCGCTTGCCGATCTCGCCGACGCCGACGATGCCGAGGGTCATGGCGGCGATCTCGTGCGTGCCTGCGCCCAGCGTGCGGGCGCCGTCCCAGGTTCCGGCGCGCAGCGCGTTGGTGATGGCGAGCGTGTTGCGTGCAAGGATGAGCATCGCCATCGCGCAGTACTCGGCGACCGACTGCGCGTTGCCACCAGGCACGTTCGACACCATCACGCCGTGGGCGGTCGCCTCGGCCAGCGGCACCAAGTCCGTGCCGGTGCCGTGGATCGCGACGGCACGCACGCGTGGCGCCGCGGTGAACAGATCGTCGGGGAGCTTGCTCCGCGTGATGACGCCGTCGGCGTCGCGCGCGAGCCCGCGAATGGTCTCGGGAGCGCTGTCCGGCGCGCGAATGATGTCGGCCTTCTTCGACAGGCGATCCTCGCCGGCCGGCGCGATGGAATCGACGATGAGCACGCGGTGCATCAAAGGAACGCTACCGCTTAAGTGCGAGGGAATGCAGTGGGTTGGCGGTCTGAGCGGGATAGAGGCGGGAGGCGATTGGTGCTACGCAACATCGTTGTCCCTTTGTCCACTTACACGCCGTCATGCATTATTTCACTTAAAGAAGCGTCAGTAAATGCAAGACTCATAAAGAGAACTGCAGCTTCCAACCAGGGGGGAGTGAGCGGTGAGCCAGGCCGAACCAGGACCTATCAAGGTCCTGGTCATCGACGACAGCAACACCATCCGTCGTAGCGCGGAGCTGTTCCTGCGCCAGGCCGGTTTCGAAGTCATTCTCGCCGAAGACGGCTTCGATGCGCTGGCGAAGATCTCGGACCACCAGCCGCGCGTCATCTTCGTCGACATCATGATGCCGCGCCTGGACGGCTACCAGACCTGCGCGCTCATCAAGCAGAACCCGAAGCTGAAGTCCACGCCGGTGATCATGCTCTCCTCGAAGGATGGCGTGTTCGACCGCGCGCGCGGCCGGCTCGCCGGCTCCGACCGCTATCTCACCAAGCCCTTCACCAAGGAAGGGCTGGTCGCCGCCGTAAACGACTACGTGAATTCCTGAGAGGCACCGCATGGCTATCAAAAAAATTCTAATCGTCGACGACTCGCCCACCGACCGGCAGTTGCTGAGCGACATGCTGTCGAAGAACGGCTTCAAGGTATCCACGGCTGAGAGCGCCGAGGATGCGATGAACAAGGTGAAGCAGTCGCCCCCCGATCTCGTGTTGATGGATGTGGTGCTGCCGGGGCAGAACGGTTTCCAGGCCACGCGCACGCTGACGCGCGACGAGGCGACCAAGAGCATCCCGGTGATCCTGTGCACGAGCAAAGGCCAGGAAACCGACCGCGTCTGGGGCATGCGCCAGGGCGCGCGCGACTACATCGTGAAGCCCGTGAACCAGGCCGATCTCCTCGCCAAGATCGCGGCGCTCGGCTGATGGCTTCTGCTGGCGAACCGTCTGTTCACACCCGAGTCTCGCTGCGCGAGTACCAGCTCGCGCTGTCGGAGCGGCTGCAGAGCGCGCACGCCGGCGCGCGCGTGGCCTCCAAGCTCGGCTTGCGGGTCGGCGGAGAGGCATGGCTGGTGGATCTCACCGAGGCGGGCGAGGTGATCCCCGTCCCGCCGTTGGCGCCGGTGCCGCTCGCGCAGCCGTGGTTCAAGGGCGTGGCGAACGTGCGCGGCAACCTCTACAGCGTCACCGATTTTTCCGCCTTCGTCGGCGCAAGACCGGCAGCGAAGTCCGAGCACGCGCGCCTGCTGATCATTGCCGAGCGCTTCCGCATCGGCGCGGCGCTGCTGGTCGAGCGCTCGCTCGGCCTGCGCCATGCCGACAGCCTGACGCCGCGGCCCGGCGCCGGACAGCCGTGGGTGCGGGCGCAGTACACCGACGCCGAAGGGCAGGTCTGGAAGGAGCTCGATGTCGCCGGGCTGGTGCAGAACGAGGCGTTCCTGGAGGTCAGCGTATGAGCCGATACCTGGTCGGGCTGCTCGCCGCAGCCGCATTTTCACCCTGGTGCGCCGCCGAGAACGGCGTCAGCGCCAATCGCATCCTCCTCGGCCAGGCCGCGGTGTTCAGCGGCCCCGCGGCGCAGCTCGGCATCCAGATGCGAAACGGGATCAAGACCTATTTCGACTACGTCAACGAGCGCGGCGGCGTGCACGGCCGCAGGCTTGATCTCATCAGCGAGGACGACCGCTACGAGCCGTCGGTGGCACCGTCGGCGAGCAAGAAGCTGATCGAGGAGCACAAGGTGTTTGCGCTGCTCGGTTACGTCGGCACGCCGACCGGCGCCGCGCACCTGCCGGTGACGACACAGGCCAGGGTGCCGCTCGTCGGCATGTTCACGGGCGCGGAAATCCTGCGCGTGCCCTTCAACCGCTACGTCTTCCACGTCCGCGCGAGCTACTACGACGAGACCGAGAAGATCGTCGAACAGGTGGTGTCCACCGGCGGCAAGAAAATTTCGGTCTTCTACCAGGCCGATGCCTATGGCGAAGCCGGCCGCAAGGGCACCGAGATCGCGCTGACCAAGCGCGCGATGAAGATCCACTCCAACGGCACGGTCGAGCGCAACACGGTCAAGGTCGAGGAGGCGGTCAAGACTATCCATGCTTCCGAGCCCGACGCGATCGTGATGGTGAGCGCCTATACGTCGTGCGCCGAGTTCATCCGCCAGATGAAGAAGGCGGGCAGCGGCGCGACGTTCTACAACGTCTCGTTCGTCGGCAGCAAGGCGCTCGCGGATGCCCTCGGCCAAGAGGGCAGCGGGGTCGCCATCTCGCAGGTCGTGCCCTTTCCATGGGGCACGTCGGTGCCGGTGGTCAAGGAATACCAGCAGCTCGCGAAGAAGGCGGGCTTTGCCGATTCAACTTCAGCGCGATGGAAGGCTTCCTCACCGCGAAGGTGATGGTGGAAGCCCTGAAGCGCGCCGGCAAGAGCCCGACGCGCGAAGGGCTGGTCGACGCGCTCGAGAAGATGCAGGACGTGGATCTCGGCGGGTTCTACGT